>QEVJ01000053.1 GCA_003576845.1 Planctomycetota bacterium
GGCCAAACCTCCTGCAATCAAAGCGGAAAATAGGCAATCCGACAGACAGTACCAAATCACAGCCGATTTTCCCACCTACAATCGTGACGCCCAAACGGCGATTCGCCGCTCTTCAGATTGGCATTGACCGATTCGCCGCGTTTTTTCTATGCTCCCGCCCCACTTCTCGGAGGTCCCGTTCGCGGACCGTACCTAGGACGCCCTTGCCATGCGCGCCGCCGCATCGACGCTCGACGTTCGCTTCGTCCCGGTGTCCACCGGCGCCTGCGCGACCGGCACTTTCCAGCATCGCGGACGGGGGCGCATCCACAGTGTAAGCACGCTCGCGGTTTTTGTGTGCGTGGCGGCGATTGCTTGCACGGGTTGCCTTGGCGGGGGTCGCGGCGTTTCGCTCCGCAAGACGCCGTACAACCCGCTGGCGACGCAACTCAAGCTCGTCTCACACGGCGGACCGGAAGCGACGGACCGCACGCAGCAAATCTTGCGGCGTTACGATCTTAAGAAGGAGCTTTCCGGCGACTGGCAGCCCGCCATTGCGAAGCTACAGGAGATTAACGCGGAAGAGTCGCTGCCGGAGGTGCAGTTTGCGATCGCGGAATTGTCGTACATCGCCGGGAAGAAGGCGGAACTTACCGCGCCGGAACGGGCGGTCGATCTGTACGGCACCGCGGTGGCCAATGCCTATTTGTATTTGTTCGACGAGCGGCTGAGCTTCTCGCGAAATCCGTACGATCCGCAGTTCCGCGGCGCGTGCGACTTGTATAACCAGTCGCTCGAAGGGGCGCTGCGGATCATGGCCAAGCGCGGGCTGCTCAAGCCCGGAGCGACCCATCGCTGCGCCGTCGGCGGGCACACGGTCGACCTGACCGTCGACATCCGCGCGAACACGTGGAAGGCCGACGACTTCGATCGCTTCGAGTTCGTGAGCGATTATGAAGTCAAAGGATTGACCAACCAATATCGCACCTACGGTCTGGGCGTGCCGCTGATCGCCGTGCGGACGAAGAAGGATACCGGCGCGGCGACGGAGCGCTATTATCCGCCGGACCTGAGCTTTCCCGTCACCGCGTTCCTACGGATTCGCGACGCGCGGCGGAACCGCGAGATGTCGGCTTCGCTGGAGCTTTACGATCCGCTCGCCAACACCGATACGCGCGTCAAAGGCCGGGCCGTGCCGCTGGAAAGCGATTTGAGCACGCCGCTGGCGTACTTCCTCAACAACCCGGCGTTTCAAGACAACGACCTCGCCACGAGCGGGCTGCTCAATCCGGGCGAATCGCAAAAGGTCAAGGGCCTGTACATGCTCGAACCGTACCAGCCGGGCAAGATTCCGGTGGTCATGGTTCACGGCCTGTGGTCGTCACCGCTGACGTGGATGCAGATGTTCAACGATCTCCGCTCGCTGCCCGAAATTCGCGAGCGGTATCAGTTCTGGTTTTTCCTGTATCCGTCGGGTCAGCCGTTTTGGATCAGCGCGGCGCAATTCCGCGAGGAGCTGGCGCTCATGCGGCAGAACCTCGATCCGCGGCTCGAAGAACCGGCGCTCGGCCAGATGGTGCTCGTCGGTCACAGCATGGGCGGGCTGGTGTCGAAGCTGCAAACGCTGACCAGCGCCGACGACTATTGGAAGATCGTCAGCGATCGGCCGTTCACTGAGGTGAAGGGTCCGCCGGAAGTGAAGAACGCGGTCGAGCGCGTGGTGTACTTCCAGGCGAATCCGTCGGTACGGCGGGTGATTACGCTCGGCACGCCGCATCGCGGAAGCAATTTTGCCTCTGGCCCGACGCGGTTCTTGGCGCGGTACTTCATCAAGCTGCCGGAAATGGTCACGGGCGCGTCGCAGCGGTTGCGGCGCGAGAACCCGGGCTTGTTCCGCGAGAACACGATGATCGACATTTCGACGAGCATCGACTCGCTTTCGCCGGATTCGCCGATCTTGCCCGTGATGCTCGCGACGCCGACGCCGCCGTGGGTGAAGTATCACAACGTGGTGGGCGTGACCGAGGAAGATTCGTGGAAGAATCGGTTCGCGGGGCGCGTCGTTGGCCGCGGCGATGGCGTCGTGGCTTACGAGAGCGCGCACCTCGACAACGTCGCGTCGGAAATCGTCGTGCCGGCGGACCACCTGAACGTGCACACGCATCCGCGGTCGGTTTTGGAGGTGCGGCGGATTCTGCTGGAACACCTGCGCGAGGTGGACGCGAACTGGCAGTACGATCCGCTGCGTCAAGTGCAACCGGCGTCGACGGCGATGCGGAACTCTCGGTTGCCGTATGCGGGTGGTCGGCCGTATCGCGCGCGAGCCGAGTACGGACCGCTTGCCGATCGTCGCCCGCAGCAGGACACTGCGCCGCGTGATGGTTACAGCACGCCTCCCGATGCGAACAGACCGGCTCCGCACGAACCGCGCGGCAATCCCGCGAGCGCGACGCCGCCGACATCGACTTGGCTCCCGCCGCCATCGGGCTGGGCGCCGTATGAGCCTTGAGTCAGGATTTCGCCAACGCAGCGGCCAGCACCCGGGCGCCCAGAAACATGGGAGAGCGAACGGGATTGGCCGCCACGCGCGATCCAGGCTAAAATTAGGCAAGTGAGGTAAACCCAATGTCGGTAACTGTCGAACTTCCCCCAGACCTCGAGCAGCGGCTTCGGGGAGAGACTCCGGACCTCGAATCCTGCGCCAAGGAAGCGATGCTGGTCGAACTCTACCGGAAAGAGAAGCTTACGCGCTGCGAATTGGGGCACGCTTTGGGATTGGATCGCTTCGAGACGGACGCCCTTCTCAAGCGACACCAGGTCGCCATCGACTTGCCGACGTCCGATGAGATCGAGGAAGACTTACGCTACTTGCGTAAGCTGGTGCGCCCGTGAGCGTCGTTTCCGATACGTCGGCTCTGAATTTCCTCGTACTCATCCGCGCGATTGACGTGCTTCCGCAATTGTTCGCGGACATCTACGTTCCCCAAGAAGTAATTGCGGAACTTGGGCATTCGGGCGCGCCGGAACCAGTGAAAGCTTGGGCCGCATCCTTGCCGCATTGGCTCAATGTGGCAGCGCCGACGAAGCTCATTCCGACCTCGGTTCGGCTCGACGTGGGCGAACTTCACGCAATTCCCTTGGCGGCGGAGTTGCGCGCAAGTCTGGTGCTGATCGACGAGCGCAAGGGCCGGCGCGCGGCAAGCGAATTCGGCGTGAAAGCGATCGGCACGCTGAGCGTACTGGAGTTGGCCGCGGAGCGGCGACTTTTGGAACTCGAGCCGTCGCTTCAAGCGCTTCGGCAAACGACATTCTATATCAGCGACGAGTATCTCGAAGCTGCGTTGCAACGAGACATCGCCCGCATCCGTACCTGAAGGCCCGTCAAAACGGGCCGACTCGCGATCTACGCTCCACTGCGTCAAGGCGGCGCGGTTTGGGGTTGGTTTTGCGTGGCAGAGTCGTTTGCCGCTTACCCGGACCTACGGCTGCGGTTCGCCGGAACGCGGCGGCGTTGGCGGAATCTCAATGCCATGTCGCGCGAGCCACGTGGGGAGCCGTTCGGAGGCGGGGCGGCGGATGTCCGGGTCGCGTGTCAGGGCGATGAACGCACGGGCATGTCGTGTGGCGAATTCCTTCTGGTCCGGGAGTGATTCGAGCATCACGCAGAATCGCTCCGCGGACGGGTCGTCGCGCGTTAGTCCGAGCCTCCATGCTGTCGTACCGTTGAGTGCATGGTCGAGCTTTTCGCGATAGACCGACGACAGCCACTCGGGCGACGCGGTTTCATGCACGGCGATGACCGCGTCCCACAGCTTTGGCGATACCGTGTAACCTCTCCGGGCAGGCGGCGGATTCCAATGGGGCGGAAAGTCATCGCGTTCGAACGATGCCATGAACGCGACCGCTTGCCGGATGTCGCCTTGTGCGGACAGCCGTTCGACTTCACGCCGGCGCTGCTGTTCGCCTTGTGCGAGAGGCAACAACGCGATCCCCAGTGCAAGCAAACCGGCAGCAAACTTCCAAACGGAGTGAGTTACGCGCGGCGTTGGGAATTGCGTGCCGATGCCAAGGCGTTCGGGCTGTGGCCACGTGAGCAATGCGCGTCCAAGTATGAACGACGACCCGAAAAACCATACAGGCAGCGTCCAGCAGCCAATGGTGAACGTCGTCTGCGACACATCGGCGACGAGTCGTTGCGTTTCATCGAGGTGAATGCCGCCCATGAACCCGATCAGCGACAGCGATGTGATCGCGGTCGCGGGCACGACAATAAGGTCGGCGAAGAACAGCACGACAGTCGCCGCGGCAAGTAATCGGCCTTGAAAGAGGACCATGACAACGCGAACCATCAACACGACGCGCCACATTGCCACGACGGCGAGCAGCGATAGGTTGGCGAGCGTCGCGTCGTAAGGCGAGAGGAACCGTTCAACCGGAATTGCATACACCCACGCGAGTGGCGCCGTCATCCAATACAGGCCAAGAAAACGAGCGTACCCGAGCCACCAATGTCCGAGGTTCTGCCAGCAGCGGGCCGCGAGCGAGAGGAGCAGGTACAGGCCGAACGACGTGGCGAGCGATGCGGCGAGCGGCACGAAGACGTGATGCGGCTCGGCCAGCAGGTCCTCCGCGTCGTACTCGCGCGCCAGCCCGGCCGACAACACGAACAGCAAGCCGACGAACACCGCTCGCGGGCAAGCGGCGACGCGTTCGATCGCGTCGCGGTGGCCGGAGAGGAAGCGGAGGATCGTCGAGAGATTCATGGGGACGGGACCGCACGACAATTAGAACTGGAGTTGCTACTCCGGTTGTAATGACTGCGGGGCCGCGTGTCGAACGCGCGCCGAACCACGGGCGCGGCATCGTATTCCCAGCGACGCCGCTAGCCTGCCGTCGCGGGTCCGCGTTCCGGCAGCCTCCAACCGTACGCATCCCACATGGCCGCCGCCACGGTGGACGTGACTTCGTCGCGGGTGACCGGCTTGGGGAGGATCGAGTAGGCCTGGGCCTGGCGGACTTCGGCGATGGTTTCCGGGTCCAGGCCGGCGGACATGACGATACACGGGAGGACCGCTTTCATCGCCTTGACCTGGCGGAGCGTTTCAAGGCCGCCGACGCGGGGCATGTGCAGGTCCAACAGGACGAGGTGGATCGACTCGGTGCGGACGATTTTCAGGGCCTCTCCGCCGTCGCCGGCTTGGAAGGTGCGAAAGCCGCGCGGCTCGAACAACGCCTGGAGCGTCTCGCGAAAGCACGAGTCGTCGTCGGTGATCAGCAGGGTGGGAGTGCTGGCCAACATGGCAGTTGTTTCGGAGCCGTTGTCGCGGCGGTTCGTCGATTTCCACTCCGAGGCGAGAGAGTCGCCTTTCGTGCGCGTGCAACTTGAATACCGAACCGTAGTTCACCGCCGGGCTGCGGTGACGCGAAATCCTCTAAGTGAATACTGTAATTCGCGTTAGGTCGGCAAGTCCAGGCGGATTTTCTTGCCGCGGCGGGGCTTGGGGTACGTTTGGCCTGTCAAAGCGGCAGGCCGGTGCGGCTACGCTTGCCTGTCCTTGTCAGCGCTGGCCTACTCCTTATACTAACCGGCGTTAAGCCGGTGGACTTTCTTGCGGCTGTCGTGTTTGGTCTGGCGTCCCCTCTTGTGGGATTGCCACATTTGGGTTCGTGAGAGGGTGTCTGTGGAAAAACCCGCCCCGCCGCCGTCGTCTGGGGACGCCGGCCCGTCGTTTTTGGCTCGGCACGAGTTTTTGTTGCGCCGGCTGCATTCGCTGAGCGGTTTGATTCCCGTCGGCGCGTATATGGTCGTGCATTTGGCGACCAATGCGAGCGTTCTCGCTGGGGCGGCGACGTTTCAGGGGAACGTCGACAAGATTCATGCTCTCGGCCCGATTTTGCCGCTGGTCGAGTGGACGTTCATCTTCATTCCGATCCTGTTTCACGCGCTGTTCGGCTTCGTGATCATCGCCGGCGCGCTGCCGAACACGTCGAGCTATCCTTACGCGAAGAACTACCGCTATACGCTGCAGCGCATCACGGGCGTGCTCGCGTTCGTGTACATCGCGTTTCACATTTGGCAACTGCACCACTACGGCGAACCGTTCGGCGGCGGCAAGTTCGAGGTCGATCACGCCACGTCGTCGACTGCGGTGGCCCTCGACTCGCTGCCCGTAAAGATCGCTTACGCCGTGGGCCTCTTGGCCTGCGTTTACCATCTGGCCAACGGCATTTGGACGATGGGCATTACCTGGGGCGTGTGGGTGAGTCCGGCCGCGCAGCGCCGCGCCGACTATGTCTGTGCCGGGTTCGGCGTGTTGATCGCCGTCGTCGGCTTGGGCGCGATGCAAGGCTTCGGCGACGTGAACGTTGACGAAGCCCGCGAGACCGAGAACCGCCTGATTGAAGTCAAAGAAATGCTCAAAGGCGAACGGCCGGTGACGCAGGGCGCGAGTGCGAAATGAAGAATGAAGAATGCAAAATGAAGAATGAAGAATAACGCCCGAATCCCGAATCCCGACCCCCGAATCCTGACCCCCGACTCCTGTCCATGGCAAAACCTCGCGTTCTCATCGTCGGCGGCGGTCTGGCTGGTCTGGCCGCTACTATGAAACTGGCGGAGCTCGACATCGATGTCGACTTGATGAGCCTCACGCCGGTCAAGCGGTCGCACAGCGTCTGTGCCCAAGGCGGGATCAACAGCGTCAACGACCAGACGCGGCAACTCGGCGACCACGAGGGCCTGCACCTCGACGACACAGTGTACGGCGGCGACTTCTTGCAGCATCAGCCGCCGGTCAAGGAGATGTGCGACTGGGGTCCGAAGATCATCGACTTGATGGATCGCCTCGGCGTGCCGTTCAATCGCACGCCGGAAGGGTTTCGCGATCAGCGGCGGTTCGGCGGGACGTTGTTCAAGCGGACCGCGTTTGCCGGCGCGACCACGGGTCAGCAGTTACTCTATGCTCTCGACGAGCAGGTTCGCCGCTGGGAAACGGCCGGCAAGGTGAAGAAGTACGAGTTTTGGGATTTTCTCGGGCCGGTGCTCGAAGACGGCGTATGCCGCGGGGCGGTCGCTCAGGATCTCGTGACGATGGAGATTCGCGCGTTTCCGGCGGACGCGGTCGTGCTCGCGACGGGGGGATGCGGCTTGATCTACGGCCGCTCGACGATGTCGATGGTGTGCACGGGGAGCGCGGTGAGCCGCGCGTATCAAGCGGGCGCGAAGTACGGCAATGCCGAGTTCATCCAGGTGCATCCGACGGCGATTCCGGGGGCGGACAAGCTGCGGTTGATGAGCGAAAGCGCCCGCGGCGAAGGGGGCCGCGTGTGGGTGCCGCGGAAGCCGCACGATCCGCGGCCGCCGCGTTCGATTCCCGAGAGCGAACGCTACTACTTCCTCGAAGATCGCTATCCGAAGTACGGCAATCTCGTACCGCGCGACATCGCCACGCGGGAGATTTTCGATGTCTGCGTGAACGAGGGTCTGTCGGTCGAGACGGATCGGCAATGCGTGTATCTCGATCTGACGCACATTCCGCGGGCGGAGCTCGACCGCAAACTGGGCGGCATCTTGAGCATCTACGAGAAGTTCCAGGGCGTCGACCCGCGCGACGTGCCGATGAAGATCTTTCCCGCCGTCCACTATTCGATGGGCGGGTTGTGGGCGGATTACGAGCGCAGCGCCCAGGGCGGACTCGTGGTCGGCTCGCCGAAAAACCACGTGACGAACATCGCGAATCTTTACGCCATCGGCGAGTGCGACTATCAGTATCACGGCGCGAACCGGCTCGGGGCGAACTCGCTGCTTTCCTGCATTTTTAGCGGCCTGTTCGTCGCCCCCGGCATCGAAACGCTGATTAAGAACCAGAAGGGCGCGGTCGAGCGGCCCGCGTCGCTTTATGAACAAGCCGTCAAGCGGCATCGCGAGGATCACGAGCGGTTGCTGCGTCGGCCGGGCGGGGGCGAGAATCCGTACTTGCTCCACCAGGAACTCGGCGACGCAATGACCAAGGCGGCCACCGTCGTTCGCCGCAACGATCAGCTTCGCGCGGCCTACGACAAGGTGCTCGAACTCTACGAACGCGCCGGGCGGTGCTCGCTTTCCGATTCGGGCAATTGGACCAATCAGAACGTCGTGTTCGCGAAGGCGCTGCGCGACATGTTCCCGATCGCGCTGGCGATTCTCAAGGGGGCGCTGCAGCGGGACGAATGTCGCGGCGCGCACTACAAGCCCGATTTCGCCTTGGGCGGACTCGAAGAAGGCGACGCCGCGGATCGCCGACGGCAGGCGGAGGCGTGGTGCGACCGGTTCGAGGAGAATACGGCGAAGTGGCTCAAGTCGACGATCGCGCGGTTCCAGACGGACGGGCAGCCGGAGTTGACGTACGAAGCGGTGGACACGTCGCTGATCCCGCCGCGGCCGCGGCTCTATGGCCTCGTGGGCGGGGAACTGATCGAGCAAGCTTGGAAAGAACGAGCGGCGAAGAAAGCGGCGGGGCAAGGGCCGGGCAAGGGACAACAGGCGGGCAAACCGGCGTTGGCGGGCGCGGGCTCGTAACGAATCAAGTAATGGTGAATGGAAAATGGTGAATTGCGAATTGTGAATGGGACACCCGGACGATGCGCCGGTAGATGGATCTGAGTCGAGTGCAAATGGAAGGTTGATTAGTTCTTTAACGCAGACGGCGCGGAGGTTTCGCAGAGGACGCAGAGAATTCCAACTGCGTTGTGGTGTAGGTCGAGCGCCGTCTCGGCAATTCAAACGCGCTTGGCGTCGCGACTGGATTTCCGCCATTCATAATTCACTATTCACCATTTTCCATTCGCAATTCCTGTATTCCGCGTTCATCGCTCCGCATTCCTCACTCATCACTTAGACGTAGCCGCGTCATGGGCAGCCATAGCAACGGTCATCCGCAGAGTTTCTCGGTTCGCATCCTTCGCCAAGACGCGCCCGGCGCGAAGAGTTATTGGGAGCGGCATCGCGTCGCCTACGAGCGCGATATGAACGTGATCAGCGTGCTCCAGCGGATTGCGGCGCAATCGAAATCGGCCGACGGCCAGCCGGTGGCGCCGGTCGCGTGGGATTGCAACTGCCTGGAAGAGGTCTGCGGCGCGTGTACGATGCTGGTCAACGGTCGCACGCGGCAAGCTTGTACGGCCCTGGTCGACAAGCTGCTCGAAGAGAACCCGGGCGAGATCGAATTGCAGCCGATGAGCAAGTTTCCGGTCGTGCGCGACTTGCTGGTCGATCGGCGGCGGCTGTTTCGCGCGCTGCAAAAGGTCAACGCCTGGGTGCCCGTCGACGGTTACTACGACAAGGGTCCCGGTCCGCGGATGTCGCAGGAAAACCAGAGCCAAGCGTACCCGCTTTCAGAGTGCATGAGTTGCGGTTGTTGCCTGGAAGCTTGCCCGCAATACACGAAGATCGAGCTGACGCGCCGCGAAGGCGAGTCGGAGGCGGAGTTTCGCAAGCGTGAGACGGCCGCGTTCGACGCGGCGTTCGTCGGCGCCCATGCGATCAGTCAGGTGATGCTGTTCAACAACCATCCGACGGGCCAGATGAACGCCGGCGAGCGAATGGACGCGCTGACGGCCGAAGGCGGCGTTCAAGTCTGCGGCAACGCGCAGAACTGCGTGGCGGTTTGCCCCAAGAACATTCCGCTCACGACGTCGATCGCTCGAGCCGGCCGGGCGGCGACGGTGCATTCGATCAGAAAGTGGTTCGACCGGTAGACAACGCGCGGCGGGTCGATTCCTTAAACACAGAGAGCACGGAGGCGGAGCACAGAGGGCACGGCGGAAATGCAGAATGCAAATTGAAGAATGAAGAATGCCTTGGAAGTCAGCTCAGACCCGACTATCGGAGTGCTCCTTTTTTTTTCGGTGACGGCGCTTCGTCGCGATATGGTTCATCACTTGGGTTTGATTGTGGCGTTTTGATTCTAGGCGATTGCGGGCTGGGCCGGAGGCATCGTCCGCGTCTGAACTTCAACCGATATCTTTCTCTGTGTCCTCTGCGAGCCCTCCGCGTCCTCTGCGTTAAGAAATCAATCTACTCAACTCTCGCAAGCTAGCGAGACTTGCCACGAATGCCGACCGCAGAGGCACTCGACATGCCGTCGTTCGTCACCCATCTCGAAGGCGCGATCGACGGAGCGCGGTTGGCGGCGGATCGCGTGCAGACGCTGCACGAGGATCGGCCGATCTGGGTGCGGTACGACTTGGACGCGGTCGGCCGGGCCTTGGCGAAGCCGATGCTCCGCGAGCGTCCGCCAACGTTGTGGCGATATCGCGAGTTGCTACCCGTTCGCGACGACGCGGCGATTACGTCGCTTGGCGAAGGGATGTCGCCGCTCTTGCCTGCTCCGCGGCTCGGTGCGCGGCTCGGCGCGAGCAACCTGTGGATCAAGGACGAATCGCAGCTTCCGACGGGCAGCTTCAAGAGCCGCGGCCTGGCGATGGCGATTTCCATGGCCCGGCAATTTGGCATTCGCCGCGTCGCGCTGCCGACGGCGGGAAATGCGGGTGGAGCGGCCGCGGCTTACGCGGCGCGGGCCGGAATAGAGTGCTTCGTGTTCATGCCCGACGACACGCCGGCGATCAACCAGTACGAGTGCCGCCTCGCCGGGGCGCGGACGTTCCTCGTCAACGGCCTGATTACCGATTGCGGCCGCATCGTGCGCGAAGGCAAAGAGCGGATGGGCTGGTTCGACCTGTCGACGCTCAAGGAGCCGTATCGCATCGAAGGCAAGAAGACGATGGGTCTGGAACTCGCCGAGCAGCTCGATTGGCGGCTGCCAGACGTGATTCTGTATCCGACGGGCGGCGGCACGGGACTCGTCGGCATGTGGAAGGCGTTCGCGGAACTCGCGGCGCTCGGTTGGCTCGGATCGGACAAGCGGCCGCGGATGGTCGCCGTGCAATCGGACGGTTGCGCACCGATCGTCCGGGCGTTCGAGCGGGGCGACAGACACGCCGAACCGTTTCCCGGCGCGGCGACGATCGCCAGCGGCATCCGCGTGCCCGCGGCGGTGGGCGATTTCATGATCTTGGACGCCGTCCGCGAAAGCGGCGGCACGGCGGTGGCCGTCGAAGAGGGCCGGATTCGCGAGTGGATGGAGCTTGCCGTGTCGACCGAAGGGATCGCGGTTTGCCCGGAAGCGGCGGCGTGCGTCGGGGCGCTCGAAAAGCTGCTGGCGACCGGCTGGATTCGCGCCGACGAACAAGTCGTGCTGTTCAACACCGGTGCGGCGCAAAAATATCCCGAGGCGATCGCCTGCGAGTTGCCGCGGATCGACATCAGCGGGCCGATCGATTGGGAAGCCGTCGCCGTGCAGCGCTAAAGCGGCGGCCGAGCGCGATCCGTGCGTAAGACCGCACATTGTCGAGTCCGTGTGCATCTGGACTTCGCGCCATCCGGCAGTCATTCTGGTCGGTGGCGATGCCGAACATTGCGCGGCTCGATCCATTGCACCACTCGAACGATTCCGAGGGGAACGGCCATGAAACGTATCGCGTTTGGCAATCTTCGATGGACTTGGCGCTGGTTTGTAGTGCTTGCCGCTGCGTTCGTTTGCGGTGGCGATACATTGCAGGCAGCGGACGAGTACGAAGTCGTGATCTACGGTGGCACAGCGTCGGGCGTCGCGGCGGCGGTGCAGGCGGATCGGATGGGCAAGTCGGTCGTGCTCATCGAGCCGTCGCAGCACATTGGAGGTCTCACCAGCGGCGGGCTCGGCGCGACCGACATCGGCAACAAGGCCGCCATCGGCGGAATCGCCCGCGAGTTCTATCGTCGCGTCAAGCGGTACTACGACGACCCGAACGTCTGGCGGCAACAGCGCCGCGAGGATTATCGCAGTCCGCGGCAAGCCCCGGGCGAGGACGCGATGTGGACGTTCGAACCGCACGTGGCCGAGAAGATTCTGCGGGCGATGCTCGCGGAAACGAAAGCGGTGGTCGTGCTCGGCGAGCGGCTCGATCGGGCGAAAGACGGCCGCGGCGTCACGAAGCGCGGGGCGAGCATCGCTGCGATTGCGATGGAGAGCGGCCGCACGTTCGCCGGAAAGCGGTTTCTCGATTGCACCTACGAAGGCGATTTGATGGCGGCCGCGGGCGTGTCGTACACCGTCGGCCGCGAGGCGAACGCGACGCACGGCGAAACGCTCAACGGCGTGCAAACCGCCCAGGCGACCAAGCATCAGTTGCAGCCCGGCATCGACCCCTACGTTCGTCCCGGCGACAAGGCGAGCGGCTTGCTTCCCGGGATCGATCCCAAGGGCCCCGGGGAGGAGGGCGGCGCGGACCGGCGGGTGCAAGCGTATTGTTTTCGCATGTGCGTGACCGACGTGGCCGAAAACCGTTTGCCGTGGACGAAGCCGGCCGACTACGACCCGTTGCGCTACGAGGTGCTGCTTCGCAACTTCGAGGCCGGCGAGAAAAATGTGCCCTGGTCGCCCACGCCGATGCCCAACCGCAAGACCGACACGAACAACAACTTCGGGTTTTCGACCGATTTTCTGGGGACGAGCTACGACTGGCCCGACGGCGACTACGCGACGCGCGAGCGGCTCTATCGCGAGCATCTGTCGTATCAGCAGGGCCTGATGTGGACGCTGGCCAACGATCCGCGCGTCCCGGAGCACGTGCGGCGCGAGATCGATCGCTGGGGCCCGGCCAAAGACGAATTCGCGGACAACGGCGGCTGGTCGCATCAGCTTTACGTCCGCGAGGCCCGGCGGATGGTCGGCGATTACGTGGTGACGCAGCACGATTGTCAGGGGCGGCGAAAGCCCGACGACTCCGCGGGACTCGCCGCGTATACGATGGATTCGCACAATGTCCAGCGTTACGTCGACGCCCGCGGACACGTGCGCAACGAAGGCGACGTGCAGGTCGGCGGCTTCGGCCCATACCCGATCGCCTACCGTTCGCTCGTGCCGCGGAAGGGCGAATGCGACAATCTCCTCGTGCCGGTCTGCCTGTCGGCGTCGCACATCGCCTACGGATCGATTCGCATGGAGCCGGTGTTCATGGTCCTCGGCCAATCGGCGGCGACGGCGGCATGTCAGTCGATCGAGGCGGACAAAGCCGTGCAAAGCGTCGATGTCGCGGCGCTCCAAGCACGGCTAAAAGCCGACGGACAGGTGCTGGCGTGGCCGGTGAAGCGATAAGCTGCCCGCGAACCGCGGTCGACTTCGTTTCGCTATCCTGCGGTGCCGCTCTGCGCCGCGCCGGCCCCGCGGGCTTGGGCGGTTTTTCGTCGCTCGCCGGTCAGGATCACGCTATCTCGCGCGGAATTGCGGTTCACCTGCCGGCAGCTTCATCATGCGTGCTGCTTTCGTTTGCGCATTCGCTCTTTCGTGGCCCGCCGTCGCTGCGGGCGAACGTATTACGATCACCGCCGCGTCGGCTACGTACTGATCGGCGAGTGGATTGCTGGACTTGAATGTCTGGTACGACAAGCCTGTTGCTGTTCCAGGCGCGTTTGTCGCAATTGGCGGTGAATCTCAAGGCCGTTGGTTTCTCATCGGCAACGATCAACAAGCCCGCGACGACACATTTTCCGTGTGGCAGTTTTTTGACCACCGGCAGGCACTGACTCGCACGTTCCAGATGCCGTTTGAGAGCGCGCACGTCGAAATTACGATTCCATTCGCCGGCACAGGACTCCAAAGTCCACTATTTTCGATGAACACCATAGCGCACACGAGCCGCGATCCTCGCGATATTGCCTCTAACGGATTCGATATCTTTTCCGCCGTCGACAAGCAAATCGTGAACACGCCCGAACCGTCGTCGGTCGCGCTGGCGAGCTTCGGTGTTGTGGCGTTCGTCGCGCATCTATGGCTCCCACGCTTGCGACAGCGCCGCGGCGAACGGCATCGACGCATCGAACCCATCCCTCGTTGGGATTGGCGAAACTGTTGCTCCCGTCTAAGCGCATATCGCCCATTTCGGGGTCATCGTACCACTCTGGGCGCTCGACGAAGTTATCCGTCCACCCGTCGAGCGCGTCCGTATCGGCGTACTTCTGACTCGTGGACGACCCTGTGCGGATGGCAAGATAAGCCCCCGTCTCGATGGACGGCTGGTCGGGTGTTGCATCGGCAAACCGCCACACGGCGTTCTCCTCGATAGGGCGTGACTCGGCAAGCCTCGCGTGCTAGCACGTTGACACATAAGGACTTACGTTACGTGCTAGCAGTCGAATTCGGTGGCTTGATTCCGCATCAGCGGCTTTCCTCGACGAAGACGCCGGCGTCGACAAGACCACTGACTGCTCGATGTGGGAACTGAAGGTGTTTTGTCGTGCGACCTGGTGCCAGAGCCAGCGAAACGACGCCGACTTCCACGGTTAAACCACGAGACCCTGGTTTTCTGGGCAAAATGCAGAAGCGAGATATGCGAGTTACACCCATTCGAGACTTTCGAGGGCAGACGCCGGAAGGGCGTGGAGCAAGCTCGCCGGCCTGCCTGCACCTGCCTGCCCGGTGCAATAGGTCACTCGCTGTCGCCCGAACCCTTGGGCGGAGCTTTTCTTGCACCCTTTGCGCTCGGTTGCGCATCTCCAGGGGCATGGCGAGGTGACTATGGATGTAATGCCCGCGTCGAGAGCTTTGGGGAATGGCCGGGCGGTCTCGCTGGCAGAGGCGAGCGGCGACGGCGCGCCTTTGGAGCATCGTAAGCCGGCCGCCGATGGGTTGGACGGTTTGCCGCCGGATGCGTCGCCGCCGATTGCGCCGCTCGACCTGCCGTCGCTCGCGCTGCCGTCGCTGGTTGGGCGCCATCAGGCGGAAATCTGGCGGTACGTCCGGTTTCTCGGTGCAGGCGACGCGCAGGCCGACGACGTGGTGCAAGATACTTTCCTGGCGGTCCTCAAAAAACCGCCCAGTTGTCGCGAACCGGCGGCCGTTCGGGTGTACCTGCGGATGATCGCCCGGAACGCATTCCTGGCAAGCTTACGCAAGACGAACCGGCAGGCGGAATTCGACCTCGACGCGGCGGAGCAGATTTGGGCGCAAACGCACCCGCGCGACGGCGGCGAGGAACGGCTCTCGGCATTGGACGATTGTCTCGGCCAACTCGACGGCCGGGCGAAACAAGCCATCGATCTCGCCTATCGCGAGAACCAGTCGCGGGCAGACATCGCCGCGAAACTGGAAATGAGCGAGGACGGCGTGAAGTCGCTATTGCGCCGCACCCGCGACGTACTGCGGCAATGCGTCGAACGAAAAATCAACGCGGCCGGCGAGTGACCGTTTTGTACATCGCATCTCAAATCTCAAATCTGAGATGTCATATTTGAGATCTCCGTGGAAAGGTCAATTGTTATGGACAATTCACAACGCGAAGAACTGCTCGACCGGCTGATGCATCAGACGCTGGAAGAGAAGCTCGGCTCGGCAAAGCCGTGCGATGTGGCCGACGGGCTGTCGGCAGCCGCGCCGGTTTCGGCGACGCTGCTGTGGTCGCGGACGTGGTTTCGGCTGGCCGTCGCGGCGTCGGTGATGGTATCGGTTGGCATCGTCGCGATGAAGTATGAAAGCGGAGAATCAAAGGGAGCCAAAGATGACCGCCGCTCGGCAACCATGTTAGCGAGTGCCGAAAAGCGAGGGCCGTATGCCGATGATGACATGGCCGACCGGTTGGATGGTCGCCCGCCAGCGCTGATTGTCGCCTCGCCCGCCCCTGCTGAATACGACGAAGCGTCGATCGCCGGCGACCAAGCCGGTATGAATTCGGATCCTCTGGCGGAAATCGACGCCACGATATCCGATGCGACCGTCGCTTCCGACAGTAGCACAACCCCGATATCTCCAGATTCTCCGAAGATGGGCCTGCGCGACTACGGTAACCGCGGTCTTGGCGGTCGCGGCGGAAATCGCGGCGAAGGTTATGCGACGCACCGAGATTCGGGAAAGCAAAGCGAAGCCGGCGTCGGGAAGTCGCCACCAGGGGCAAACCTGGGTTCAGCGAACAAAGCACCTAGCGGCTATTACTACCACGATGATGTTGGGTACAACGCGAAGCGTGGGCCGCGGGACTTCTTTGAGGATCGCCCTGTTAATCCCGATACCGGCGAAGGCCGCGACCGCTTTGCTCGCTTGACCGACAATCGCTTCCTTGCCGCGACCGACAATCCGCTCTCGACCTTTTCGATCGACGTCGACACGGCGTCGTATAGCGTCGTGCGGAGCCGGATCGAAGCTCGGCAGTTGCCGCCGCCGGCTGCGGTGCGGGTCGAAGAGCTCGTCAATTACTTTTCTTACAACTACCCGCAGCCGACCGATGGGGCGCCGTTTGCCGTGCATGTGGACGTGGCGGCTTGTCCTTGGACGGCGAAGCATCGGCTCGTGCGGATTGGTTTGAAGGGCAAGGAGATTGCCAAAGCGGACCGGCCTGCAAGTAATCTCGTGTTCCTCGTCGACGTGTCGGGTTCGATGCAGCCGCTGAACAAACTCCCGCTCGTGCGGCAAGGTTTGCTGCGGCTCGTGAGCGAGCTCGACGAGCGCGACCGCGTGGCGATCGTCGTGTATGCCGGCAGCAGCGGGTGCGTGCTCGCGAGCACGCCCTGCACGCAAGCGAACAAGGAACGCATCCGCTCGGCCATCGCGGCGCTCGAATCGGGCGGCTCGACGAACGGCGCGGCGGGCATCGAACTCGCTTATCAAATCGCGCAAGATCATTTCGTCAAAGGCGGCGCGAACCGCGTGATCCTCTGCACGGACGGCGATTTCAACGTCGGCACGACCGACGACGATTCGCTCAAGCGGCTCGTCGCCGACCGCGCGAAAAGCGGCGTGTTTCTCACCGCTCTCGGCTTCGGCATGGGCAATCACAACGACCAGATGCTCGAAACGATCGCCGACAACGGCAACGGCGCGTATGGCTACATCGACGACGAGCGCGAAGTCGAAAAGCTGTTCGTCCGCCAGCTTTCCGGCACGCTCATCACGATCGCCAAGGATGTAAAGATTCAAGTCGAGTTCAATCCCGCGCTGGTCGGCGCGTATCGGCTGATCGGCTACGAAAACCGCATTCTCGCCAAGGAAGATTTCAACAACGACAAGAAGGATGCCGGCGACATCGGCGCGGGCCACACGGTGACGGCGCTCTATGAGATCGTGCCGCCCAGCGAACTGGCCGAAGCGATCAAAGCCAACGCGGCGACGAGCGAAGGCATTCGCAACGACGGCGCTCGCAACGACGGCGAGGGCGGCAGCGTCGACGCGCTCGCATTCCAACGCCCGAAGCAGGAACTCGAGCTCACCGAAGCGGCCAAGACGAGCGGCGACCTGCTGCTGGTGAAGCTGCGTTACAAAGCGCCGGACGGCGAGCGGAGCACGCTCATCAAGACGCCGGCAAAAGACGCAGGCGCGACGTTCGCCGCCGCATCGAGCGATTTCAAGTTCGCCGCGTCGGTGGCCGCCTTCGGCATGATCCTCAGGCAATCGCCGTTCCGCGGCGACATCACGCTCGCGGCGGTCGAGGAAACCGCCAATGCCAATCTCGGCGAAGACGCCGACGGCCAGCGAAAAGAGTTCGTCAACCTCGTGCGGCAGTTGCGCGGGATGACGGCAGAGGGGCGCGGGGCGCGGGACTAGGGGCCCGGGGTCGGGATTCAGGCGAAGCCACGAGACGACCGCTGCGCGCAGGGGACGGAATTGTGAATGGAAAATGGTGGATGGCGAATTGTAAATGGGAGGAGGCGATGCACGTGCGTGCCACGTACCTCATTCACCATTCACAACTCACCATTTTCCATTTACAATTCTCAGCCCAACCTCCACCCTCTCACCGTCCCGCCGTCGTCGGCGCTTGGCGGCGCGTCGCAATGGCTTGGCGATAGAGATCGACGTATTGCCGGGCGCTGCGGCTCCACGACCAATCTTGCTTCATGCCGGCCGTAACGATTTGCCGCCAGACTTCGGGCTCTTTGCGGAAGATGGCTTCGGCGCGGCGGAGCGTTTGCGAAAGGGCCTGGCCGGTGTATTCGGTGAAGGCAAAGCCCGTCGCCGTGCCGGAGGCGAGCGTGTCGCCGTTCGTGTCGACGATCGTGTCGGCCAGGCCGCCTGTCACGCGGACGATCGGCACCGTGCCGTACTTGAGGCTGTAAAGCTGGTTGAGGCCGCACGGCTCGAATCGGCTGGGCATGAGGAACATGTCGCAGCCAGCTTCGATGCGATGGGCGAGCGGCTCGGAGAACGTGAGCCTGGCGGCGACGCGCTCGGGATGCCGCTGGTGAACGTTCTCCATGAGGCGGTGATACTTCATGTCGCCCGTGCCGAGAAACGCCCATTGCACGTCGGCCGTGTCGCTCCATTCGCCGACGATGCTCTCGATGAGGTCGAAGCCCTTTTGATCGGCGAGGCGGCCGATGAAGCCCAACAGCGGCACGTCGGGCCGGACCGGCAAACCGAGTTCCTCTTGCAACGCCCGTTTGCAGGCCGCCTTTCCCTCAACAAAGTTTTCGACGCCGTAGCGCGCGGGAAGATGCGGATCGGTCTCGGGATTCCAGGCGCGATAGTCAACGCCGTTGACGATGCCGCGGAGCACGTTGCGGCGATGTTGCAAAACGCCTTCCAGACCGCAGCCGAGCGGCGCGGATTGGATTTCTTCGGCGTACCGCGGGCTGACCGTGCTAAGCATGTCGGCGAACACGAGGCCGGTCTTCATCAGGTTCAGGTTGCCGAAGAACTCCATCTGCCGCCAGTTGAAGAACTTCCAATCGAGCCCGGTAAGGAGCATGTCCCAGTGCCAGAACGTGCCCTGATATGCGAGGTTGTGGATTGTGAAGACCGTGGCGATCTGCTCGTAGCCGGGGATCGCGCGGTACTCGTTGGCCAAGTAGGCGATCGACAGGGCCGCCATCCAGTCGTGGGCGTGGAGCAAGTCGACGCGGAGGTCGAGCGCGCGAATCGCGTCCATGACGGCCCGGTTGAAGAATACGTACCGTTCGCAGTTATCTTTGTAGTCACCCGTCGCGTCGCCGTATAAGCCGTCGCGGTCGTAATAGTCGTCCTGCCGGATGAAGTAGACGGGTACGTCGCCGTCGAGCGTGCTTCTGAGGAGCTCGCCGCGGACGACCTTCGTGCCGATGGGGATTTCGAGCGAGATGCCGAGCGGCTCGAGGGTTCGGCCGGCGCGGTGGACCTGACGAAAGGCCGGCATGATGAGGGCGACTTCGTGCCCCAGGGCGGCCAGTTCCGCGGGAAGGGAGCCGCAAACGTCGGCCAGCCCGCCGGTCTTGGCGAAGGGAACCGCCTCGGTTGCGACGAACAGAATTCTCACCGCTGGATACTCCATCATTCTCGTCGGGGCGCCGGTGGTGGCTCGGCCACCAGTGAGACGCGAGGAAGCACGCTACCATTTGCGAGTCGGTCGGCTACGCCACGGGTGGACATGCCGCCAGTGCCACCCCAATAGCGACACGAGACGCGCGCCCGCGCGCCACACAAACGTACCCAACAGATTACCACAAAACAAACGCGGAGACGCGGAATCGGCGAGTTTTGCACCACGCGCGGGCGGGACCTGCGCGTCATGTCCAGCGCGACGCGAACAAGCGGAACCGACTCATGGAGCACGAACGCGCGCCCCGATCGGCACGAGTTTGTTGTATCGGTCGACCGGTTCGCGGGCGGTCCAGGCGATGCCGCGGAGCAGCAGCACGCGGAACAGCGGATCGTCGAACGACCACGAGTAGTGCCCAGGGATGGAGACGAACACGCGTCCCTTGCCGTGCTCGCGGGCCCACATTTGCGGTGTGGGCGAGCCTTCCTCGACCGACGTCGCCAACAGCGTCGAGCGCGCGATGTCGCCGGTCAATTTCCAATAGCTTTCGTCGACGAAGTGGACGCGGTCGAAGTTCCGCGTAATCGGGTGCTTGGCCGCGGTGAGGTCGAGATCGAGGGGGCCGTGGCGGAAACCGATCGGCCCGCTGCCGGACAGCCCGATGCGCTCGGCGAAGCCGTTGGCGTCAGGAAGACCTTCGACGGCCCAGTGGATGAACACCGCGCCGCCGCCGCGGGCGAGAAGCGCGTCGAGGCCCTTGGCCCGCTCGGCATCGAACCGGCCGCGCTGGAAGAACACGAGCACGTCGGCCGTTCTGAGTTGCTCGGCGTTCGGCCATTCCCAGGCCGTTTCGACGGACGTTTCGTCGTCGACGGCGAGGAGTTCCGCCCAGGCCTTTTGCCACGCGGGATAGTCGTGTTCGCCGGGACCGTGGTCTTTCGGTCCGGCCACGAGAACGAGGCGGAGCGGCCGAATCTTTTCCGGCGGATTCGGCGCGCCAGCGAGAACCGCCCGGGTTTCGTCCGGCGACCGCGGCGGTGGCGGCGGCAACTTCGATTCGAGCGGCATCGACGGCGGCGGCACGAGCAAGAACGTGAGCAAGTCCTTGAGCTTCGCGTCGCCGAGTTTTTCGTGGATGTCCTTGGGCATCACCGAGACGGCAGCGGGCTTAAGTTCTTCGACCTCGCTGCGGGCGACGCGCGTGACTTCGCCTTTCTCGTCACCGACCAAGAGCACATCGCCCTCCGTGCGAATCGCTCCCGTCAGCACGCGGCCGTCGCCGAGGCGGAGCGTGTGCGGCACGTAGTCGGGATTGATGGCGTAGCTGGGGTTGGTCACGTCGCGGAACACGGAGGCGTAGTCGCGCTGGCGGAGGTTGGAGAGATTCGGGCCGATCTGGCCACCTTCGCCGTCGAGCGTGTGGCACTTCGCGCACAGAGCTTGGTCGCTAAAAAACACTTTGCGGCCGCGAGCCCAACTGCCGCCGTCGAGTTCTGGCGGCCGGGTGGCGATGGTTGCGGCGGCTTCGGCTTCGAGGTTCCAGGGGCGAAGGACTCGCGACAACGGGATTTCTCGGTATTTTCGCAACAAACTCGACCGCTGCTGATCTTCGTTGTCGGCAACCACGGCGCAATTGCGGACGCCCAGAACGGCCGGACCGTCGTTCTTGTTCAATACCACACGCACCTCGACGACATCGTGCGTCAATTCGCTCATGTGCCCAATCGCGTCGGTCGATCCATCGCGGATACGCTGACTCCCTCGCACCTCACTTCCGTCAATTGCGAAAAACGCGTCGCGGCCTTGAGCGGCAAAACTGCAGACAACGCGCTCTGGCGGAAGCTGGTAATCAAGTTGCGAACCCGGTTGCACTGCCGGGCGCAAATAGTCCTTGAAATCGAGTCGTCCGGCGATGGTCATCGTCCCAGCTCTTTCGGTCGCCGCCCAAAAGACTTCGTGATCCGCACTACCGGCGGTTAGCTTGCGCGAGATTTCGAGGTCGATGTGCGGCAGCACCGTTTCGAGCTTCGTGCCGTCCTCGCCTTCCCATTTCGCGTCGACGCCAGTCAGGTCATACTGCAAATCAATCTCCAGCACGCTCGGCAGCGCGACCTTCGTCCCGTCGCCCGCCTTCCCCGCGCCCCGCGCCCCAAGTCCCGCGCCCCGCGTAAAGTCCGGCAACTTCACCGCATAGGTCGCCGCGACGCGATGCCGCGCCGTGTTGAGAACAAACGTGCGGCGGTCCGGCGAGAGGCCGACACCGTACACGGCCAAATCGTTGCGCGGCGTGTTGAGTTGGCGTTCGACCACCGCGTAGCCCGGCCGGTGCAGCTCGAAACGGTCGCCTGCGGCGACGTATTTGCCGTATTCGATGCGGACCTTCGACGCGATACCGGCGAGCGTCGCCGGATCGATCTCCCGATCGAACGCGATGCGGACTTCGGTCGGCGTTTGGGCCCAGGTGTAAACGGGCTGCGGCGCGGCGCGGTCCGTGTAGGCGACCTGGTAGAGCTTGCCGTGTCCCGCAGGTCCGGTGCCCCAATCCGGTCCGCCGCTGTGAACGCTTACCACCATGTCCCCGCGTGGCGAAATGCAGGCATCGACGGTGAGCATGTTGAGCGACGCGATGAGGTGGTTCTGCGCCACGTAGCCCGCCGGCGTCCTGACGAGCTTAGTGCGATAAATCTTGCCGCGCGAGTACCCGCAGACGATCGCGTCGCCGGCCCAGTGCTTCGGCCCGAACGTCGGTCCGCCGTTGACCGGTTCGTTGAAGTGAATGCCGCAGGTCGATTGATGTTGCGGGGCGTAGTCGAACGTGCTCGGTTCGTCGACGACGTTCGGCAGATGCTTTGGATGCCGCGGCGGGAAGCCGTAATGCTTGCCGCGCTCGATGTGCAGCAGTTCGTCGAACGGGTTGCCGTTCGGTAGCCACGTCGCGCCTTCCTGATCGGTGCAGAACAGGTCGCCGGCGGCGTTGATCGCCATTCCGACGGGCCAGCGGACGCCCGTGCAGAAGATTTCTCGCGACTTGAGATCGGGCGCGACGCGGAGAATCGTACCCCGCTCGCTCTTGATGTCGTAATGGGCGCGGCCTTCCTTATCGAGCACGTAGGCGTTGCTGTAGTCCTCGGTGCCTTGGGCGAAATAGACGCTGCCGTCCTTCGGATCGAAGGCGACGCCGACCGAATCGACGTTGTGCGGCGATTCCTTCCAGCCCGTGGCGATGACGATCTCGCGGTCGGCCCGGTCGTCGGTGTTGTCGTCGACAATCAGCGAGAGCTTGCCTTTGCTGGCGACGAATACGCCGGCGCCGTGGGCATATTTGGGCGGCGTGAGGGCGAGGCCGATCGCGCCGCGAATCCGGCCTTTGCTCTCCCAAAACGTTTCGACCTTGTCTTCGAGTCCGTCGCCGTCGGTGTCGCTCAAGAGATAGACGTCGCCGTTATACGCGAGGGCGACAAGCTTGCCGTCGCGGCGATACTTGAGGTTGTTGACGTTCGGCAGATCGACGGGAAGTTGCCGCGACGTGAAGCCGGGGACGAGCATTTGCAGCGGCGGACTCTCGACGCTCACGAGGCGATGGCCACCACCCTCGGGCGCGAGCCGCGGGAGCTTTGTCTTGAACAGCGCCGCGTGCTTGGCGGCGAGATAGGCTTCGACCTTGGCGCGCTCGTCGTCGGTGAGAACGCGGTCGTAGATCAGCACTTCGGCGAAATCGGCTTCGATGTGGCCGTGGGTTTCGGCGGCGGCGAAGTTGTTGAAATAGCGTCCGCCGACCGTAAGGCGATCGGCGCGGAGTTTGCCCTCGGCACGATCGCGGCGGCCCTCGGCCTTGCCATCGACGTATAGCCGCGTGTCGCCCTTTCCCGGTTTGGTGGTGAAGACGAGCGTGTGCAGCGTGCCGAAGGGATGTGCGGCGTCGAACAGGTCGCCGGCGCCGCCGAAGCCCGCGCCTTCGGCGTTGAGGGTCTCCCAGCGGGTCGTGGCCGCTGGGCCGAGGTCGAGATTGACGCCGGTTTGATAATCATTCGCGCCGTTGCGGTTGAGGGCCATGAAGGCCCGCCAGTCGCCGGCGTTGCTCTGCGGGGCGGCGACGATGATGACCGTCGACTCGGCGAGGTCCGCGTTCCAACCGACGTGGGCGAGATGATCGTCGATGCCGTCGAAACGAACGGCGGCGGAGTCTTTGTCGGCGTAGAATCGCGGCTGAGCTTCGGCGGCTTTCTGCACGGCGTGCCGGCCGTGGCCCGAGGCGTCGTGCCAGACGTCGAGCTTATCGTCGTCCGCGGCGAGCGCTGGCATTTTGGCGGCGGCCCGGGCGGCGTTCTCGCGCGAAGCGTCTAGCCAAACCTGAAGTCCGTCCTTCACCGGCAAGCGCTCGTCGGCCCAAGGCTCCGATGCTTGAATGCGCAGCACGGCTATGGCGGCAAAGATTAACGCAAACGCTAAAACGGATAGGCAACGGTACATATCGATTCCGCCAAAGTTGAACACGGAGCAGAATTGCGATGCGCGGGCAAAGGTTGCGCGAAGCGTCGAGTCGATTGTCGAACGCGGAGGACACAGAGGACGCGGAGGGAACGCAGAGAATACATCTTTGGTCGGTTGCGGGCATTAACCGCCGTTGTTCGAAGACCTGCTTCCTTTGCCGCGAATGAGCGCGGCGCCAACGCATCTCCTCTGCGAAACCTCCGCGTCCTCTGCGTCCTCCGCGTCGAATAATGCGCTTCGCCTCCGCCGGACGGATTCTAGTTTGCTCGCAAACGCGCGGTCAAGCAAACTTGCCCAACCGACAACGGTAGATTCTCGCCGGTCGGCGCTATTACCGCGGGGCGGTGTAAATTATGCTAGAAAGCTCAAATTGTCCTGCTGTTTTTGCGCATAGGAGTGTGTTGCGATGCATCGGAATCGTTCTGCGGATCGTTGCCCTGCTGTCGGGTCGCGGCGGGCGTGGTGGTGGGCTTCGGCGGCCATTGCGGCGACCGTCGTGGTTGTCCGCGTTGCGTCGGCGCTGGCTCAAGGGGAAGTGAAGCCCGCGTTTGCCTCGAAGCTCGTCACGCGCGACACGAAGGAGCATGCCGTTGAAATTGACGTGGATATCTCCGGCGCGAAGCAGTTGTTTCTCGTCGTCACCGACGGCGGCGACGGGTTCTCCTGCGATTGGGCCGATTGGGCCGAACCGCGCCTCATCACCGACAAGGGCGAAACGAAGCTCACCGATCTCAAGTGGAAGTCCGCATCGAGCGAGTGGGGCCAGGTCCGCGCGAACAAAAACGCCGGCGGCGGGGCCCTGCGGATTGCGGGCAAGGCGGTCGAGTATGGCATCGGAGCACATGCCAATAGCGTGATTCAGTTCGACTTGCCCGCGGGGGCGAAGCGATTCAAGGCCAGGGCCGGCCTTGACAACGGCGGGACCGATCAAGGCGGCGGTTCGACCGTCGAGTTCTTCGTGTTCACCGAGAAGCCGCCGCGGCAATTCTTGGCAAAACGTTCGGGCGGTGGCGGCGGCGGCCGCGATAGCGACCAGCGGAATCCCGAAAACGCCGTCGCCGGTTTGGACGTCTACGAAGGTCTCGAAGCGACCCTCTTCGCCAGCGAGCCGACGCTCGCCAACCCGACGAACATCGACGTCGACGCCCGCGGCCGCGTTTGGGTGTGCGACGTCGCCAACTATCGCGGTCACAACGGCGAACGGCCCGAGGGCGATCGCATTTTGATCCTCGAAGACACCGACCACGACGGCAAATCGGACAAGTCGACCGTGTTCTATCAGGGCAAGGACCTGATCTCGCCGCAGGGGATTTGCGTGCTGGGCAACAAGGTGATCGTCTCCGCGTCACCGAACGTGTGGGTGTTCACCGACGAAAACGGCGACGACAAGCCGGACAAAAAAGAGGCGATGTTCACGAACACCGGCGACCGGCAGCACGACCACTCCGTTCACTCGTTCGTGTTCGGACCGGACGGCAAGCTGTACTTCAACATGGGCAACGCGGGCAGCAAGGTTTGCGACAAGAACGGCAACGTGATCGTCGACAAAGCCGGCAACAAGGTGCAAAACGACGGGCATCCCTATCGCCAGGGGATGGTGTTTCGCTGCAACCTCGACGGCAGCGAGTTCGAAACGCTCGCCCACAATTTTCGCAACAACTACGAAGTCTGCGTCGATAGTTTTGGCAACATCTGGCAGAGCGACAACGACGACGACGGCAATAAGGCCGTGCGGATCAACTACGTCATGGAAGGCGGCAACTACGGCTACACGGACGAAATGACCGGCGCGGGCTGGCAATCGCCGCGGACCAACATGGAGAAAGAGATTCCGCGGCGGCACTGGCATCAAGACGATCCGGGCGTCGTGCCGAACGTGCTCGTCACCGGCGCCGGCGCGCCCTCGGGGATATGCGTGTACGAAGGCGATCTCTTGCCGAAGCCGTTTCACGGCAACGTGCTGCACTGCGAGCCGGGGCAGAATTCGGTGCGGTGTTATCGCATGGAAAAGGACGGCGCGGGCTTCAAGTGCGTCGAGACGGTCGAAATTCTCAAAGGCACGCGCGATAACTGGTTCCGCCCGGCGGAT
Source organism: Planctomycetota bacterium (assembly GCA_003576845.1). GTDB lineage: Bacteria > Planctomycetota > Planctomycetia > Pirellulales > PLA5 > PLA5. The sequence goes on from QEVJ01000053.1 coordinate 25,859, forward strand.
GTCTGCGTCGCGCCGGATGGGTCAGTGTTCGTGAGCGATTGGTACGATCCCGGCGTGGGTGGGCACGCACAGGGCGATACGGGGCGGGGGCGGATATTTCGCGTGGCGCCGAAGGGGAAGAAGTATGAGGTGCCAAAGATTGACCTCGCCACGCCAAACGGTGCGGTAGCTGCGTTACTAAGCCCGGCGTTATCGATTCGTTTCCTTGGTTTTCGCGCCGCCGAGACGATGTTGCCAAAGTTGGTGAGTCATGAAGAGTCAAACGATGCAATGGATGACTTGCTCGACAAGGCCGGCGATATCGGAAGCGCGAGGATCGCCTGGTTTGCTGTAACTGCACGGCACAAGGACGTGGTCGGCAAGGAGCGCGACGAATTAGCGTCGGTAACTGCAATGCTTGCTTTCGGGTTGTACGATCGGAAGTTAGACGAACGCTTTCTTCCAATGGCGTATTTCGATGCACGAAGCCGCGGAGCCGATGCACTCGTAACCGCGATTGATGCAGTTGTTAAGGTTAACAACCTAGAGCTACTCGACGAAGGCAGGCTTGATAGTGCGGCGTTGGCTAAATCGGCGATTGCCCTACGGAGTGTTGATGATGGCCGCATTCCAGCACGTTGGGCCGCGCTCGCCAGGTTTCATGACGGCCAAGACCGCTGGTATCTCGAAGCGCTAGGCATTGGCGCGGCGAACAAGTGGGATGCTTGCCTCGACGCCTGGCTCGAAAAGGTTGGCGACAAGTGGAATACCCCCGCCGGGCGCGACATCATCTGGCGGAGCCGTGCGAAGAAGACGCCGGGCTATCTCGCTAAAATCATTCTCGACGAGTCGATTCCAACCGGCGACTTGCCGCGCTATCTGCGGGCGTTTGATTTTCAAGCCAAGGGACCGGAACTCGACGCCGCGCTCGTGCAGATCGCCTTCGCCGGCTTCGACGACGCGGAACGCCGCAAGCTCGTTTCGACGGAAGCCCTCAAGCGGCTCGGCCGCGGCTTCGACGTGACGAAAGACCCGCGGGCACAGGCGGCGCTCGGCCAATTGCTCGACGAAATACGCGGCACGAGCCAGTTCGTCGATCTGGTGAGCCGCTTCCACTTGCAAGACCGCTACGACGACCTCCTGGCGCTCGCCCAGCAGCAGCCCGACGGGCAATTGGCCCTCGAAGCGATGCAGGCGCTGTTGGCCGCGAGCGAGGGGCCGGCGCTCGTCGAAAAGGCGATTGCCAGCGGCGACGTAACCGCGGCCGCGAGCACGGCGATCGCGCTGGGCGGCGTGACCAGCAAGGAATCGCACGACATTCTGCTCTGGGCGCTCATGGACGTGAGCCGGCATTTGGAGATTCGCAAGGCGGCGGCCCGCTCGCTCGCCAAGACGAAGCACGGGGCCGAACACATTCTGGAAATGGTCAAGGACGAGATGATTCCGCACGAAGTGGCGGCCGGTGCGGCGTTCACGTTGCACGCCGCCCCGTGGCCGGAAGTTCGCGCCGAAGCAGGAAAACTCTTCCCGCCGCCGCCGTCGAAGAACGACGCCCCGCTGCCCGCGATCGGCGAGTTGGTCAAACGCCGCGGCGACGCCACCCGCGGAAAGGCGGTTTTTGCCAACGCCGGCACGTGCGCGAAGTGCCACAAAGTCGGCGACGAAGGCAAGGAAGTCGGCCCGGCGCTTGGCGAAATCGGCGACAAGCTGTCGCTGGCCGCGCTGTACGAGTCGATCCTGTTCCCGAAACGTACACACTGCGGCTAGAGGACGGCAGCGTCGTAACGGGCTTGCTCGTGAGCCGCACGCCGCAAGAGATCGTCATCAAGGGCGAAGACGCGCTGTCGCGGACGTACAAGGCCGACGAGGTCGAAGACATCAAGAAGCAAACCGTCTCGATCATGCCGGCCGACTTGCAAAAGCTGATGACGGTGGAGGAACTCGTCGACGTGGTGGAGTATCTGACGACGCTCAAGAAGAAGTAGGCTGGGAGGAAATGCAAAAGGCAGAATGAAAAATGACAAATGCAGCATGACCGCCGACGCTTCGTTCGCGGTATCGCGTTGTCGGGTTTGCATCGTTCTCCTGCCTGTTTCGCGATTTCGTACTTTCGCGCTTTCGTGATTGACATCCGGACCGTGTCGAGCTTTTCCAGGACCCAAGAGAAAGTCTTCGCATCGCCGGGGGAGCTGCGCGCGGCGGTCCGGGCGGGGCGGTTCGCGGGGCAGACCGCGGGGCAGTGTCCGGGTTACGTGCAAACGAACGTGGTGATCTTGCCGGCCGAGTATGCCGACGAGTTTGCCGAGTTTTGCGGGGCGAACGATCGACCCTGCCCGCTCGTGGCGATGACTTCGCCGGGCGATCCGCGATTGCCGGACGTGGCAGCCGACGCCGATTTGCGGACCGACGTGCCACGGTATCGGGTGTTTCGCGGCGGCGCAGCGGATCGCGTCGAGCCGACGGACATTCGCGGGCTGTGGCGCGATGACTTCGTCGGGTTTCTGCTCGGGTGCTCGTTTACGTTCGAGGCGGCGCTGGTGGCCGCGGGGCTTCGCGTGCGGCATATCGACGAAGGACGCAACGTGCCGATGTACCGCACGAATCGCCCGTGCCGGAGCGCGGGGCGGTTTGCGGGGCCGCTGGTCGTGAGCATGCGGCCGTATCGGCGAGACCAGATCAACGAGGTGGTGCGGATCACGGGCGAGTTTCCGCGGATGCACGGAGCGCCGGTGCACGTCGGCGATCCGGCGGCGATCGGGATTGCGGACATAACTAAGCCGGACTTTGGAGACGCGGTGACGATTCACGAGGACGAACTCCCGGTGTTTTGGGCATGTGGCGTGACGCCGCAACTGGCGCTGGTTGCGGCCAAACCGGAGATCGCGATAACACATAGTCCGGGGCACATGTTCGTGACGGAATTGAGGGACGAAGCCTTTCGCGAAGTCGTCCACATTGCGAGCTAGTGGTACTTGCATAATAGGTGAACGCCATGCTTTACACGTGCCCTTGCTGCGGCTACAAGACGCTCCCGCGCCCGGCAGGCGGTACGTACGCGTTGTGCAACGCGTGTTGGTGGGAAGACGATCAGGTCCAGTTCGAGAACCCCGATTTTCGTGGCGGCGCTAACGGCCCGTCACTGCGAGAAGCGCAATATACTTTTGCTCGACTGGGAGCAAGTGACATTGGGTTCATTGCCAGCGTCGCCGATCGCACGCGGCTCGAAATGGATCCAGATTTCAAACCCTTGCCGCCGTTCGATGTTCCCGCCATTCGCGAACGCATACCCGCGCTCGCCCGCCGAATATACGAGCGTCCGGCCGTATTCTTCGACGGGCCCGCCGGCAGTCAGACGCCGCAGCGGGTGATCGACGCGATTGCCGACTATCTTGCGCATCGTAACGCGAATCACGGCGGCGTGTTCGCGACGAGCATCGAAAGCGACCGGATGCTCGACGCCGCGCACGAAGTCGCGGCCACGTTCGTTGGGAGCGACGATCCCGGCACGATTGCGTTTGGCGCGAACATGACGACGCTGACGTTTGCGCTATCCCGCGCATTGGCTCGCACGTGGAGGGCCGGCGACGACGTGATCGTGACGCGGCTCGATCACGACGCGAACGTGACGCCGTGGGTGCTGGCGGCGGAGGACGCGGGAGCGACCGCGCGGCACGTCGAGATTCGCCGCGAAGATTGCACGCTCGACTTGGACGATTTTCGCGCGAAGCTGTCGCCGAAGACGCGGCTGGTCGCCGTGGGTTGCGCGTCGAACGCGGTGGGGACGATCAATCCGGTGGCCGAGATCACACGACTCGCTCACGATGCCGGGGCGCTCGTGTTTCTCGACGCCGTGCATTATGCCCCGCACGCGCTCATCGACGTGGCGGCGTGGGGCTGCGACTTTTTGGCGTGTTCGGCGTACAAGTTTTTTGGACCGCACGTGGGATTGCTGTGGGGGCGGCGGGAGTTGCTTGAAGCGATCACGCCGTACAAGCTGCGGCCCGCGCCGGACGATTTGCCGGGGCGGTGGATGACGGGTACGCAGAACCACGAGTGCATCGCGGGCGTGCTTGAAGCGATCGAGTATCTGGCCGACTTGGGCCGCGGCTTGCTCGGCGAAGGCTTTTCGCGGCGGGAGCGGCTTGCGGCGGCTTACGACGGCATCGTGCGCTACGAACGCGAGCTTACGTTGCGACTGCTCGCCGGGCTGGCCGAACTGCCGCAGATCAAAGTCCACGGCGTCACCGATCCGGCTCGTATTGCCGAGCGAATGCCGACGATCGCCTTCACGCACGAGCGGCTTACGCCGGAAGCGGTCAGTCGGCGGCTTGCGGAGCGCGGAATTTTCACCTGGCACGGGAACTACTATGCCTTGCCGCTCACCGAGGCGCTCGGCCTGGAGCCGAATGGGATGGTCCGCGTCGGGTTGTTGCACTACAACACGGAAGAAGAAGTCGACCGGTTGCTCGATGAGGTATCGAAACTCGATTAGCAGTTCTCGCCGACTGTATCGCAAACTCGCCCTGTCGGCAAAAGGATTCGCCTCCTACAGTTTCGGTAAGCGCCCAAATCCGAAATCCCAGATCTCGAATCCCGACCTCCGCTCCATGTCCGTTTATCCGACGAAATTGGCGATCGAAGGCGACGATCATTTGCTCATCGAGTGGAGCGACGGTCGGCGGTTGCGGTATGGCTTTCGGAAGCTGCGCGAGGCTTGTCCTTGTGCCACGTGCCGGGAGAAGCGCGAGGCGCCGCCCGCGCCGGCGAACCTGCTGACGGTGCTTTCGCCTGCGGAGACGCAACCGCTGCGCGTCGTGGGAATGAAGCCCGTGGGAAATTATGCGTACACGATCGCATTCAGCGATGGGCACGACACGGGGATTTATTCGTTCGAGCGGTTGTTGGAGTTAGGCGAAGCGACTCAGGGAGGGCGACAGGTTGAAGAATGTAATATACAAAAATGAAGAATGAAGGCGCGAGGGCGCGGACGGGATGAAGCGATCCGTCAAGCCGGCACGGGTTGGGCGTTCTCGGCTTGGCAGGTCGTGCGGCGCTTGCCTTATCTACCGGTTCGCTTCGTGCGCAAGAACGACCGTTCCGCGACGGTCGTCGCCGGCTCATTTGCCGCCGACGCACCAATTCGTTGCAGGCGCGGCCATCATCGTTTCGTAGAACTGCTCGAAGTCCGGGCACTTGCGGGCGAGCTTGGACCGCATTCGCGTGAGGAACTCGCGTTCGCGGGGAAGGATTTCGTGGTCGGAGTACACCATTTTCAGCAGGTAGAGCCGCTCGCTCGGCGAGATTTCGCCGTCTTCGAGCAGGACGTGTTCGAGTGTGTCGAAGAACACGTTGTCGAACGCGGGGTCGCGGTCGCGGGCGCCGCAGTAGAGCTCGACGAGCAGCTTGACGTCGTCGAGATCGAGCTTGCCGTCGGCGACGACGGCTTCGCCGATCAGGTCGAGTTCGTCGCTGCCGATGGCCTTGTCCGCCAGCACGGTCGTCAATACCTGGCCAAGCCGCTTCATCGTCCGCTCCCCGTTCGTAAATAGGAGTTTGTTCGAGCGGCATATCCGTTTGGCCGCGGTGCGCAAAACGTGCGTTCCCTCGTCGAAGAAGCATAGCTTGCGACGGTCGTCGTCGGACGGGCGCAATTACGGGACGGGCCGATTCGAGCGGTAGCAACGCACCGGGCTGTGGCGGTCGTGCCGATGAGGAGGTGCAAGCGGCAAAACGCAGACGTTGCGGCGAGCGGCGGAGGATTCCTCTGTCGCCGTAATCTGCGGAAGAACCCGTGCGATTGTCGCCACCCTGGCTTCGCGATTAAACTGGCCGCGGGTAAACCGTTCGTCCCGTCAACCCTTTCGAGGCGACTACTATGCTTTTTCGCAGGCTTGCTCGTTATCGCTTGGCGTTCGCGTTGGCCATCGCTTTTGTTTCGAGTTCGGCGGCGGCGGCGGACGCCGAGTTCACGCGGACCGAAGACGTGATCTACGGCCGCAAATGGGGCATGGCCCTGACGATGGACGTGTTTCGCCCGGTCGAGAAGGAAGGCGTCAAGCAGAACGGGGCGGGCCTTATTCTCTGCGTCAGCGGCGGGTTCTTTTCCGACAAGGCGGCGATCAACAAGGGCTTTGTCCAACCGTTCGTGAATCGCGGATATGCCGTGTTTGCGGTCGTCCACGGGAGCCAGCCGAAGTTTACGATTCCGGAGGTCGTCGCGGATATGAACCGCGCCGTGCGTTACATCCGCGCGCACGCGGGAGATTATGGCGTCGATCCGGATCGGTTGGGGATTTACGGCGGTTCGGCGGGCGGGCATTTGTCGCTCATGCTGGGCACGGCCGGCGCGGAAGGGGCGAAGACGGCCCGCGACGGGGTCGATCGCGAATCGAGCCGGGTGCAAGCGGTCGCGTGCTTTTTTCCGCCGACGGATTTCCTGAACTACGGCAAGCCGGGAGAAGTGGCCCTGGGCACGGGCGTTCTTTCGGGCTTCAAGGCGCCATTTGACTTCACGGAATTGGACGGCAGCAATCGCAGCTTCAAGCTCATCACCGACCAGAAGCGGCGCGAAGAGATCGGCCGCGAGATTTCGCCCGTCAATCACGCCTCGTCGGACGACCCGCCGACGCTCATCATTCACGGCGACGCGGACAAGCTCGTGCCGATTCAACAGGCAGAGTTGATGGTCGAGGCGCTTAAGAAAGCCGGCGTCGAGACGGAACTGGTCGTCAAGAAAGGCGCGGCCCACGGCTGGAGCGGCATGGACAAGGATTTGGAGAAGTTCGCGGATTGGTTCGACAAGCATTTAGCAAAGAGAGATTAGCCGCCGGGAGCGTCACTCGCTGGAGATTTCTCGGAGTTTTTCAAGGACAAGCTCCCACTCATTCGACAATCCGAGGCGATTCGCCCATTCGTTGATGTATGACTCGTCGACAGTCACGTTACCGGCTCGCAAAATGCCCATGATATCGCGCAGGTGCTTTTCCGATTCCCCGACCTGGTAGTACCAGAGCTTGCCTAAAACAACATCCTCCGGCGACGCGACAAAACCGTCGATTCCGGGGAGGATTCGTCGTCGTACGCGGTTGCGCAATTGTTGCTCACCCCACGCATCTCGCCGGGGAAACATGATGTCGATCTTACAGGCCGAAAGGTAGTGGACGACATTGAATTGTCGGCCTTCCAACACCGCCCGACGTGCCGCATCGACGCTTATGTAGAACTCGCCGTCGGAAAATTCTGCGCAAAACGACTCAACGCTATCGAGGCCTAATTCTACGACTAGATCGACGTCGTTGGTCAGTCGCGGTTCGCCGTAGTTGATGCTCGCCATGGAGCCGACGAGCATATAGCGGAGGTTGTGCCGCTCCACGACGTCGATGGCAAAACGCAGCAAGTCAGCGATCTTGACGATAGTCACCAAGCATTCTCCGGCAGACTTCGTGGATGACCTGCTGGTCGCTCCAATCGGGATGGGCTGAACGCACGGCGCATTCAACCATCTGCCGTGCCGTGAATTGAAGGTCGTCGGCGATTGTAATGCGTTCGCTTGCAGATTTCGTGCGTAGTACCGCCGCGACGACATCGTCTACCACTTCGATTCGACGCAGCTTGTCGCGGTTGCCAATCATGTCCGCAAGCCAGCAAACGCGCAATAAAAAGTGAACGGTAGACGCTACCGCGGCGAGCCCACCGCCGCGGCGACCAGATCGTACTCCTGCGTCGCGACGATCTCGCACGGCACGATTTGCCCCGGCCGCAGCTTCTTGCCCGTGACGTAAACCACGCCGTCGACGTCCGGGGCGTCGGCGTAGCTGCGGCCGATGAGGGCGTGCTTCTCGCCGGGAACGGGAACGTCGATGAGCACGTCCACGCGGCGGCCGAGTTGCGCCTTGTTCCAGGCGAACGCGACCTCTTGTTGCACGGCCATCAGCCGGTCGCGGCGAGAGGCTTTGACCTCTTCGCTAACGTGGTCCGGCAGCTTGGCCGCGGGCGTGTCCGGCTCGAGCGAGTACGTGAACACGCCGAGCCGCTCGAACTTTTGCCGGGCGACGAACTCGACCAACTCCTCGAACTCCTCGTCGGTCTCGCCGGGGAAGCCTGCGATGAACGTGGTCCGCATGACGAGATTTGCGATGTTCGCCCGGAGCTTAGCGAGCAGTACTTCGGTCTCTTGGCGATTCACGCGGCGCTGCATCCGCTTGAGCATCCGGTCGTTGATGTGCTGCAGCGGCATGTCGAGGTAGGGCACGATTTTCTTGCTGGCCGCGATACGCTCGATTACGTCGTCGGTGAAGTACATCGGATAGAGGTACATCAGCCGAATCCAGTCGAGACCTTCGACCTTTTCGAGCTCGGCGAGCAAATCGGCCAGCCGCGTGCGGCCGTAGAGATCGAAACCGTAGTAGGTCGTGTCCTGCGCAACGACGACCAACTCGCGAACGCCGTCGGCCGCCAGCTCGCGGGCTTCGGCGACGACTTCTTCGATCGGCTTCGTCGCGTGCTTGCCGCGCATCTTGGGGATTGCGCAAAACGTGCAGAGCCGGTCGCAGCCTTCGGAGATTTTCAGGAAGGCAAAGTGCCGCGGCGTGATTCGCAGCCGCTGGCGGTCGGAAAGCGGGTTGCTCGGGGCGGGCTGGAACACGCTCCGCTGCTCGTCGAGACCGCCGATGAGCCGGTCGGCGACTTTGGTCACTTGCTCGCGGCCGAAGACGCCGACCAAATGGTCGATGTCCGGCCGGTCGATGAGCAGTTGCTCCTTCTCCCGCTCGGCGAGACAGCCCGAGACGATCACGCCTCGGGTGCGGCCTTCGCGTTTGAGTTGGAGCATCTCGTCGATCGCGCCGAACGACTCGGCCCGGGCCCGCTCGATGAAGCCGCAGGTATTGACGACGACGAAGTCGGCTCCGTCTGGTTCGCTGACGAGCTTGTAGCCGTCGAGCTGCAACAGGCCCAGCATCCGCTCGCTGTCGACGAGGTTCTTGGGACAGCCGAGACTGACGAAGGCGTAAGTGCCCTTGGCGTCGGCCGCCGGCTTGTGGGCGCGGGTTTTCGATGTGGCGGATGCTGCCGGCACGGTCGGGCTCGCGAATAGGCGGAGCGAAATCGCGACCGCCGCGGGGGTGACTCGCGCGGCGGCCGGGGCCGACAGTTCGGCCAAACGGTTCATTCTAGCAACGGTCCGGCGGCGGGATAATGGCGCGATTCGGCCCTATCGCCGAGCGCGGCGGGCCGCCAGTTCATCGACTACTTCGGCTTCCGGACTCGGGCGGGGATAGGCGCCCGCCCGCGGCTGGCGTTTGAGCGACTCGTAAAACGCCCTCACGCCGTCTTCCGTGTCGAAATGCCGGACTGTGCCATCGGGCATGTAGGCCGACGCCCCTTTACGAAACCCCTTGTACATGTCCTGCGGGCCGTGTAGCACGCGGGGCATGTCCATCCGCAAATTGATCGAGGCCGCCGCCTTCTGCACGAGCGGATTGGAGACGTCGGTGAGCTTTTCGCCGTTCTTGGCGACCAGGCCGATGTTCTGTCCGGGATTCTTGGGATCGATCACGCCCATCAGATCGTAATCGCCGACGATCGGCTTCTTCGTGACCGGGTCGATGACCTGGCCTTTCTCGACTTGCCAGAACGTGCCATTGAGCGGTATTTCTTCGGCGACTTCCTGGTTGTTTTGCTTGATGAACCGCTTGGCCTTGCGGCCGTCGCCGACGACGTAGTAGCCGAGCCGCTGGGCCTTGAGCACTTCGTCGGACGTGTTGGCCATGACGATCCCGCTTTGCGGCGACGTGTTGATGAACTCCAGGTTCTTGGGCTTGCCGGGGCAACCTTGCTGGATGAGCGGGATCGACTTGGGGTTGGTGTGCCTTACGACGATGATGAGCCGCGTCTCCTCGGCGGCTTGGACGAACGCTGCGTGGTGATCCCGCGTCATGCCGGTGACCGTCCGGTATGAGTTCTGCGGCATGCGTGCGACCTTGAGCGCCGCGCGCCGGGCGAGAACCCGTTCGAGCACTTGCCGCGTCGGTCCGGCGAGTTCCTTGATGACCGCCGATTGCAGCGCCTTGCGGATGAGCACCTTGAGCAAGCCGCGGACGAGCGCGTAGCCCAGCCGCGCCACGAGGGCCATGCCGCTGAGGTACTCGAACGGTCCCGGCACGGCGACCGCGCCCGCGTTCGAGCCGGTAACTTCGCCGGAAACGACTTCGCCGTCGGGGCTTACTGCAACGGTGTAGATTTGGAACGGGGCTCGGGCGTCGAAGTTCGTCCAACCCTGCGGGATGCGGCTCACGACGTACAGCGGTTCGTCGCGGTCGAGGAACTGTTCGAGGTCCCCTTGGCGCAGGCCGCTTTCGTAGAAATCTTGTTTGACGACGGCCATCAGATTGGCGGACACACTCCCGATGTGGCCGATGACGGCATACGTCTGATCGACGACGGGCGTATACGTTCCCCTGCCGCCGGGGATGAGGTTGCTGAATTCGAGTTCCCACACGGTGGCGAACATGCCGAACTGCTGGTCGAGTTTTTCGACGATATACGTGGGCGTCAGCTTGCCGTTGTTGAGCATGTAGGCGTGGTGCCGCTTCTGGCTGCGGTAATACGGCTTTTGACGCTGCGACATGTTGGCGGACTCGAAGTTCTGGCCGGTTTCGCCGAACGGCCGCAGGGGAGCCGGTTTGCGAATCAGCCCGGGGTCCTCAAGCTTGGTGCGACCGGGAAAACCCGAACGCGTATCGTGGCAATTCGTGCAATGCTCGTATGGCCCGTCGGGAAGGAACGTGCGGTGGTAGGTGACTTGTTGGTCGGACATGGCTATGGGCGTGGTGGGTAAATAGTGCGATACGTGGTGTGGGACAGGCCAGTTCTTTCCAGCGCTGGCCGCGGGAAAATGTTACGAGCGGCAGGAAACCGGGCGAGAAATCCGGTCGCCTAAAAGGGAAATCTCCGCGGCGGCGGGGTTCGGCCAGCGGCCGGTCACTTCAAGCCGATCCGGGGCGACCATAGCGCAAGAAAAACGCCGCCGAACTCCAACGTGGAGCGCGGCGGCGCCGGTGCGTTCGATTTACGAGTTTCTTACAACTCGACGCCTCCTTTGGATTTGCTCTTGTCCGACTTCTTTTCGTTCGTTCCCTTTTCGTCGGCTTGGCCTTTGTCGGACTCGTCTTTGTCGGACTCGCCTTCTTCGGCTGGGTCCGCTTGGGTTGCGGACTCGAGCTTCGCGATCTCGTCGGCGGCCGCTTTGGCGCCCGGCGTGTCGGGAAACTTCTCGATGATCGTGCGATACATCTCGATCGCCTTGTTCGTTCGCTTTTCGGCAGCGAGCTCGGCGGCCGATTCGAGCATCCGGGCCTGAGTCAGAAGCGCCTTCTGCTCGGGCTTCTTTTCCAGCGCGCTGAGGATGCGTTTCGTCTCTTTGCGCACCTCGGGCATCTGTTTGCCGTGCGTGCCGTCGAGTTCGAGAATCGCCGAGATCGGTTCGAGCGCGTCCGGCGACGATTCCAGCTTCGCCTTGACGTCGTCCAGCTCAGCCATCGCCTTCTTGAGGCGCTCCTGATAGCCTGCCGCGCCCTTGAGACCGCCGGTCTTTTCGATCCCTTCCTGCAAGACGGCGGCGAGATCGACGTTCATGCTGAAGTCTTTGAGCAGCTCGCCCTGGGCGCTGATGATGAAATTGCGCGGGAGCTGATCGCGATCGATCTTGATCTTGTAGACTTTCTTGAAGAGCTCGAAGTCATCGCCTACCGGCAACACTTCCGTGAACACATACTGTGTTCCGACGAGGTCTTTCACCGACGAGTCGGTCGTCAGCTTTTCCCTCATCGCGGCGCACGGGCCTCAGCCCGCGCCGGTGGACACCATGACGAGCAAGGGCAAGCCGGACTTCTTGGACCGGCCGGCGGCGTTGAGCAACTTGTCGGCCAACGCGACATCCGCCAGCAGCGCCAGCGCGAGCATTGCCGCCGCGCCGGTCGTCCAGCCACGAGGAATCTTCCCAGGCGACATAATACGTCCTCCACAGAAAGTAGGCGGTTTTCAAGGCGGCCTCCGTCCCCAATTCTGGCGGAGGCGTCCAACGCCGTAGATTGTATCGGAGGGCCAAGGGGCATTTCAAGTGTTTTTCTGAAACTCGTCCCGGCCCGCGGGCCTTCGTCGGGCCGATCTCGGCCTAACGCAGCGGCGGGATGTCGTCGGAAACAACGGGTTCGTGGCGGGCATCGGCGAGGAAATCGTCGATTTTCAAGCTTCCCCGCCGGCGAAGATATCGCAACCGCGCTCGCTCGAATCTTTCAGCGGCATTAGTACCGGATACCGCGGCAACAATGCCGAACCCAAACGCGACGATCCCAAACACGGCAAACGGCCAAACTCCGCTTGCAATAGTCACGACGGAGACAACGCAGCCGGCGCTTGCGAAACCCACGCCGAAGAAAATCGCCGCGCCCCGCGTCGGCTCGACGAGGGAGCCGTCCTTCTGCTTGATGAGATGCCCCTCGCGCTCATACTCCCATTCGCGGTCGATGCGCTCAAGTTCGTTTTGATACCGCAAATGCGCCACCTGTTCGGCGAGCTTCGACGCGTGCTCGACGAGCTTTTCGACGACCTCGGTGTACGTCACCGAATCGCTGCGCCGGACGGCGAGGCTGGCCGAGCAATGATTGCAGCGCACGAACTGGGCCGCCTCCGGCACCGAAAGCGGAGCGCCGCACTGGTTGCAGGCAAGCGTTTCCAACCGCACCGAAGGAATCCTCCGAGCATTACTTAGCCCCCGGTGAACACACCGGGGGCGATGGGCGTAGATTCCCGAGTACGCTCTCCAGTATCGAAAGAACTCGCGCACGCTTCAACCGGCATTCGTCGCCGGAAAGCCAATCTTGGCACGGGCCGCCCGCGAATGCAGCGCTACTTCCGCATCCAAGTCGTCCCTTCCTTGCGGTCTTCGAGCAGAATGCCGATGGCCGCGAGGTCGTTGCGGACCTTGTCGCTGGTTGCGAAGTCTTTGTTCTTGCGCGCCGTCGCGCGGACTTCGATCAAGAGGTTTACCAGCTTGCCGACCAGGTCGTCGTCGGCTTTGGCGTTGGTTTTGGGCGGCGCGCGGAAGAGGCCGAGAATGGCGGCAAGCTCTCGGAGCGTCGCCGTGCCGCGGCGGAGTGCGTCGACTTGCGTCTTGCGAAGAGCAGCATCGCCCGCCGGTTCTTCGAGCTTGGCTTGCTCGACGAAGCGGTTGAGCGAGCGGACCATGTCGAACAGGGCCGCCATCGCGGCGCCGCTGTTGAAGTCGTCGTCCATCGCCGTGAGAAACGCCGTGCGCTGCTTGGCGATATCGGCGAGCAAGGCGTCGGTTGAATTCGCGTTGGTTTGCGCGTCGCCTTCTTCGCGACGCTTGGCATACGGAAGCGCGTAGAAACTTTCGCCAGTAACACGCTCGTAGCGCTCGAAGAACCTCAGGAACGTGTCGACGCCCGCGCCCGCTTCCGCGACGGGTTCATCGCCAAACACGTTCGTGCTGCGATAGTGCGTGCGGAGCAAGAAGAAGCGGAGTTTCTCGCCGCCGTGCTTGGCGATCAGCGCGGCGAGACCGCCTGCGCCCTTGGAGCGGCTGATCTTGCCGGCCGCGTCGTCGGCCGCGCTTGCATCCGCACCCTGCTCGCGGTCGGAGCGTCCGCCGACTTTTCCTGCCGCGGCGGCCGCTTTCATCAGGCCGTTGTGCATCCAGTATTTCACCATCGGCTTGCCGTGGCAGCATTCGCTTTGGGCGAGTTCGTTTTCGTGGTGCGGAAAAACGAGATCGAGCCCGCCGCCGTGGATGTCGAACGTTTCGCCCAAGATGCGGCGGCTCATCGCGGAGCATTCGATGTGCCAACCGGGCCGGCCTTTGCCCCAGGGACTGTCCCACGATGGTTCGCCGTGCTTGGCGGTTTTCCACAGTGCAAAGTCGCCCGGCGAACGTTTGCGTGACGCGGCTTCGCCCCCTTCGCCTTGTTGGCTGTCGGTGGTGCGGTTGCTGAGCTTGCCGTATTCGCGGTCGCGCGTCACGTCGAAGAATACGTCGCCGTCGGCGACGTAGGCGAATCCCTTGGCGATCAATTCCTCGATGAACCGGATGATTTCATCGATGTGTTTGGTCGCTTTCGGCATCTGGTCGATCGTGTCGACACCGAGGGCCGCGAGGTTCTTGAGATAGTCCTCGGTGTTCTCCGCCGCGACTTGGGCCATCGAGATGCCGCGGCGGTTGGCTTCGGCGATCAGCTTGTCGTCGACGTCGGTGATGTTTACGACCCACGTGACGTGGTAGCCGCAGTACGTGAGGTACCGCTTCACGGCGTCGAAGATCACCGGCCCGACCATGTGGCCGATGTGGGCTTCTTTGTAAACCGTCGGGCCGCAGAGGTAGATGCCGACCTTGCCGGGCACGAGCGGGGCGAAGGGTTCTTTGGTTTTCGTGAGCGTGTTGTAGACGCGGAGGGACATGAGCGGGGACTAGGGGCTGGGGACTGGGGCAAGAAAGTGATGCGTGGTGTTTGCTGAGCGACGAACGATGAACCGGTTGGGCGGTCGGTGACTACTCCCGCGCCCCGCGCCCCGAGTCCCGCGCCCCGAGGAGCACAACGCACTGGGCTTGGATCGCTTCCTGGCGGCCGACGGGACCGACTTGCTCGCCCGTTTTGGCTTTGACGCTGACTTGCTCGGCGGCGATTTCCAGCACTGCCGCGATTCGTTGGCGAATCGCGTTCTTGTACGGCGCGAGCTTCGGCCGTTCGGCGTGCACGATGCAATCGAGGTTGACGAGCTCGTAGCCGGCGCCGCAAACGTGCATATAGGCCGCGGCGAGCATCTCGGCCGAATCGCGGCCGCGGTTCGCGGGGTCGGTGTCGGGAAACATCTCGCCGATGTCGCCGAGGTCGGCCGCGCCGAGCAGGGCGTCAGTAATCGCGTGCAGCAGGACGTCGGCGTCGCTGTGGCCGACGGCGTGGCGGTCGTGAGGCACGTCGACCCCGCCCAGGCGCAGCGGTCCGCCCGGCTCGAGCCGATGCGTGTCGTGACCGATACCGACGCGATAGCCGTTCGTAACCAGACTCCTTCGACCGGCGACCCGAAAGCGTGTCCACCCGGCCGGAATTATAGCGGGGCACGAGCACGTCGCCAACGCGAGCCGACCCCTCGATCATTGATCCTCACGTCTGGTCGACGACCTCGTGCACTTCGACGATGTTGTGCGAACCGGACACGAGATAATTCCCGCCTACGATCACCACGCGGTCGCCGACGGCGAGCGTTCCGTCACGGCGGCCCCACCAGTCGAGATACTTGATCAGGCTGTCGTGCTCGATGGGCGCGGTCCACAGTGGAATCACGCCCCAGTACAGGCACATTTGCCGCAACACGGCGGGCACGTCGCTGATGCCCACCGTCGGCACGAGTCCGCGCTGCTTGGAGAGCGCGAGGGCCGTGGCGCCGGTTCGGCTGCGAACGGCGACGAGCTTCGCCCCGAGCGTTTCTGCCATCCGCGCTGCCGATGCCACGACCGCCGCGGTGATGGGATGCACGCCCGACGCTCCGGCCGCGCAGCCGGCCAGTTTATTGAACACCGGGCCGGTTCCGTGGCGTGCGCCGGAGTCGAGCATTGCCTCGGTGGCGAGCATGATCCGGTTCATCATCTCGACGGTCTCGCGCGGGTATTCGCCGATGGCCGTTTCGCCGGAGAGCATGCAAGCGTCGGTGCCGTCGAGGATCGCATTCGCGACGTCGGTCGCTTCCGCCCGCGTGGGGCGCAGTTGGTGCTGCATGCTGTCGAGCATTTGGGTGGCGGTGATGACCGGTTTGCCCAACCGATGGCAGGCGGCGATGATCCGTTTTTGTTCGAGGGCGATCGTGGCCACGTCGACCTCAACGCCAAGGTCGCCTCGGGCGACCATGATTCCGTCGGCCGCCTCGACGATGGCATCGAGTTGATCCAGCGCTTCGCGTTTTTCGATCTTCGCAATCACGCGGGCCGTTCCGCCGCTCGCCGCGACGAGCTCCTTGAGCTCGCAAACCTCCTTCGGGGAGCGCACGAAGCTGAGGCTCACGAAATCCAAGTCCCGCTTCGTGGCCCACACGGCGAATTCGCGGTCGTCGGCACTCATCGCGGGGGCCGAAAGCTTGACGCCCGGCAGATTCACGCCTTGACGGCTGCGGAGCAACCCGCCTTGTGTCACGCGGCACAGCGCGCTTCGGGCGTCCTTCTCGACTACGGAAAGCACGATCGTCCCGTCGGCGAGGAGCACGTTGTCTCCCGCGTCGAGCTCGTCGACAAGCGGTTCGTAAGTGGTGGTCAGCTCGCCGGGAACGTCGGAAAGCTCGCCGCGCACGAACCGCACGTGGTCGCCAAGTGCGAGCGCGATCTGTCCGCCCGGAAGTTCGTTGAGCCGCATTTTCGGCCCGGCGAGATCGGCCAGAATCGCCACCGGCCGGTCGGCGTGGTGGCTGACTCGGCGGATTTTGGCGACGGAAGCGTCGTGGGCCTCGCGCGTGGCGTGGGCGAGATTCAGACGAAACACGTCGACGCCCGCCGCGACCAGATCGGCCAGGCGAGCCTCGTCGGCGCACGCCGGGCCGACCGTGGCGACGATCTTGGTGCGGGCACGCTGTTGCTTGTGTTCGGCAAGGGGCATGGCGTACAGTGGGATGGATGCAATGGGTGAATGCGGCAAGCCAAGCGGTGCGTTATTGTGACCGACTTCGATCGAACCGCCAATGCGAGTGAGTCCGCCGAAACCACCAGCGATGCAGCAACCAGCCACATCCTGAGCCATGTCTCGATTTAAGCTCGGACTTCTCATCGGCGGCGGCGTCGGGCTCTTGGGCGCGGCCGCGGTCGCGATTTGGCTATTGCGCGATCCGATCCCGCCGCTTTCGCGCGAAGCATATTCGGCGGCCGCCGCCCGTTGGAACGCGAAAAGCGTGCACAGCTACGACATGCAGGCGGTCTTCAGCGGCGGCCAGCCCGGCGAGTACGATGTCGAGGTTCGCGACGGCAAAGTGACTCGCCTCGTCCGCGACGGCGAGCCGCTTCCCGACCGGGGCGTCGCCCGAAAGTACTGGACGATTCCGGGCATGTTCGAGATTCTGGAAATGGATCTTGCGCGGCTGGAGCAATCCGCCCAGAACGCCGCTGGAGCCGAACTTCGGATTTCGGCGGAGTTCGACGAGGACTGGGGCTACCCCCGCCGCTATCGCCAGATCCAACTCGAGGGCAAACAAGTGACGAGCGAGTGGCAGATCACTCGATTCTCCCCAGCAGTTGGCGGCGATATCGGCAAACGTTCGGATTAACCGCGCCGACCGGCCGTCCCGCCCGCCAAACCGAGCGACGTCGCCCTTGCACGGGGTAGTGGCTCCGATATACTACTGGATTCCTGAACGAATCATGTTTCGGTCCCCGGACAGGCCGCCCGCCGGGTCTGCCTGCGGATCGTGATCGAACGAGTTAACGCATCACGCAAGGCGCGAAGAGATGGCCCGGATTTGTGAAATTTGCGGCAAGCGGCCCCAGTTAGGCAATACGGTCGAACTCCGCGGTAAGGCCAAGTACTTGGGCGGGGTGGGCACGAAGGTCACGGGCATCACCCGCCGCCGTTTCAAGCCGAACCTCCAAAGCGTTCGCGTCACCACGCCCAAGGGTGCGAACAAAAAGATGCTGGTGTGCACGCAATGCCTTCGTAGCGGCGCGGTGACGAAGCAAGTGAAGAACAAACCGTTCGTCGTGCCGGCTTCCGCCAAAGCATGAGTTCCGACGTAGGTCGGGCCAAGCGGCGCAAGACGTATCCATGAGATGACGCACGCCCCGCGCCGGTCCGAAACACGCGCCAGGAGAGCGCTCATGTCCCTCACCCGCGCCGAAGTCGAGAAGGTTTCGCTCCTGGCGCGGCTTCACCTGTCCGATGCCGAACTCGACGCGATGACGGCGCAGCTTGGGCAGGTTCTGCACTACGTCGAGCAGCTTGCGGAGCTCGACACCGACGGCGTCGAGCCGATGGCCCATGCACTCGACGTGGCGAACGTGTTTGCCGACGACGTGGCACTGCCCGGTCTCGCGCGCGAAGCCGCTCTGGCCAATGCGCCGCACCGCGACGAAGTCTGTTATCTCGTGCCGGCGGTGCTGGGCGAATAGTCGGGGGATTCAGGATTCGGGAATCGGGGAAGTCGAGGAGCCCCGGGACGGTAGCCAGGAGAGGGCGGCTTTCGTATCGTAGGCGGCAACGCTCTCGTTTCCCGCGCTGGTTCCAATGTCTCTTATCGATCTTTCCGCAACCGAACTCGTTGCCAAGCTTCACACTGGCGAAGTCGCCTGTGCCGAGGCGACGCGGGCGTATCTCGACCGCATCGCCGAACTGAATCCGAAGCTGAACGCCTTTCTTCGCGTCGACGCCGACCGGGCGCTCTCGGCCGCGAAGGAAATCGACGCGCGGCGGGCCCGCGGTGAGACGCTGGGTTTGCTGGCCGGGCTGCCGGTCGCGGTCAAAGACGTTCTCTGCACCGCGGGCGAGCCGACCACGTGCGCTTCGCGGATGCTCGAACATTTCGTCGCTCCCTACGACGCGACCGTCATTGCGAGATTGAAAGCCGCCGACGCCGTGCTCCTCGGCCGCACGAATATGGACGAGTTCGCGATGGGCGGTTCGGGCGAAAACTCCGCCTTCGGCGCCACCCGCAACCCGCACGACCCAGACCGCATCACGGGCGGTTCTTCGAGCGGCAGCGCGGCGGCGGTGGCCGCCCGCATGGCGCCTGTGGCGATCGGCTCCGACACGGGCGGTTCGATTCGCCAGCCCGCCGGGCTGTGTGGCATCACGGGTCTCAAGCCGACGTATGGCCGCGTAAGTCGATACGGGCTGGTCGCATTCGCGAGCAGTTTGGACCAGGTCGGCCCGATGGCCCGCACCGCCGAGGACGCCGCCCTGCTCCTGGAAGCCATCGCCGGCCACGACCGGCTCGACAGCACGTCGCTCGATGTCGCCGCGGAGCGGTACAGCGAGTCGGTATCGAAGCCGCTCGACAAGCTGCGGCTCGGCGTCGCCCGCGAGCATTTTGGCGAGGGACTCGACGGAGAAATTGCGGCCGCGGTTCGGAAAGCGATCGAGGTTTACGAATCGCTCGGCGCGACCATCGACGAGATCTCGCTGCCGCATAGCAAGTATGCCGTCGCGACGTACTACATCATCGCGCCGTGCGAAGCATCGAGTAATCTCGCGCGTTACGACGGCGCCCATTACGGGCATCGCACGGACGAGCGTGCGATGCAATCGGAGCTGGAGACGGAGCGTCGCGCCCTCGTCGCCGCGGGCAACAAGGCTGCCGCCGAGAATCTCGACTCGCCGCTGGTCCGCATGTACCGCCGCAGCCGCAGCGAAGCGTTCGGTCCCGAGGTCAAACGCCGCATCATGCTCGGCACGTATGCGCTTTCGGCGGGCTATTACGATGCGTACTATCTCAAGGCATTGAAAGTCCGCCGGCTCATTCGCCAAGACTACGACCAGGCGTTCCAAAAAGTCGACGCGATCATCGGCCCCGTCACCGCCGCGCCGGCCTACAAGATCGGCGATAAGGCGAACGACCCGCTGGCGATGTATCTGGATGACGTTTATACGGTGAGCGCGAACCTGGCGGGGTGTTGCGGAATTGCATTTCCTTGCGGCGCATCGAGCGGCGGGCTGCCGATCGGCGTGCAGCTACAGGGACCGCCGCTGGGGGAAGATAAACTCCTCCGAGCAGCAGATATGTTTCAGCGGATTACGACCTGATGTGGCGAGGTCGGGACCGCGCCGCAATGAGGGAGTGCGCTTCCGCCAAAATGTCTAAGCCAATCGAGTCAGCGGCCACGTTCACCGCGTCTGTGCGTCGGCCACTTCGATCTTCAGCGGCCGCGGCCGAAACACTTGGACCCAGGATTCGAACTGCTCCTGTTGTTCGGCGGTAACTCCCGCTGGGCCAGGCGGTATCGGTCGCGCCAATTCAGCTTGCACGGCGGCCAATAAATTCGCAAAGTCTGCCGGCACGACGATCCGTATCGCTGTCCGCTGGCCCTCCTTGACGCTGACCGTAATCTGCGTCTGCGGCGGCGCTTCGCCGTTCTGAACCGTCCAGGCCGCAGATTTGAGGTGATTCAATAGGTCATCTTGCCTCAGCCGTGACTGGTCTTCCTGCGAAGCACCGCTTTCGTCCAACTCGGGAAGGAGTGCCACGCCGACTTGATATTCACCGGGTGGCAGCACGGCCTCGGGCAGCGTCATCCAATGGGCGTTGCTAGGAAGTACCGGCCTGGCAAGACGCGACCTCGGGTGGGCGGCGACGTCGAACTGGCCGGCTGCGCCTGGCGCGATGTCGGGAACGCAAAATCGAGCGTAGCGAACCTCGCGCAGGTCCGCCAGGTCGCCGCCCGATAGCACCAAATCGCGCAGCCATCCCGCACGAAAGCCGACCAGCGGCCATTTCCCAGGCGGCGGGGATTGGAAATGGTACGGAATGACGTTCATCGAAAGCGGCTTGACCGACAACTGCACGTGCAGCGCCACGGCGCTTTTGAAGTCGTGAAGATCGAGGCGCTTGGGCAAACTTTTTCCCAGTTGCTCGGTGAGAAACACGATCTGCCCGCCCGCCATGCGCACATCGAGCAGCACTTCCGGCGGCGGCTGTCCGTCGCCGACGTAAACCGGCTCGCTCTGCACGGCGAAAAATGGCCGCATCGGCGTCTCGCCGGTCTCACCCACAGTTTCGCGAACGATGCGGTCGGGCACTGGGACATCGAAATTGCCCGTTCCGACCAGCGGCGCGACGACGCTGTATATGGCCGGCGAAAGCGGTCCCGATGCGAAGTTGCCGTGTGCGTCGGTTACGGCGCGTCGGACTACTTTGCCGGCGTCGAGATCCCACACGTCGATTTCGACCCGCGGCGCCGGTTTCGAAGGGTCGCCCAGGTACGCACGGCCGCTGATTTCATACCGCGGCGGCTTGCGCTGCGACAGCGATTGCTGGTCTGCGCGCAGGGCCGCAAGCTCCTCGCTCAATTGATCCAGGCTGTCGCCCAGCCGCTGCAACTGCGCCAGTGCCGGCACGAACAAGCTCGCCACCAACGCCACCGCCGTTATGCACCCAATTACGATCGCAATGCGTCGCATGACTTGGTCTCCTTGTTGAATCCACCAACACTTTCGGGCAATCCGCCGCACGTCGCCGAACCGCTCGGCGGCTTGCCGCTGGGCAACGTCCCCCTCCGCTCCCGCCGCCGATAGCGCGGCCGCCGCGGTCGCGAGGTGATCGGCAATCTCGGCGCGAATATCGGCCGAAACATCGCCGCTTTGCGGCTCAAGAGGCGAGTCGACGGGCGAAATGGCCTCCAGCGCCGGCATCGCCGAACCATCAGGTTGAAACGATTCCGACATGCACAGTCCCCAAGATCTGGTTCACGGCCCGGCTGAACGACGCCCATTCCTCCCGCACGGTCTCCAGTTGCCGCCGCCCCGCAGCCGTCAGAGCATAGTGCTTTCGCCGGCGTCCCTCGGGCGACAGCTTCCAAGTTGCCCGCAAGTAACCCCGCTTCTCCAGCCGGTGCAGCGCCGGGTACAACGTCCCCTCCTGAGCCAGCAGGCGCCCGTCGCTGGCGACCTGAATAGCGCGGGCGATGTCGTACCCGTAGGTCGCGCCGCCGGCAATGGTCTCCAGAATGACCGGCTCGAGCGTCGCCCGGATCCAATCGGCTTTGGCCGTCACGATGGCGTTCCTCATGCAAGCGTCGCGGTCGCGCAGACCGCGCTGATACATCGTCTTGCAATGTATCGTAACCTAGCGTGCCAAGGTATTCAAGCCCTCTTCGCGAGAAAAAAGGAAAGAGCCGCCGACCTGCCCGGCCGTGAAGTTGACCCGGTTGAGGCACTTCGTTGGCACGGTCCCGCCAAGTGCGACTTACGACACGGACAGTATCGCGTTGTCGATGAGTCTTGTCGTGCCTACTCGGGCGGCGATTAGGGCTGCAGCGAGCGAGTCGATTCGGTCGATCGCGGCGAGGGTTTGGGCGTCGACGACGGTGGCGTAGTCGATCGACTCGATGCCGGCTTCGCGGAGCGTCGTTTGCATGCGCGAGGCGATCGTGGCGGCGTCGCGTTCGCCCTGCGTCACAAGGGATTCGGCCGCTTTGAGTGCCCGCGAAAGAGACAAGGCTTTGTGGCGTTCGTCGGCGGAAAGGTACACGTTGCGCGAGCTCATGGCGAGGCCGTCCGGTTCGCGGACGATCGGGCAGACGACGATTTCGATGGGCAGCAAGAGGTCGGCGACCATCCGGCGGACCACGAGTTGCTGCTGGTAATCTTTCTGCCCGAAAAACGCCGCGTCGGCGGGCACGGCTTGAAAGAGTTTGAGCACGATCGTGGCGACGCCGCGGAAATGTCCGGGGCGGAACTGGCCTTCGAGCGGTTTGGCGACTTCGCCCGGCTCGACCATCGTGGTCGCGCCGGCGGGATACATTTCGGCGACGTCCGGGACAAATGCGTAGTCGGCGCCGGCCGCGGCGAGCTTCGCGAGGTCGGCTTCGAGCGTTCGCGGGTAGCGGGAAAAGTCTTCGTTAGGACCGAATTGAGTCGGATTGACGAAGATCGTGACGACCGTCGCATCGCAGGCGGCCCGCGAGGCGGCAACGAGGCTCAAGTGGCCGTCGTGCAGCGCGCCCATCGTCGGGACAACGCCGACGCGCTGGCCCGAGCGTTGGGCCGCTTGAACAATGCCGCACATCGCTCGGACCGTGGAGACGACCTGCGGCTTCGTCATGGCGATCGGTCCTCGGCCATGTCGCGGGCGTGATAGCTCGACCGCACGAACGGGCCACTGGCGACTTTCTTGAAGCCGATCGCACGCGAGAGCGCGGCGAGCTCGTCGAATTCTTCGGGCGGCACGTATCGGACGACCGGCAGGTGATCGAGCGACGGCTGAAGATACTGACCGAGCGTCAGGTAGTCGCAGCCGACGTCGCGGAGATCGCACAGGGTGTCGAGGAGCTCTTCGCGGCTTTCGCCGAGGCCGAGCATCAGGCCGCTTTTCGTCTTGATCGCCGGGTCGGAGGCTTTGACGTGGCGGAGTAGTTCGAGCGTCCAGCGGTAGTCGGATTTGCGTCCGCGGACCGTCGGGTAGAGCCGGGGGACGGTTTCCGCGTTGTGGTTGAAGACTTCCGGAGCGGCCGCGATGACGCGATCGAGCGCGGCGTAGTTGTGTAGAAAGTCGGGCGTGAGAACTTCGACGGTCGCGCCCGTTCGTTCGCGAACGGCGAGCACGCTGCGATGGAAGTGGTCGGCCCCGCCGTCGGCGAGGTCGTCGCGCGTGACGGAGGTAATCACGATGTGTGAAAGGCCGAGCCGGGCGGCCGCTTCGGCGACGCGGTCGGGTTCGTCGGCTTCGAGTGGCTCCGTTTTGCCTTTCTTCACCGAGCAAAAGCCGCACGGACGCGTGCAGACTTCGCCCAAGATCATGAACGTGGCGGTCTTGTGGGACCAGCATTCCATGCGGTTGGGACACTTGGCGCTTTCGCAGACGGTTTCGAGCCGGAGGTCTTCAATGACGCGGGCCGTGAAGTGGTCGCTGTTGCCGGTCGGAAGCTGGCGGCGAAGCCAGGGCGGCAGGCGGCGAACCGGCGCGTCGCCAAGGGGCCGCGCCGTTGAGAATGGCTCGTCCGACGATATCACCGGAAGATCAACGAGCATCGTCAGAACCGTGGTGCGGCAATTGAAGCCGGAAATCGGGATCAAGGACCCCGCGACTGTCCGTTTGCGCCGGGGTAAATCCCATTCTATGCCCGGTCCCGCGAGGCCGTCAGGTGTGTGGAAACCCCCTTTTTCGCTGCTGCCGATTCTGACATAATACCCGGTTTCATCTTGCGAGCGGCGTCGGCGCTTCGATGGATTCGGTATCCCGGCGTCGAGGATCGTTGCATGGAACAATCACCGCCGCGCGGGCGGATTGGCGAATACCTCCGCACAGGACACGGGAACGCATGTATAAGAATCTGAGCACGACGGGTTTGGGCATCTCCGGCGTCGAGAGCGAATTGATCGAACTCGCGCTGACGTACAAATTCGGCGGCGTCGAGCCGGACTTCATGGAGCTTTATCACCGGGCGGAGGAGAAGGGCGTGCCTTATGCCCGACGCCTGATCGACAGCGGCAAGCTCAAGCACGGGACGTTCCGCGTGCCGATCGACTGGACGGACGACGCCCGGTACGCCAAGGACAAGGAGAAGCTGGAAAAGATCGCCGGCCGGGCCGCGGAACTGGGTTGCACGCGGGCCGTGACGCTGGTGGCCCCGGCCAGCGACGAGCGACCGTATCACGAGAACTTCGAGTTTCACCGCCGCCGGTTGGCCGAAGTGGCTCAAGTGCTGATGAAGCACAATGTAATGCTCGGCCTCGAGTTCAACGCCCTGGCGGAAGCGCGGGCGGGGGCTGCGTTCGAATTCATCAAGACGTTCGACGAGCTGCGCAAGCTGGCCAGCGGCGTCGGCGTGGAAGGGGTGGGCGTGGTGGTCGACCTGTTCAATTGGTACGTCGGCGGCGGCACGATGGATCAGATTACGTCGCTGTCGGCGAAGCAGGTGGTTTCGGTCCAGCTTTGCGATGTTCCTTCAGACATTCCGGCCGACAAGCTGACGGCAAAGAACCGCGTTCTGCCCGGCGAAACCGGCGCAATCGACAGCGTGGCGGTCGTGAAGTGGCTGACGTCGATCGGCTACGACGGACCGGTGACGGCCCGCCCCGATCGCAGCCGCTTTCCGAAGACCGGCCGCATGCAGATCGTCAAGATGGTCGCCGAATCGCTGGATGACATCTGGACGCAAGCGGGGCTGCCGTCGGTCAAACCGGCCTTGATGGCGGTTGCGGGCTGAGCCGCCAAGGTTTGGCAACTTTGCGAACTTGGCGAATTAATGCCGCGATGTCGGCGGGCGACAGGCCGGTCTGCCAACGCCTTGTTGAATTCCTAATAACTTTCAGCCCACCGTCCGCCCGATACCGCCAGAGTGTTCTGACTCCTTGGCGGAAGGGCGTGAACGGTGAGCCGCGTCAGGTCGCTCCTCGACGCGGCTCGCCGTTTCACGTTTGATGTGCGGCGGGCGGATGCAAGCCTTCGCGTTCGGCTTGTCGAGACCACCGATGGACCTGATGCTCGACCGTCGCGTGATTCTGCTCGTGGGCGGAAGCGGTTCGATTGGCCGCGCCGCGCGGGACGTGCTGCGCGGCGAAGGGGCGGTCGTCGTCAATGCCGATTCCCCGGGCACACAGCCCGACATTCCGATCGACGTGACCGACGAAGCCAGCGTCCGGCACGCGGTGGACGCCGTGATGTCGCAGCACGGTCGCATCGACGCCCTCGTCGTGCTCGCCGCAATCTTCGCGGCCAAACCGGCCGTCGAGATTTCGGGCGAAGAATGGGATCGGATGTTGGGCGTGAACCTCAAAGGCTCGTTTTTGGCGGCTCGCGAAGTGTTGCCGCACATGCAGCGGGCGGGTTTTGGGCGCATCGTGCTACTGTCGAGTCTTGCGGCGCAAATCGGCGGCGCGGTGGCGGGGGCACACTACGCGGCGTCGAAAGGGGCTGTGCTGTCGCTCGTGAAAAGCCTCGCGCGGCAGGCGCGAACGCCAGTCGCCCGCGAAGACTGCGCGACCGCCGAGCTCGACTTGCGATCGCCGCGGGACCTCGACATCACGGTCAACGCGATTTGTCCCGGGCCGGTCGAAAGCGCGATGACCGCCTCGTGGACGGCCGAGGAGCGCGCGCGGATGGCCGCCGCAATTCCAGCCGGCCGTTTTGCCGAGCCGCGGGAAATCGCCGACGCGATCGCGTGGCTCGTCTCGCCGAAAACGGCGTACATTCACGGAGCGCGGATCGACGTCAACGGCGGCGCGCTGATGGCGTGAGGCCGGCGTTTGCGACATCGCTAATAGCGGAGCATGTGGAGGCGCCATTTGGCGACGGCATAGCCGATCGCCATGCCTACGACGAGGCCGACGCCGTGAGCCGTGTTGGCGATGGGGCCGACCAATCCCATCAGGCATACGAAGAACCAAACGAGCATCAAGAGCACCGTTTGATCGTCCATGAAGTATCGCGACAGCGGGTCGCGACGGGCGCGGATCCAAATGTAGCCGAACAACCCGTACACTACGCCGGACATTCCGCCGAACCAAGGCTTCGGTATGAACCGAAAGGTTCCGGGAGGCGCCATGAGGGCCGCTTCGATGTTCGGGTAGTAGAATTGCATCACGTTCGAGGTGATTGCGATGATCGCCACCAAGAGGGCGAAGCGCCACGTGCCGTCGATCGTTTCGATGGCTTTGCCCAAGTGGTAGAGCCACATCATGTTGAACAGCAGGTGCATCAGGTCGAGGTGCAACAGGATCGGCGTGACGAGCCGCCAGAGTTCGCCATGGGCAACGGCATCGAGCGTCGCGTCTTGACCGAGCAGGGGCGGTTCGGCGATCCAGATGCGTTCGAGAAACGCGGCCCGCCGTTCGTCCTCCTGGGGCGTAATGCGGGCGAAATTCGTGAGTAGCGTCACGCCGATGCTGGCGAAGATGAGCAGCATCACAAGCGGCGTGCGCCGGAGGGCGGGCCGCCGCCATTGCTCGCGCATGTCGACCAAATTGCGTCGGGCGCGTTCTTCGCGAGCCCGTTCGACCTTCTGAATCGACCGGGCGAGCGGGGCGGCTGCGGCGTACTTAGGATCGGTCGGGTTGGCGACGAACGCCGCCAATTCGTCCTTTGCGCGGTCGGTCTGCGACTCGTCGCGGACCCAAACGCTCCAGCCGTCGTTCTCTCGGAGCACGCGCGTCGACACGCCGATGGTCAGCAGGTACTCGGAGAGCCGCCGAGCATCGGCCTCGTTGGTAATGGCGCCGGCTTGTCGCATGGTGGGCGCTCTTGCTAGGGGAGAGATTCCGGCGATTCACATTCATTCGCGTTGCGCGCGGCCGACCGGTCGCCGAGCAACCGGGCCATACCGTGCCGCACGAGTTTACCGCCGAGAAAGGCGCAGCGCCGATTCACTGCGAACAAGACTAGGCTCTGGCGAACGTCCGCGGCGCAACACTCGAAAAATAGAAGGGCCGCGCCTGGGGGGACGCTACCGCTTGCGATGGCGGATCTTCGCCCGCATCCGGCGTTTTTTCTGTCCGAGCTTCCGCCGACCTTTACCCGATTTCTTTACTCCCACAGACCACTCCAACACGCTTGATTGAATTTCGTTTGCCCGATGACGAGGACCGCGCGATGTCGCAGCCCGTTAACTCTCCCCAAAATAGCGGATCGCCCGGGATTTCGCAACCGCGGCCGGGACGGCGAGCGACCTCGCGTCCCGGCCGCGGACCGCGCGTTTTGGGGTCGGTGTGCCACTACTGGCTTGTCCAGCAGTGCGAGCAGCCGTTTGGCGTTTGCCCGCAAATCGCAACTCTGGACTTGCCAGCAGTGACGCTCCAGTTTTTGGCGTCGAGCGACTCTGGGCGATTATTCGATCGGCAGCGTGTAGCCCAACACGCCGATGATCTGGTTCTTGGCCTTGAATTCCTTGTAGTGCTCGTGGCACATCACGCATTTGTCGAGCACGACGGGAATCGGCGTCGCGGCGCGAAGGTGGGGTTTGCCGCCCTTATCGACGACCTGCTCGTAGTAGCTCTCGCCCGATTTGAGCTTGGCGACGGCGGCTTTTTCGAACTCGTCCTTCGGGGAATTGTTGTCCTCGATTGGCTCGCCCGTGGCGTCGAGCAGACGGACCTCGTGCCATCCCTTTTTCTTCATGGCGTCGAACAATGCCACGGCGGCCGAACCCGCGGCCAGGTCGTCCTCGTCGTTGACGTAGTGCGTCGTGATGAGCACGACGGCCGTCTTGTACAAGTCGTCGAGCATCTTGACCTGCTTGCGGGTGCGGGCGACGGCTTCGTCGGACGCCTTGCCGCCTGTGGCCGCCTTGTCGTCCGCCTTTACGGTTGTCCACGACAGCGAACCGAGCGTCGTCGCCAGAATGGCCAGCGCCCCCGCACCCAGAACCAACTTACGCATGGGAAACTCCTTGCCTGTCTTGCATCGGGTCTTGCTCGGGATGTCGATGCGTTTCGCCCGCGACCGAGCTGCGCGGGCGGCGCTCCGCCTAATACATTGTCAAAACTCGATCGTGGTGTGGGTGCCACTGCTGGCTTGTCCAGCAGTGAGCATTGACGTTTGAGGTTTCATCGCGAATCACACTGCTGGACAAGCCAGCAGTGGCACCCCAAATCTCCGTGTTGACACCTGGTCAGTTGTTCGCGATGGCCTTTGGCGCCCCGGCTTGGACGCCGAGGTCGACGAGTTGTGCCCCCGGCTGGACTACGTCGGATAGCCGGACGCCGCACAGGTAATCCGTTTGAATTCGCTCCGCCTCGGCCAGGACGTGCCGCAGCTTGCACCCGCGGTGGATTACGCAGGAACTGTCGGGCCCGACGCAATCGAGCAGGTGCATGTTTCGTTCGAAGGCCACGACGACCTCGCCGACGGAAATCTCTTCCGCCGGCCTGGCCAACTCGATCCCGCCGCCGATGCCGCGAATGCTCCGGACGTATTCCAGTCGGGCGAGCCGCTGCACGACCTTGGCGACGTGGTCCTTCGAGATGGCAAAAAAGCCGGCGACCTGGGCGATGCTGGCTCTTCCCGGTCGCCCGGCAAGAAAAATCAGCGTTCGCAGCGCGTAATCGGTCTGGAGGTCAAGACGCATAAAACAGGTATCAGCGGTGCATGTTTTGGCATCGGGCAAGCATAATTCACGATTTGTTTCTCGTCCAGCCGCCGCTACGGGAGGGGTTCGCACTCGATGCACCGCCCGTCTGGTTTGGTTTCACGGTATCGCTCGGCGGAAAAGCTAACCTTTTGGGGTCTTGTCCTTGCCCGCGGCCCAATCGCCGCCACTCCTTTTCGGCCCAGCATCGATGCCCGTCGCCACTGAATCGCTCGTTCCAAGTTCCGCCGTTGCTGGCACCCCGCCGGCGGGTGCGCTTTCGTCGCTGGGGGCGATTGCGCCGCCGAGTGGCGATGTCCCGCTTCGCCGCCGGCGAATCGCGACGCTTGCCGATCTCGACGCCTGCGAAGCGGCCTGGCGCGAACTCGACGCCAAACGCGGCGGACCGATCGAACAGTTCGCCTGGGTACGGGCTTGTGCCGCGACGCAGCCGGCTGGAGAACAGTTCGACGCGATGACGCTGTGGCGCGGCGATCGGCTCGTCGCTGCCGCACCGATGGCGATTGCCAGACGCCGCGGCACGCTCCGCCGGACGCTCTTGGGCGTCGACCGCCATTACGAGCCGATGGATTTGCTCTACGACGACCGGGAATCGCTCGAAGCGCTCGTCGCACAGTTGGCCGAAGCCGGCGGTCCGTTCGCGCTCGGCCGCGTCCGCGAAGACTCGCCGACGATCGCGGCGATCCAGTCGCGGTTTGCCGGCAAAGGCCACATGCAGCTTCGGCCGCAGATCGGCTATCCCTACGTCGAGCTCGACGCCAGTTGGACCGATCCCGAGCAGAAGCTCAGCGCCAAGCGTCGCTCCGACTTGCGCCGCGCACGCCGTCGCGCGGAAGAAGCCGGCACGGTGACGACGGAGATCGTTGCCCCGCGTCCGGACCAGGTCGATGCGCTGCTCGACGAAGCATTCGCCGTCGAAATGAAGTCGTGGAAGGGCGAGGACGGCACGGCGATGGCATGCGACCCGGACGAAGCCGCGTTCTGCCGCGCCTATGCCCGCACGGCATCTCGGCACGGCGTGTTGCGATTGTGTTTCCTGCGGATCGACGGCGTGGCCGCGGCGATGCACGTGGCGATGGTTCACGGCGGCGGATTCTGGCTGCTCAAAATCGGGTACGACGAGAGTTTTGCCCGCTGTTCGCCGGGGATGCTGCTAATTCGCGAGTCGATCGCCTATGCGGCGGAACAGGGCCTCAGAACCTACGAATTCTTGGGCAAGTCGGAAGCGTGGATCGAAATGTGGAGCCGCGACATCCGGCCTTGCACGGCGGTGCGAGTGTATCCGTACGGCGTGCGCGGACTGGCGGCGTTTGCTGCCGACGGCGCGGCGCATGCGTGCTTGCGGCTATCGCAACAAGCGGCCCGAGTCCGGCTTTCCGCGGTTGGCCCGGCGGTGCGAAAGACAGTGCGAGCGGCGGTGAAGACGCTGGCGATGCCGGTGATGAAGTGCGTCGCGCGCAAGTACATCGCCGGCGACAGGCTTTCCGACGCGCTCGCCATTCAAGCGAAGCTAGCCGAGTCAAAAACGCTGGCCACGATCGGATTCTGGGACGCGGCCGGGAACACCGAGCGCGAAGTCGCCGACCAATACCTCGCCGGCATCGACGCCCTGTCGAGCCATGGCCGCGGCGGCTACTTGTCGATCAAACTGCCGGCACTGCGGTATTCGCAGGACTTGCTCGACGAAGTTGCCGGCTTTGCACGCGATGCGAATTGCCGCATCCATTTCGACGGCATGGAACCGGAATCCGTCGAGCGCACGCAACGGGCGATCGACGGCTTGCCCAAGAGCTTTCCGGGAATCGAAATCGGAACGACGCTGCCTGGGCGGTGGTTGCGGAGCGTGGCGGATGCCGATTGGGTCGTCGCGCGGCAATTGCCCGTGCGCGTCGTCAAAGGCGAATGGCCGGACCCGGCGGCGCCGGACCGCGACCTGCGCGCCGGCTATCTCGAAGTGATCGACAAGCTTGCCGGACGCGCGCGGCACGTGTCCGTCGCGAGCCACGACCCGCCGCTGGTCGAAGAGGCGGTTCGCCGGCTGCAAGCCGCGGGCACGCCGTGCGACATCGAGCTGCTCTACGGCCTGCCTATGCGGCCGGTGCGCCAACTCGCGGAGCAATTGGGCATCGGTATTCGGATCTATGTGCCGTATGGCGAAGCGTACATGCCGTACGCGCTCGGCCAGATTCGCCGCAAGCCGCGGATCGTGGGGTGGATTGTGAAGGACCTGGTGGCGTCCATTTTGAAGCGGTAAGAGGGGCTCGAGGCTCGGGGCGCGGAATTGCAACCGCTAGCCCTCGATCCTCAATCCCCAATCCTCCATCCTCTCCTCAGTTGCTGTACGAAAACCCGATGCTGTATCCCGGGTGGTGATGGTGACGCCGGGGGTGATAGTGCGGTCCCCAGCAGGGCCACGGGTCGTAGTATCGCTCGACGATCACCGGCGGCGGGCCGGCAACGACCGGCGGACCGGCGACGACGCGCGGGGCGGGCGGCTCTTGCATGGCGCGGATCACGCGGTCGCTGACGTTCGCCTGTGTGAGCATAATCAGATCGCTCGACCCGAGCGGGCGCGTCGTGCCGTTGGCGCGCACGTGCTGGGCGATAACGTCCTCGTGAACGCCGCGCTGCGTCATTTCGATCACCTGTTCCGGCGAAACGGCGCCCGGCGAAACGGGGCGTCCGAGGCGGGCTTCGATTTCGGCGCGATTGCGGGCTTCGGCCTGGTCGATCTCGTCGCCGATAACGCCGCCGGTCACCGCGCCGGCGAGTGCTCCGATGGCCGCGCCGGCGCCGGGGTGCCCGACTTGATTGCCGGCGATCGCGCCGAGTCCCGCGCCACCCAAGCCGCCAATAATCGCCCCGTTTTCGCCTCGGGTGTTCGTGGCGCAGCCAGCAACCAGGGGCAGCGCGAACCAAAGAGCGCAAAGTCCGGCGCGGCGAAAACCGCTCGCGGCGAAAGGAGAAGTACGGGCACGACGCAGACTTCGTGGCGAATTCATCGAGAACCTCGTGCGGGTGCGGGAATCCGTCAGAGGACAAATCCAGGCAGGCTCGCCGCTGGGTATGCGCGCAGCAGACCGCGGCGAATCTCGGGCAGGGGCGGGATGATCGCGAGATCCCGCGACCGCGTCAAGACGACTTCTTGCGGATCGAAAGCAGAACGCAGCGGAGCAGCCGCCCCTCGTTCACGTCGAAGATTGATTCGCGTTATGGTTTCGAGTAATCTACTCGCACTTTGGGCACCATACTCCACTCGTGAGAGGATCAGGGACCGCAATGAACGTAAGTACGATTCTCGGTGGCGTTGCCGGCGGCCTTGCCGGAGCATTGGTTTGGATTTTGGTAGGCTACTTCACGGGTTACGAGGTCGGATACATCGCCTGGGGAGTCGGTTTTCTTGCCGGCGCGGGCCTGCGGTACTTCGCTTGGAAATCCGACATCGAGGAAAGCGTAGCTCAAGGCATTGCTGCCGCGATTATCGCGATCGGGTGCATTCTTGTGGGAAAGCTAGGCGTCGCATATTTGCTCGTCGAGAAAGAAAAGCAGGATATCGCCGCGGAGTTCGACAACGCGTCGTTTGACGACGACACAATGATCGCGGCAGAAGCTCACCAAATCGTCGCGGCGCGAAATCGCGAGGGCAGGCCCGTACCTCGCCCCAAGTTGGACATCCTCCTCGATGGCGATCCCAAAAACGACTTCCCCAAGGATATTTGGGATGAAGCGGCTCGTAAGTGGCGACAGATGTCCGACGCCGAACGCGCGGCGGCGATCGAAAAAGAAAAAGAGGCCACGCGACAACAAGCCGAAGCACGCGTTCCCGATGCCATGAGTGTTTTCAAGGGATCATTCGCGCCTTGGGACTTGCTGTGGGCGTTTCTCGCAGTGGGGACCGCCTACAAGATCGGCGTGGGCACCTACTCGAACGAATAGAGGCTCACGACATGGGCGCCGTGTTCGGCTTCCTACGTCGTGTAATCCGCGTTGAGCCGCACGTATTCCGCGGTCAGGTCCGTGGTCCAGAACCGCACCGCTGCGGCGCCGGCCGTTTGCTCGAGGACGATGCTCGTGTCGCGGTTGTCGCGGATCGACTTCGAGACGACGGCCGCGTCGAACGGGACCGGCGCGCCGCGGCGATAGAGCAGATAGCCGTTGAGCGTCAGTTCGAGGTCGAGCGGGTCGAAATCGACGCCGGCGTAACCGACGGCGGAAACGATCCGGCCCCAGTTGGGATCGGCGCCCGCAAGCGCCGTCTTCACGAGCGGGCTCTCGGCGACGCTTTTGGCGATCTTGTGGGCGTCGGCGCGGGTCCGGCAGCCGGTCACGTCGATGGTGACCAGATGCGTCGCGCCTTCGCCGTCGGCCGGAATCGCTTTGGCCAGCTCGGCACAGACCTCGTGCAGGGCGGTGCGGAAGGCGGCGAGATCGCTGCCGGTGAGCGACTGCCCATTTTGTTTGGCCGAACCTTGGGATAGCGCCGCGCCGTTGGCCAGTAGCAGCACGGTGTCGTTCGTGCTCATGTGACCGTCGACTCTGATGCAGTTGAACGTGTCGACGACGGCGGCGGAAAGCAAATCTTGCCCGAGCGACGGCGACAGCGGCGCGTCGGTCAGCACGAGTCCGAGCATCGTGCCCATGTTCGGGGCGATCATCGCCGCGCCCTTGGCCATGCCGAGGACGCGGACCGGGCCGAAGGAAAGCTCGATCGAACGGCCGGCGAGTTTGTGAACGGTGTCGGTCGTCATCATGCCTTGCGCGGCGGCGACGAGCATTTCCTGGCTGCTCTCCAGCTTAGCGGCGGCGGCTTGGATGCCTGCGGCGACTCGGTCCATCGGAATGAAGACGCCGATGACGCCGGTCGAGAGGACGAGGGCCTGGTTTGGTTCCGCGCCGCATGTCGCGGCGGCCAGCCGGGCCATTTCTTTCGCGTCGGAGAGCCCGCGCTCGCCCGTGCAGGCGTTGGCATTGCCCGAATTCATCACCACGGCGCGGAAACCTTCGCCGGGCGTGAGCGAGCGGTCGAGCGCGACCGGCGCGGCGAAGACCTTGTTCGTCGTGTAAACGCCGGCGGCGACCGCGGGCACGTCCGAAACGACGAGCGACACGTCGAGCTTGTTTACGCTCGGTTTGATGCCGGCGGCGACGGCGGCGAAGCGATAGGCGGCGGGAAGGGCGAATGTCATGGTAATCGTGGCGAAAAATGAAGAGACAGCGGCGAAGCGCTATGCCAGCGCCGTCGTCTCCGGATACCCGAACATGATGTTGAAGTTCTGCACGGCCGCGCCGGATGCGCCCTTTATAAGATTGTCGAGACAACTGATCGTCACCACGCGGCCGCGAACGAGGCGGGCGGTCACGTCCACAAAGTTCGTGTCGACGGTGTCTTTCGTCCCGGGCAGATGTTCCACGACGCGGATAAACGGCTCGTCTTCGTAGAATTCGCGGAGCGTGTCGAGCAGTTTTTGCTCGGTGACGTCGCCCGTTGGTTTCGAGTAGGTCGTCGTCAAAATGCCGCGATCCATTGGAATCAAATGCGGCGTGAAGATCACCTCGACCGACTTGCCCGACGCCAGCGAGCAGATGCGGTCGATCTCCGGCGTGTGGCGATGGCGGCCGACGTTGTAGGCCGAGACGCTCTCGTTGCACTCGGGAAAATGCGTTGTGAGCTTCGGCGTGCGGCCGGCGCCGGAGACGCCGCTCTTGCTGTCGACCACGATGTCGCGTGGCTCGATCAGGCCGGCGGCGAGCAGCGGGGCGAGCGGGACGATGGCCGACGTGGGATAACAGCCCGGATTGGCCACCAGCGGCGCGTCGGCGATTTGCTCGCGAAACAACTCGGGCAGGCCATAGGGCGTCTTGCCCAGGCGATCGGCGTCGGGATGCTTATGCTCGTACCACTGTGCGTATGTGTCGGCGTCGCCGAGACGATAGTCGGCGCTGAAGTCGATCACCCGAGCCCCTGCTTTGACTACGGCAGCGCAAAACTCCGCGCTTGCGGCATGGGGAAGGCAGCTAAATACGCAATCCGCACGCCCGGCAACCTGTGCCGGCTCGAGGTTTTCGAGGCGAATATCGAGCCGCCGCGCCAGCGACGGATGGACGGACGCGATGTGGGCATTGCCTTCTTGCCGGCTCGTGACGGCCGTGATTTCCGCTTGCGGATGCCGCAGCAGAAGCTTGATCGCTTCCAATGCCGTATAGCCGGACGCGCCTAGAATTGCCACTCGGGTCATGATTCGTCGTGCCGAAATGCAAGGACGGGTAGGCGAAACTTCGCGGCGCGTCAATATAGCGAAACGGGCCGCAGACGCGCAAGTGGTTCATCATGCAGCGTTCCTGCCCAGACGACACGCCGCGCATACCGCGGGTTCGCTCTCCTACGACCTGCCGGCCGGCGTGCGCTCGCCGAAGGACAGGTCGATCGGCACAACCGGGGGAGCTTCGTTCGCGCTGGCGGCGGATGCCGGACATTTCGCACAACCGCCACAACCGCCGGCGTGCGTGCGTCCGCGAATGAGCCGCCAGATGCGCACAGCCAGATACAGCGTCGCCAACGCAAGCACGACGCCGACGCCGATTTGTTGCCACAGGAGGCTCATGGCCGAAGTTGAGGTTCGAGCTAAAAGACGAGGCAATCGGGCCTTGGCACAATTATTCTATACGCCCGGAATCTCGACACCGAGCGTTGCGGGAGGCGAATCCTTTCGCCGACGGAATCTGTTGGCGATTCAGTCGGCGAAAGGATTCGCCTCCCACAAGACCACGGTAAGCACCTAGCGGGCGTCCATGCCAATTGCCGCCGCGTTGACGACATTTTCCGGCACGCGGCCGTGCAGGCGGTCGACGACTTGCTGGGCTACGCGGCGGCGGAGGTTTTCGAGCGACTCGACCGAGACGAACGCGGCGTGCGGCGTGACGATTACCCGCGGGTCGTTGTAGGGCGGCGTTCCAAGGTCGGGCGGCTCGAATTCCTGAACGTCGAGGGCGGCGCCGGCCAGTTTGCCCGCGGCGAGCGCGTCGGCGAGTGCCGCGTGGTCGACGATCGCTCCGCGGGCCGTATTAATTAGGTATGCCGACGGCTTCATCCGCGCGAGTTGTGCTTTGCCGATGAGGTGCTTCGTATCCGGCGTCGCCGGGACGTGGAGCGACACGTAATCGCTCTCGGCAAGAAGCTCGTCCAATTCGACGAACCGCACGCCGTCGACCGAGTTCTTCCGCGACCGGCTGGTGGCGAGAATCGCGAGGCCCAAGCCGCGGGCCTTGTCGGCGAGTTTGACGCCGATATTGCCCAATCCGACGATGCCGAGCGTCTGGCCCTCGATTCGCCGGAGCGTGGGACCGGCCTTGAGATCGTATACGCCGGTCTTCGTGGCGTGGTGGTAATAGGCCACTTTCCGCGACAATGCGAGCAGCAAGGCGAGGGCATGCTCGGCTACCTCGACGAGGCAGTAGTCGGGGCAATTCGTCACCGGAATGCCGCGGGTCGTCGCGTAGGCCACATCGATGTTGTCGAGACCGATGCCCAATCGGGAAACGATCCGGCAGCGCGGGCAAGCGGCGATGACGGCCTCGGGCACTTTCGCCCAGTTGGTCATGATCGCATCGCAATCGGCGGCGAGTCGGGCGAGCGTCTCGGCATCGCCCGACGGAGCCACGACCAACTCGCCCCCACCGTCGGCGAGGACGCGGCGTTCGATATCCAGATCGTTCCAGGCGTAGTCGGTGAGCAGGACGCGGAAATCGGGCATGCGGCGCTCGCGTTAAAGCAGGCGATTTGCAAGTCGCACCATCGGATCGTAGCGCGGGGAGCCACCCGTTTCAAGGTCTGCGAGCGGGTGGCTTCGATTCGCAACACAACCCGGTAATTCCATGTCCGCGGGACCGGAAAAACCGGATATACGGGTGTGCGACGAGGAAATGCCAACTTCGCGTGTTTCCTCGGCCGCCTTGCCGGCGTCGCGCCCACGGCGTCGGGAAGTTGGCATTTAATCCTCGCCGCACCGTTCCAGCCTAACCGCCGTGGCGAAGCCTTGGCCTGACGCTGTTTTACCACTTTGTCTTGCGTGCCAAACGTCAGGCCGAGGCTCGCCACGGCGCGGCTGGATTTTTTTAGCTCCGAGCGCGTTCGAATCGAGGGTCCGTTGGCGATTCCCCGTCACGCGGGGCGTGACGGCTACGCTTCGTGGCGTGACGGCTTCGTTGGGTTTACTCGCCGACGGCGCCTTTGGTTAGGCGCATGAAGGCCGTTTCTAGGGTGATTTCTTCGGGCTTGAAACTCCTGATGGCGAAGCCGTGGTCC
The DNA here is from genome assembly GCA_003576845.1 of Planctomycetota bacterium. Classification (GTDB taxonomy): domain Bacteria; phylum Planctomycetota; class Planctomycetia; order Pirellulales; family PLA5; genus PLA5. Next base: position 62,923 of record QEVJ01000053.1, read on the forward strand.
GAGAGGAACTTGGCCAGCGGCGAGTAGTCTTCGGTCGCCGGCTTGAGCGTCACGACGATTTCGCCGTTTTCCTGCCGGGCGGATTCCACCAGATCGTGCCTGGCGAGTGCCGCCGCGGCCGGGCCGGGGTCGCCGAACAGCGCGACGTGCAGCACCGTCTGCGAGCGGACTTGCCGCATCACGTCGTCGACCTCCGCGTTCACGACCAGCCGGCCGCGGTCGATGATGCCGATTTTGTTGCAGATGTCGGCCAGTTCGGGCAGGATGTGGCTCGAAACCACGATCGTCTTGCCCAGGCCGCCGAGCCGCTTGAGCAGATGCCGCATCTCGATCCTTGCCCGCGGATCGAGGCCGCTGGCCGGTTCGTCGAGCAGCAACACCTGCGGGTCGTGAAGTAGCACGCGGGCGAGTCCGAGACGCTGCGTCTGGCCGCGCGAGAGCTTGTCCGCGTAGGCGTCGCGTTTGAAGTCGAGGTCGACGAGATCCAGCAGTTCGTCGCACCGCTTTCGCCGCGCCGGGCCGCGAATCCGATACGCGGCCGCGAAGAACTCCAGGTATTCGAGCACCGTCAGGTCTTCGTACACGCCGAAGGCGTCGGGCATGTACCCGATGAGCCGGCGGATTTCCTTGGCGGCGGTGTAGATCGAATGGCCGCAGACGTAGGCCTCGCCCCAGGTGGGGTTCAGGAGCGTGGCCAGGATCCGCATGGTCGTCGTTTTGCCGGCCCCGTTCGGACCGATGAAGCCGAACACGTCGCCCTGTTCCAGTTTCAGCGAGAACTGGTCGAGGGCGGTGAACTCGCCGTATTTCTTGGTGAGGTTGACGGTTTCGATCACGCGCGGCTCGCGGCGAAAGGACCAGCCTAGTAGTTGGCCTCTGCTTATGTGATGGGTGCTGGTGGAATGCTGCCAGCGTTCCCGTTTTCATGGCATAGGAGGCCGACGATGGCGATTTCGATTCCGAACCAGTATCCGGTATGTTTGGATTCCGAGCAACGTCAACGATTGGAAGATGCCGCGCGAAACGGGCGAGCCCCGGCGAAGAGAATTACGCATGCTCGCGTGTTGTTGTTGAGTGATCGGAACCGGGCGGAAGGCCCGCTGACGCGGAACCAGATCGCGGAAGCGCTCGGGATTCACGTCAACACCGTCGATCGGATTCGCAAGCGCTTCGTGCTCGAAGGCGAGCAACCGGCGCTCGATCGCAAACCGCGCGCAGAGCCACCGGTGGCGCCGATTTCGGATGGCCGTGCCGAGGCGATGCTGATTGCCATTTGTTGCAGCGCGGCGCCGGAAGGCCGCACCCACTGGACCATGCAACTGCTGGCCGGTGAAATGATGAAACGCCGCATCGTCACTCAGGTTTCCGCGGAAACGATCCGCCGTGCATTAAAAAAACGAACTACAACCGTGGCGTAAGCAGT
>QEVJ01000054.1 GCA_003576845.1 Planctomycetota bacterium
CAACGAGCCGTTTGAGCGATTCGGCGTCGGTCGTGCCGACGTTGAAGTCGCCGTCGGTGCAAAGGATCACGCGGTTCGCGCCGCCCTTGACGAAGTGATCCTGAGCGATTTGATACGCCAGTTCGATGCCCGCCGCGCCGTTCGTCGAGCCGCCCGATTCGAGCGCCGCGATGGCCGAGCGGATGCGTTCTTTGTTCGCTTGCGTGCAGGGCGTGCTGGCGAGCACGCACCCGCTGCTGCCGGCATACACGACGATCGCCACGCGGTCGCGCTCGTCGAGCTCGCCCACAAGCCGCAGCAAACCCTGCCGCACGAGCGGGAGTTTATTCGCGGGCTGCATCGAACCCGACACGTCGACCAGGAACACAAGATTGCTCGCGGGCCGATCCGCCTTCGCGATCTCCTTACCCTTCAAGCCAATCCGCACGAGCCGATGCTTCACCGCCCAAGGACAAGCCGCCACGTCCACATGGACGGCAAACGGCGCCCCGTCGGTCGGCTGCGGGTAGCTGTAAGAAAAGTAATTCACCAACTCTTCCACCCGTACCGCAGCCGGCGGCGGAAGCTGCCGAGCTTCGATGCGACTCCGCACGACGCTGTACGACGCGGTGTCGACGTCGATGGAGAACGTCGAGAGCGGATTGTCGGCTGCCGCAAGAAAGCGGTTGTCCGTCAAGCGAGCAAAGCGGTCGCGGCCTTGCTGTTCGAGGTCGATAGGACGGCGACCTTCTGGCAGATCAAACTGTGCGCGGCCGTCAAGACCAGGTACGGACCACAATAGCGGCGGAGGTGATTTATTCTGATTCCAGTCAAGTGCTCGCGTGCGTGGTGCCTCGGCCAATCCCGCTGAGATCCCGTCGTCAATTCCAGCAAGAACATCCCACGCCATACCTTCTTCAACGTCCCCCACGCCGTACAACTCATTGCGCTGGCTCTCGCGAGGGGAGGCGGATGACCGAGGACCCGTGGTTGGCATTTTTTCCAACGTGACGACTCCACTGGCATCCACGGAAATCCCTCCGGCGGGTCCAGCGGAGATATTGATTCGGTTCTCCGCAGTTTCTTTTGCGCGCTGAACCGTCCTTTCTTGCTCAATAAGCTCGCGTATTGCTCTAGCTTGGGATTCCAATCTCGCAATTCCTTCGGCCTTCCCGTCGCCGTTCATATCGCCGCGCCGAGACGGCCTCATGCTCTGGCTGTCATCGACGAATGCGTCGAAGATCGGGGCCGGTTCCGTTGCGGGCGCCTCGCGGCCTTGCCAATCTCTAGGGCCCAACGGTTGATACTTTGAGGCGTTTTTCGGAATCGCGTCGGCTGCGACATAAGTGCCTGTGACCTCCACACGCTGCTCCGACGAGCCAATCCACTCGGAAACACCGATTCCCACCGCGACCAACACGGATGCAGCGACGACCAGCCGAAACCACGTCCGCGCCATCAGCGGCGTCGCCCGCAGCGTCTCGACGTTGCCAATCTTGTCAGCCAAATCGCACGGCTTCTCCGGGCCGAGCTTGCGCCGCAAGGCAATGTCCATCAGGCGGTCTTGCAAGTCGTCGCGTATTTCTTGATCCTGTTCCATCGCATCACCAATGAAAAGCTAGTCACCATGAAGCGGATCTGAGAGCTGAAATCTGAAATCTGAGATTTGAAATTTCAGATCCTCACCCCTCAATTCTCAATCCTCAATCCTCAATCCTCGATCCTCAATCCTCAATCCTCATTCCTTCACCTTCCGCTCCACGCACTGCCGCAGCACGTCGCGGGTTCTTCTCAGCAGCGACTTCACGCCGCTTTCGGTCATGTCCATCGCCGCGGCGATGTTGGTTCGCGAGCGGCCTTCGCGGTACGTAAGGTCAATGACTTGTTTCGCCCGGCCTTCGAGTTGGTCGAGGCAATCGCCCAAGGCGTCCAGCCAGGCGTCGTCGTTGTCTTCGCACTGTGCCGACGTCCAGGCTCGTTCGGCGGCGTCGAGATCGAACTCGGCTTCGCGGCGGTACTTGCGGAGCGATTCGACGAACTTGTTGCGGGCAACCGTTCGCAGGAACACTCGCACGGCGGCCGGCCCGAGATCGGTTGGCGGCTTCTTGAGCACCGCCAGGAACGTTTCTTGGGCCAAATCGCTCGCCTCTGCTTCCTGGCTGCCCAAAAACCGCAAGTACCAGTAGATTTCCTCCTGGTGCCGGCGAACGAACTCGGGGCCGACGGCGCAGAGCGTCGCCGCAGCGGTCCTATCCGCCGGCCGATCGTCCGTTGCGTCGAGCGGTTCCATATTCGCCGTCGCCATGACTCAATAAATGCGCGAGGTCGGCCGAAAGGGCGCAGGAAATCTTGCCGCTGCGAAGTTTTATTGACACCCGCCGTGTCCCGGGCCGCAGCCAGGTTTCCGGTTGAGTGGGCAGTGGGCAGTGGGCTGTGGGCTGTGTTTAACGAACCCGCCTTGTCGCTGGTAGCGACCGCGAGCAGCGCGACGCTACTTAATCAGCCAACGAGCGAGCCAACCTCTCGGGAGGTCGGGCGCGACGATCGGATCGTGCGTCACGTCCCGTCCCGCCTTGCACAGCACGGCCTCGGCCGCCAGTCGTCCGCTCCGCACCGCGCCTTCCATCGTCGCCGGCCAACCGGTCGCCGTCCAATCGCCGGCGAGGAACAGATTCGGCACGGGCGTTGTCTGCGTCGGCCGCATCGCTTCCCAGTCGGCCGTCGGCGTGAACACGGCGTCGCGGTCCGTCACCACCCGCGCGCGCAGCAGCGCGGCCCCGCGTGCCGCCGGAAACGCGGCTTCGAGCTCGCCGCGAACCGTCGCGACGATATCCTCGTTTCTCCGCGCGGCAAGACTTCGCGACGCGCTGATCACGACCTGATAATGCCACCCGCCGGGCCGTTCGCCGTTCTCCCTGCTTACGCCATGCGCAAATACCCATTGCGAAAGCTTGCCGATCAGCACGGCATGGTCGAGCGGCGAAATTGCCCTGTCGAACCACAAATGCACGGCCGAAATTGGCGCGGCCGGCATTTCGCTCAGGCGAACCAGATGCGGCATGGCGGCGCGAAGGCGGTCGTCGAGTAGCTTCGGCGCGATGCTCCACGGAACCGCCAGGACATAATGGTCGAAAGTTCGTCGCGAACCGTCGCGCAGCGCGAGCGAATCGACACCCATCGAGGTCCCCACAATCCGCTCGACCGCCGTTTCACGATGAATCGCCACGCCAATCTCCCCGAGTCGCCGCGCCACGAACTCGTCGTACAGCGCCGCGAGCGGAATCGTGGGCACATACACCTCATACGCCTCGCGGGCCGCCATGAACCCGTCGACGAACACCTTCCGCGCCGCCGCCAGAGACGCGCGCTCGATCTCTTCGCCCAGAGCGCTCACCAGCACGACCGACCAGAACCGCTCGATCTGCCGCGGCGGTTGCCCCTCGCGGCGAAGCCACTCGCCTACCGACTTCGCCGCCGGCGCGGCGCGTTGCCGGGCCAGCTTCGCCAGCGCCCGCCCGATCGATATCCGCTCGCGCAGCGAAAGAAACCTCAACCGCCGCATTGCCGCCGCCAGGTGCAGCGGCGCGGGCAGCCATCGCGATGGCGAAAAATCAGACCGTTCTCCGTCCGGCCCAATGAAGTGCAGCGTCCGCACGCGACGCAACGACTCGAACGCTCCGACCCGCCGGCAGAAGTCGAGATAATTCGTGCAGCAGCCCATTGCCACGTGCTGGCAATGGTCGATGGCTTCGCCGGTCGCTTTGTCGACGAACGAACCGGCCCGCCCGCCGAGATTCCGCTTGGACTCGAAGAGCTCGACGGCACAGCCGCGTTCCGCCAAGGCCAGCGCCGCCGAAAGCCCCGCCAGACCGCCGCCGACCACTGCCACCCGCGGACGAGAATCGCTCATGACGCCGCCGGCTCCGACCGACAAGGCCGACTTGGCCGAGCAACGAGCGCCCGCGCGGCCAATTGCACCTTCCGCCACGTCGGCACGCGCACCCGCCGCGTCAGCACGTCGCTGCCCGCGCGCTCCACGCGGTCCAGCAAGTCTCGATACGTCGCATACATCGCCGCAAACGCGCGCCGACCGTCCGCCGAGAGATAGTTGGACAATTCCGAGGCCGCGGCGAAGTGCCTTCGGGCAACGGCAACCTGATCGTCAAGCACCGCCGCGAACCGCGCGTCCGCCACGCCGGCCACAAGCTCTTCCGGAGCATATCCGCGCCGCCGCAGATCGTCGAGCGGCAAATAAACCCGGCCGCGAGCCGCGTCTTCGCCCAGATCGCGCAAGATATTCGTCCACTGAAACGCCAGGCCGCACCGCTGTGCCGGCTCGAACGCCGCCGGAGAACGGAATCCCCAAATGTGAATGCACGAGAGTCCGACGACCGACGCAACCCGATAGCAATACGCTTCGAGCTCCGCCGCCGTCGCGTATCGCCGCTCGTCGAGGTCCATCGCGACGCCGTCGAGCGCGTCGAATAGGTACTCGCGCGGAATCGCATATCGCCGGACCGTATCGACGAGGGCCGGCAACAACGGATCGGCCGCATCGCCGTCGAACGCGCGGACCAGCGCTTCGCGCAATGCTTCCAATTCGATTCGGCGTCGCTCGACCGGCAGCGCCGCGTCGCCGATATCGTCGGCGCGGCGCAGGAACGCATACAGCGCGCACATCGCTCGCCGTTTCGCGCTCGGCAACAGCCAAAACGCCAGATAGAAGCTCGATGCGGCTCGCCGCGCGTGCACCGAGCAGCGCCGATAGCTCTCGGCCAACGAAACCGGCGGCAAGCAGAACGTCCGATCGCCCGAGACGGCCACGCTCACGACGCCGCTCCTTGCCGCTCGGTGGCACGATTAGCTTGCGCGCTGGTGAGCAACGCCGTTGGAGCATCCAATGCAACGCCAGTGGGCGAGGCGCCAATGCCGCTCTGTCGCCGCCGTCGCCACCAACTCGAAGCGAGCAATCCGAGCTTCTTCCACTTTCCGACCGTCGGACGCTTGCGCCACACGTCGTAATCGATCGCCCGAATCGCCTCGACGATCGCCAGCCCGCCGCGCGCAAACAACTCGATCTGCACCTGGAATTCCGGCGGCATGCGATCGGCGAGGGGCATCCCCGCGATTAGGAATGCTTCCGCCCGCGCCACCTCGACCTCCATCACCCGGCGAAATGCGGCGTTCATCTCCCGGCGGGCGAACATCGCCTCGTCGTAGCCACATCGTCGCCACGACTCGCCCGGCAAATAAATCCGCCCGCGATCCCAATCGTTCGCCACGTCCTGGCAAAAGTTCGCCAGTTGCAGCCCCGTGCAAATCTGGTCGGAAAGCTCGCCGCGCTCGCCGTCGTGGGCGCGGGCGAGATACAACACGAGCCGCCCAACGGGATCGGCCGACCCGCGGCAATACGCACGCAAGTCCTCGAACGTCGCGTACCGCGTCTGTTGCTGGTCGCGGCGAAATGCGGTCAACAAGGCGAGGAACGGCTCGATCGGAATCGCAAACTCGGCGATCGTTTCGCCCATCGCGACAAACACCGGATGCGTCGCCCGGCCGCGGTAACACGCTTCGAGCGACTCCTGCCACCAGTCGAGCAGCGCCAGCGACTCGTCCGCGGAACCGGTCTCGTCGGCCAGGTCGTCGGCCCAGCGGCAGTAAGCGTAAATTGCGTGAAAATGCGGCCGCAACGCTCGGGGAACGAGAAAACTGGCGACGGTAAAGTTCTCGTAATGCGTCCGCGCCAGGCGCCGGCAATACGCTCGCGCATCCGCGAGCGTCGGCGGCGTCGAGGCGACATGCGGCCCGAACCGTGCCAGGTCGTTGATAATGGACGAGCGCGGCATCGTGTGCTGGTCGCCTCTCGATCCGCTCGCCATAATCGTTCGCCTTTCCCACCCGCGGGCCGGTCATTATGATGCATGGTAGGCTTCCACAGCCCGTAGCGGAAGTCGCCGAGATGTCCGCTACGGAATACCCAATCTGTCAACCGCCCACTGTCCACTACGTCCCCGCCGCCGCCATGAAAGTCCTGCTAGCTAGCCCCCGCGGATTTTGCGCCGGCGTGAACATGGCGATCGAGTGCTTGGACCTGGCCCTGCGGCTCTATGGCCCGCCGGTCTACGTGTATCATGAAATCGTCCACAACAAGCACGTCGTCGACGAGTTCCTCGCCAAGGGGGCGGTGTTCGTCAATTCGATCGACGAAGTGCCCGTCGGGTCGCACTTGCTCTATTCGGCCCACGGCATTTCGCCCACGGTCCGCGCGGAATCCGCCGCCCGAGAGCTTCACGCCATCGACGCCACGTGTCCGCTGGTCACGAAAGTTCACCTCGAAGCAATCCGCTACGCCGAGCGCGGTTATAAAATCCTGCTCATCGGCCACGAAGGGCACGACGAAGTCGTCGGCACGATGGGCGAGGCGCCCGACGCGATCGTGCTCGTGCAAACGCCCGAAGACATCGACGCGCTCGCCTTCCCGCCGGGCACGAAACTCGCCTACGTCACGCAAACCACGCTGTCGGTCGACGACGCGAATCGGATCATCTCGCGGCTCAAGGCGCGCTTTCCCGCCATCGCCGCGCCGCCCAAGGAAGACATCTGCTACGCGACGCAGAACCGGCAAGAAGCGGTAAACATCCTCTCGCAAGAAGCGGAGTTGGTCCTAGTGCTGGGCAGCCAGAACAGCTCCAACAGTCAGCGGCTCGCGGAGCTTGCCCGCCAGGCCGGCCGCGCGGCGTACTTGGTCGATGGACCCGGCGATCTCGACGAGTCGTGGTTCGACGGGGTCGAAACAGTGCTCGTCACGGCCGGCGCCAGCGCCCCGGAAACGGTCGTCCAGCAGGTGCTCGACTATCTTCGCGAGCATTTTGCCGCCACGGTAGAGTCCCGTTCGATCCGCGACGAGGAAGTTTATTTTCCGCTTCCGCGCGAACTCCGCCGGGCGACGGCCAAGGCCTGACAGCACGTCGAAGACCGCACACTGAATTGTAGGAGGCGAATCCTTTCGCCGAAGTCCTCGTGGAAAGCGTCGAATTGGCGAAAGGATTCGCCTCCTACAGCGGTATTTGGACAGGCTGCAAAACCGGTTTACCCGCTGTTGAGAATCAGCGTGGTTCCGCCGCGCGGCTCCGAAACGAGTCGTTCCAACCGCGCTACGGCGGCTAGCAGACGCTTCGTGACCGCCGCCGGATCGTCGAACGTGCGTCCGTCGACGAGCAGCCACCGCAACCACAGGGCCGGCGACAGCGCGATGTTGGCGCGTTCGATGACGATGACTAGGCAACGCTCGTCTGCGTCGAGCGGACGCACGATTTCATACGCCGCCGCGCCCAAGTCCCGCGCCGCGGCGTCGCTGGCCGCGAGACTTCCGAGCAGCCGGGCGATGTCCGCCGCAACCGAATCGACGCGCATCGCACCGAGGTCGACAATCCCCGTCACCTCGTCGCCGACGAACAGGACGTGATCGCTCCAGACGTCTCCCAGGCAGGGTTGCAGCGCGACATCAAGTCGCGTCGCGTCCTCGACGAGTGGCCCAACCAACGCCGCAGCGCGCGGAAAAAGCGACACGAACCGCCGGCACGCATCGGCGACCTCGGGAGCGACGGGCCGCGAGGTCAGCGCCGCCGAAAGCTCCTCCAAACCGCCCACCAACAATCGCGCCAGCCGTGCGCGGCGCTCGACGATGCCGGGCGATGGTCCTCGTTGCAACTCAATGAATGGAAACGATTCCACCGCGCGATGAAACCGCGCCAAGGCCTGCATCGCGTTCGAGAGTCGCTCGCGGCTCGGCCGCGCATGATAATCCGCCACGCCGCCGAGCCACGGCGCCAGTTCCCACAACCGCCCGGCGCGATAGACGAACGTCGCGCCGTCGGTCGTGCGAACCGGCTGCGCGAGAAGCGTGAAGCCATTCGCCAAGGCATGCGCCGCGACGTGGTGAATCCAAGCGAGCCGCTCCGGCGAAGGATGTTCCTGTGGCCAGCAGCGCAGCGCCAGCGTTCCCCGCGCGGCCTGCAACTTCCAAATCCGCGCCCCGCTAAAACCGCCAGCCGAGCCGAGCGCAACGCCGCTCGCCGCGCGGCAATCCGGCGGATAACGCTCCAGAACGGCTTGTACGTCGGCGTCCATAGGTCCGGTAAGCCCGTAGTGCGGCGTCCACATCGAGAATTGGGGTGCCACTGCTGGCTTGTCCAGCAGTGCGGTTCGCGAGGCAACGTCAAACGGCAATTCTCACTGCTGGACAAGCCAGCAGTGGCACCCTACCCGACTTGCCGCATGACTCCGCCGGCGGCGATTCGCCAGCCGATTTTCGGCAATACCGCGTCCCTTGCCGCGAATGAACTATCAAACCGGAACATCTCCCGTCCCTGCAAGCCCCGCAGGCCGTACGCGATGCTGGACAAGCCGCCAGTACCGCCCGATTGCGGCTATCGGGGTTCACGACGTACCATAGTGTGGCATCGGGCCGCTGCGCGCAGGGAACGCCTGGGAGGATCGCGATATGGACTTCATCAACTTCATTACGCTCGTATTTGACCTGCCGATTCTGCCGTTTACCGTGCTGCTGATCCTGGTGTTCCTGTATTGGACGCTGGTGATCGTCGGGGCGCTCGCGCCGGATTCGTTGCACATCGACATCGACGGCGATGTCGACGTGGACGTCCACGCGGACATCGACGCCGGACACGTCGACGTGGGACATGCCGACGTCGGTCACGCCGACGCGGGCGACGCCGGACACTTGGACGCCGGCGGTTCGATGCTCGGCAGCGTGTTGCACTTCGTCAACGTCGGCGAAGTGCCGTTGATGGTCGTGGCCAGCTTTTTCATCTTCGCCCTCTGGGCCTGCACGCTGATTTCCTACGAATACCTCGGAGCGACGCTGGGACCGCTTGTGTCGATCATCATGCTCGTGCCGAATGTGATCGTCAGCGGCCTGGTCGCCAAAGTCGTTACGACGCCGTTCAAGTTCATGTTCAAGCACATGAACGAAGGGATCGCCGCCCCCGCCAAAATCGTGGGCAAAACTTGTATCATCAAAACACCCACCGCGGACGAGCGCTCGGGCCAGGCCGAAATCCGGACCGATAGCTCGCCGCTGCTGCTCAACGTGCGCACCAAGCCGGGCGAATCGCTGGCCAAGGGAGACGAAGCCCTGGTCGTCGCCCACGATCCTCAACGGGACACTTATACGGTCGTCAAGTTCGACCTGGAGATGTAGACATGGGAACGCTTCAGATGATCTTGTATGTCGGAATTGTCCTGGCCATCCTGGTCGCCATCGGCTTTCTGATCCTGCTCGTCAACTGCTACAAGAAAGTCGAGCAAGGCACGGCCGTCGTCCGCAACGGCGTCGGCGGCACGCGGGTGAGTTTCTCCGGCATTTTCGTGATCCCCGTGTTCCACCGCAGCGAGCGGATGGACATCTCCGTCAAGCGGATCGAAATCTACCGCCACGGCGCGGAGGGTTTGATCTGCCTCGACAACATCCGGGCCGACATCAAGGTCGCGTTCTTCGTCCGCGTCAACCAGACGCAGCAAGACGTAATGCACGTCGCCCAGTTGCTCGGCTGTCCCCGGGCGTCGGAAGAACGGGCTCTCGTCGAATTGTTCGACGCGAAGTTTTCCGAAGCCCTCAAGACGGTCGGCAAGCAATTCGACTTCGTCGATCTGTACAACTCGCGCGAGCGGTTCAAGGCTGAGATTCTCAAGACGATCGGCACCGACTTGAACGGCTACGTCCTCGACGACGCGGCCATTGATTACCTCGAACAGACGCCGATCGAAAAGCTCAATCCGGACAACATTCTCGACGCCGAGGGCATCAAGAAGATCACCGACCTGACCGCGAAGCAACAGGTGCTGGCGAACAACATCCGCCGCGACAAGGAAAAGACGATCACGAAGCAGGACGTCGAAGCCCGCGAGGCGATTCTCGAACTCCAACGTCAACAGGCCGAAGCAGAAGAAAAGCAGCACCGCGAGATCGCCGAAGTCCAGTCCCGCCAGCGGGCCGAAGCCGAGATCATCGCCCAACAAGAGCGCAAGCGGAGCGAAACGGCCCGGATCGCGGCCGAGGAAGAAATCCAGATCGCCGAGGAAAACAAGCAGCGGCAGATCGTCGTCGCCCTCAAGAACAAGGAGCGCACGACCGCCGTCGAGACGGAGCGGGTCGAGCGCGACCGCCTGCTGGAAGTCACCGAGCGGGAGCGGATCGTCACGCTCGCCCAGATCGAGAAGGAAAAGGCCGTCGAAGTCGAGCGGAAGAACATTCAAGACGTAATCCGCGAGCGGGTCGTCGTCGAACGGGCCGTCGTCGAGGAGCAAGAGAAGATCAAGGACACGCACGAATTCGCCACCGCGGAACGGGCGAAAAAGGTCACTATTACGCAGGCGGAGGCCGCGGCACAGAAGGACTTGGTGCATGAAGTTCAAGCCGCCGAAGCGTCGAAGCAATCGGCGTCACGGCTGGCCGAGCAAAAGCTCATCGAAGCGGAAGCCGCCCGCGCCGCCGCGGAGAAGCAAACCGAAGCCAAGAAGATGCTCGCGGAAGCACTCACGGCGGAATCGGCGGCGGTCGGTCTGGCCGAAGCTCGCGTGCTCTCGGCGAAAGCCGAAGCCGTCGAGAAGCACGGCACGGCGGAAGCCGTTGTCGTCGAACGCAAGGCGGTGGCCGAAGCCAAGGGTCTGTCGGCTCGTGCCGAAGCCGTCGAGAAGGAAGGCACCGCCGAAGCCAAGGTGCTAGAACTCAAGGCCAAGGCCGACGCCGAAGGCATCAAGCAGAAGGCCGACGCGATGAAGCTGTTCGACGGCGTGGGCCGCGAGCACGAAGAGTTCAAGCTCCGGCTGCACAAGGACCGCGATATCGAGCTGGCCGAAATCAACGCCCAGAAGGACATCGCGTCGAGCCAGGCGATGGTCGTCAGCGAAGCGCTCAAGAGCGCGAAAATCGACATCGTTGGCGGCGACACGACGTTCTTCGACCGGATCGTGGCCAGCGTGTCGAACGGCAAGGCCCTCGATCGGCTCATCGAGAACAGCGACGTGCTGACCGACGTGCGGCATTCGCTGCTCAACGGCGACGGCGGCGACGCGGATGGAACGCATTTGCAGGACCGCGTCGCGGCGATCGCCCGCAAGATCGGGTTTACGACGGAGGACGTGAAGAACCTGACGATCACGGCGCTCGTGCTCAAGATGATCGGCCTGGCCGACACGGACGGGCTGCGCGGCGAGTTGTCGAGTCTGCTCGAACGTCTGCGGCAAACGAAGCTCGGCGATTCGCTGGCGTCGACGCTGAACCTCGGCAAGGCCAGCGCAGCGAAAAAGTAGAATCGATCGTCTCTTAACGCAGAGGGGGCAGAGGTTTCGCAGAGGGCGCGGAGCAGAACACCCACGATAACGAAGAGAGATAATCCACCGACGGCGCAGATTGTCGCAGATGAAACCAAGAAATGATGGATTGATTGTCTAACTGGCAGGGATGCGACGCTGCCAGGCATTTTCCTCTGCGACCTCTGCGCGTCCTCTGCGGCCTCTGTGTTGAAGACGTAACCAACTCGTTTTTGATTCGAGTCCGAGGCCGTCGTAAGACGCGTCATCGCGAAGTGGTAGTGACTTCGCATTCGGAAAGTGCTTTCCGCTATGGCTGATGCCGAAAAACCCACTTCCGAGCAAGTTTCCAGGGCACCGGATTCTTCGCCAGCGTCCGCCGACGCGCAGCTCGATCGCGGCACGTACGAGATCATCCGGCAGCGGCTCGACGGCCATGCCGCCGAACTCAAGTCGCGGCTCGACAAGCTCAACGCGGCCCGCCGCGATGTGTTCGGTTCGATCGAGACGAAGCTCCTCGCGACCGAGCGGATCACGACCACGAACAACTGCATCGCCCGCGACATGGTCGCGCTCGGCGAGCGGTTCCTGTTCGGGTACAACGTGCATCTGGGCCTGAAAAGCGAAACGTCGCCGGCCGACGTGCTCGCCGTGCATCGCTTCGACGGATCGGCGTTTCATGCCGAATCGCTCGATCTGGTCGCGGACGCCCGCTTCGAAACCGACTTCCAGCAGTTGTTCAAGTATTACAAGGAGCCGAAGTTTACGCGGTTCTATCGCCGCGGCCCGGCGCTGTATCTCGTGTTTCAGGTCGGCAAGTCGGCTGCCGACATCAAGGCGTTCAAATGGCTCGTCGAGGGCGATAAGCTCCGCTACGTCGACAACCGCAGTGACCACGAAGTCCGCTTTCCGAGCCAGCATGAATTCGAGTGGAAGCGGACCCACCGCGACTTGCAGCGTAAGGGGTTGCACCCGCACATCTCGATCGAAGACCGTCTGTTCGTCGAGTGCGTCGGCGGCGACTTGACGATCAAAATCGAGGACAACACGGACTCGGGCGAAGGCATCTACAGCGAACCGGTTGCCAACGCCGACCAGACGCTCGACGACGCGGAAATCTTCTACGCCTCGCTCGGCAACATCATCCTGCTCAAGGTTCGGCCGTATCAGGAAAAGGCTTACCGCTACATCGCCTACAACGAGAAGGTGCAGAAAGCGATTCGCATCGACGCCATCGAACAGGCGTGCGTGCTGCTGCCGGAGGATCATGGCGTCATCTTTTCGAGCGGCTATCTCCTGCAAACGGGAGCGCACAAGACGTTCGATAGCGGCCTGGCCGGCTTGATGTTCGACCACAAGATCGCCTCGCCCAACGGCGAAGACGTGCTCTACGTGTTCTACCATCCGGAAACCGGCCAGCACGTGCTGCTCTCCTACAACCTGATCGAACAGCGAGTCGACACGCCGATCGTGTGTCATGGCTATGCCCTGTTCGAGTCCGGCAAGCTGCTGTTTTTCAAGGCCGTCGACGAGCCGCAAAAGCACCACGCAGTCCAAATCTGGCAAACGCCGTATTTGGGCGCGGACTATGCCGTGCCGGCGGCCGACGCGGCGAAGAGCGATTCGCTGCTGTTCAAGGTCGGCAACCGCGACGTGGTGCGGGCGATGGCCGAGTGCCACGAGATCATCGCGCTCGCCGGCAAGGACGATACTTACGCGAATCTGTACGTCGACATCGTCAAGCTCACCGGCGACGTGCTCGACACGTACCATTGGCTCGCGCAGGACGAGGCCGCCAACCTCGCCGCGCCGCTGGCCGAGATTCGCAGCGCCGCGGCCGCGGCCGTCGACGAGTTCGACAAGGTTGTCCGCGTTCGCCGCACGACGCAGCAGCGGTTCGACAAGGTGTCGGGCGACGCGAAAAAGCTGCTGTCGACCGTCGGCGCAAAGCGGTACGAAGCGATCAACGACTATGTGGCGTCGCTCGCTGAGTTGCGGAGGGCACGCGGCGACGTGATCGGCCTGCGCGACTTGCGGTACGTCGACCGGCCGGCCGTCGATGCGATGGAGAAGCAGATCGCCGGCGAGGCGGACAAGCTCGCCGCCAAGTCGGTCGAGTTCTTGCTCCGACCGGACGCGCTCGCGCCCTACGAGCAGCGGATCGGCGGTCTTCGCGGGCGAATCGACGCCGTGCCCACCGCCGCCGAAGCGAAGAAGCTCGACGAAGAGTTCGCCTCGGCCGGCGGCGAACTCGAAATGCTCATCGACGTGGTGGGCAATCTCAAGATCGACGACGCCACGCGCCGCACCGCGATCACCGACGCCATTTCGACGATCTACTCGCAGCTCAACCAGGCCCGCGCGGAACTCAAGAAAAAGGCCAAGGAGTTGCTGTCCGTCGAAGGGGTCGCCGAGTTCGCGGCCCAAATGAAGCTGCTCGGCCAGGCGGTGACGAATTACCTCGAATTGTGCGACGAACCGCGCAAGTGCGACGACTATCTCACCAAGGTGATGGTGCAGATCGAGGAACTCGAAGGCCGGTTCGCCGAGTTCGACGAGTTCGTCGAGCAACTCGCGGCGAAGCGCGACGAAGTCTACACGGCGTTCGACACGCGCAAGGTGGCGCTCGTCGAAGCCCGCAACAAGCGCGCGGCGTCGCTGCTCGCCGCGGCCGATCGGATTCTCAAGGGCGTCGCCACGCGGGTCGCGGGTTTCAAGGAAGCGGCGGATATCCACGCCTATTTCGCCGCCGACCTGATGATCGACAAAGTCCGCGACCTGGTGCGGCAACTCGGCGAGTTGGGCGACTCGGTCAAGGTCGACGAGATTCAGAGCCGGCTCAAGACGATCCGCGAAGACGCCTTGCGGCAGCTCAAGGACCGCAAGGAACTGTTCGTCGACGGCCAGAACGCGATCCGCTTCGGCAAGCACGCGTTCTCGGTCAATACGCAGGTGCTCGATCTGACGACCGTGCTCAAGGACGGCCGGCTGTGCTTGCACCTGGCCGGGACGAACTTCGTCGAGCCGGTGGCGGACGAAACGCTGCTCGCGGCGCAAGACCTGTGGGACCAGGAAGTCGTCTCCGAAAACAAGGACGTCTATCGCGGCGAGTTCCTGGCGTATCGACTGCTGCGCGAGCTGGAAGAAGGTCCGGCGGCGGACTTGGACGCGGCGACTCGGCTCGACGAAGCGGAATTGCTGCTCCGCGTTCAGCAGTTCATGTCGCCGCGCTACGCCGAAGGCTACGTCAAAGGCGTTCACGATCAGGACGCGGCCAAGCTACTTAAGGCGCTCCTTGAAATCCGTGCGTCAATAGGCCTGTTGCGGTTTCATCCGCAAGCCCGGGCCCTGGCGATGCTCTGCTGGCTGCACGAAGACGACGCCGAGCGAAAGCAGCATCTCTCGGCCAAAATTCGCGGCGCGGGGGCCGTGTTCAAGGCATTTCCGGGCGTCGATATCGCCGATGCCTACGTCGCCGAATTGCGCCCGCTCTTGGCCGCGTTCGTGCATCGCACGGGTCTGTTCGCCGAGTCGCTCGTCGAGCAGGCGGCCGAGTATCTGTTCGAGGAATTGTCGCAACACGAGCATTTCGCACTCCACGAGAAGTCGGCCGGCTTGCTGCGCGAGTTCGGCGCCCATCTCGACAAGCACCGGCTGCGCGAGTCTTATGAAAAGTCGCTCGCGCCGCTTAGAAAGAACGTGCAATCGGCGTTCGTCGTCCTTCGCGATTGGGTCGGCGCATTTTTGAGCCAACGCGGCGCGGGCGAGGACGCCGTCTATGCCGATGCGGTGGCCGTGTCGCTGTTGTATCGTCCGCCGGTCGAACGGCCCGTGCTCGGCGGGACGTCGACGCGCGAACTTACCGGTTTTCTCGGTCAGCACGCGACGATCGACAACGGCGTTTACAAGCTCGACTACAACGCTTTCCGCCTGAAGCTCCGCCGCTACGAGCGCGACCTCGCCCCGCGGTTCGAGGCGTATCAAACGGCCAAGAAAACGCTGCTCGCCGGCAAGCGCGAGGAACTCAAGCTAGAAGAGTTCAAGCCGAAGGTGCTCACGTCGTTCGTCCGCAACAAGCTGCTCGACGAGGTGCTGCTGCCGGCGATCGGCAACAACCTGGCCAAGCAGATCGGCGTGGTCGGCGAGGAGAAGCGGACCGATTTGATGGGCCTTTTGTTGCTCGTTTCGCCGCCGGGCTACGGCAAGACGACGCTCATGGAATACGTCGCCAATCGCCTCGGCATCACCTTCGTCAAGGTGAATGGACCCGCGATCGGCCATGCCGTTACGTCGCTCGATCCGGCGGAAGCGCCAAACGCCGGAGCGCGCGAGGAAGTCAATCGGCTCAACCTCGCGCTCGAAATGGGCGACAACGTCATGCTGTATATCGACGATATCCAGCATTGCAACCCGGAGTTCTTGCAGAAGTTCATTTCGCTCTGCGACGCGCAGCGAAAGATCGAGGGCGTGTACCGCGGCAAGACGCGGACCTACGACCTCCGCGGACGGAAGGTGTGCGTCGTGATGGCGGGCAATCCGTACACCGAGAGCGGCGAGAAGTTCAAGATTCCCGACATGCTCGCGAACCGGGCCGACGTGTACAACTTGGGCGACATCGCCGGCGGCAACGCGGAAGCGTTCCGCTTGAGCTATCTCGAAAACGCGCTCACTTCGAATGCGGCCCTGTCGGTGATTTCCTCGCGGAGCCACAAGGACGTGCACGGCATCATCAAGATCGCGGCGACCGGCTCGGCCGAGGGGATCGAATGGGATGCGACGTACTCGGCGGAAGAGCTGGCCGACGCCGTGGCCGTGATGAAGAAGTTGCTCCGCGTGCGCGACGTGCTACTGCGCGTGAACGAGGAATACATCCGTTCGGCCGCGCAAGCCGACGAATTCCGCACGGAGCCGGCGTTCAAGCTGCAAGGTTCGTATCGCGACATGAACAAGCTCGCCGAACGCGTCGTGCCGGTGATGAACGACGCGGAGTTGGAGGCGACGATCGCGGCGCATTACCGCAATCAGGCCCAAACGCTCACGACCGGCGCCGAAGCGAACCTCCTCAAGCTCAAGGAAATGTTCGGCCAGTTATCAGTGGAAGAGGCCGAGCGGTGGGAGAATATCTGCCGCACGTACCAGCGGAACCAAATGCTCCGCGGCGTCGGCTCGGACGACAAGACGGGTCTGGTCATCGCGCAGCTCACCGCGCTCGGCGAAGGATTGGCCGCGATCAACAAATCCTTGGGCGGCGCCGTCGACCGGATGAGCCAGCGGCGCGAGTCCGCAGAGCCCACCGCGACGCACGAACAGATTGCGGCGGCGCTCGCGCACCTCGAATCGCTCGGCGAACGGCTCTCGGCGGTGCAGACGACGCTGGCCGACGGGGCGGGCAAGCTCGGTGAAACGCTGTCGGCCGCCGCCAGGAAGACCGACGAACCGGTCGTCCCCGCCACCGTCCAGGTCGTCAACCGCGTTCCCCGAGCGTTCCTCGACGTGATTCAAACGCAATTTCAACTGCTCTACGCCTGGATGCGGGCGAGCGTCGCCAAGGAAGCGTCCGGAGACAACGGCGAAGGCGACCGCGAAAAGTTCCGCCAGGCAGTCGACGAAACGATGCAGCGGTATCAGGTGCTCATCAAGAAGCTCGAAGAAGGCTCGCAGCGCGGCGGTTAGGCGCGCGCGGCGGTCAGCGCGTAGGTCAGGCCAAGCGGCGTACCACTCGACCACTCTCGAATCGCCAAATCCGCGCCGGCCTGACAAACGTCGCTGGCGAGCCGGGGCGGATCGAGTGTTTCGCCAAAGGCGCGGCCGCTTGCCGCTTGGCTCGACCGACAAGCGGGATCGCGGGTCAACCTTGAAGCAGCGTGGGCGCCGGCGTATTGCTCGTGCCGCGTTTCCGTTCGCGGCGTGGCGGCTCGTCGCGCTCGCTGCCGGCCAAAAAGTGCGTGCAATAGCCGCCTGTCGGCAAATGTTCGGCCGCGAGGTCGAGCACGTGGCGGTGATGGGTGAAGAAGATGACTTGCGTCTTTTTGGCCAGTTCCGCGAACGCCGCTAGCGCCGCGGCGGCCCGGCGGTCGTCGAACCGCTGAAGCACGTCGTCGACGATGAACGGAATGGGTGGGTGATTGTCGAGATAGTGCTCGACGCTGGCGAGGCGGAGGGCAAGGTAAAGCTGGTCGCACGTGCCGTCGCTCATGCCGGTTACACGTACGAACTTGCCCGACGAAGCGCGCACGGCGACGAGGATGGGCTTTTCCTCGTCGTGATCGGCCCTTAGTTCGGAGAAGTCGCCGCACGTAAGGCGCGAAAAGATGGCGCTGGCCCTGGTCAAGAGCGGCGCTTCGTTCGCCTTGCGATACCGGTCGATGGCCAGCCGCAGCACGGTCGACGCCAACCTCAACTGAGCGTAGCGGGCGACGTCGCCTTCGAGTTGCGCTTTTTGCTCTTGCAATTGGGCGTTCGCAATGGCCGCGTCGTTGCGCCCGGCGTTCGCCAGTTCTTCGCGCTCGAGATGCCAAATCTGCTTTCGCAGAGAATCGAGCTTCTCGACAAGGTCTCTATGGCGCGCGGCCAGCCTCGCCTGTTCGCCGGGAAGGCCGTCCTGCTCGACGCGCGAAAGGTCGTCTAGGAACAATTCCAGCGACGCCCCCGCCGCTTGCGCGACGAGCGCCTCGTCGACTTCCGCGAGCTGCCCTTGCAGTTCGGTCCACCGTCGCCAGCGCACCTCGATCGTCGGCAGGTCGCTGACGGATTCCGTGCCGGCTTCCCGGCAAAGCGCGGCCATCGCGGCTTCCGCAGAGTCGACGTCCTGGCGAAACTGTGCCAACTCGGTCTCATGGCGCTCGCGGTCCGCGATATGCCTACGCCGCTCGCCGTCGTCCTCGCGGGCTTCGCTCAATCGAGCGCCCAATGTTGCAACGAGCGTTGCGACCGCAGGGAAGTCCCCCGCGATCGCCGCGCGGGCGTTGAGTTCCGGGCACGATCGTGCGGCAACATCGGCGACTTGCGACGCATACTCTCGCGCATCGCGGTCGATTCCGGCGATTCGACCCGCGCCGTCGGTTCGCTTTTCGAGCAGATTGCGCAGCTCGGCGAGCGCGGCGAGCAACGCCTGTGCCTGTGCCGGTGTCAGTTCGTCGTCGTGCCCGAGCGGTTCCACCGCGGTTGCCCAAGCTTGGCGCCACTCGTCTCGTTCGTTCTCGCAGCGATTCAGATCGTCGTTGGCTTCGGCCAGTTCGCGGGTATCGTCGGCACAGGATGCCTCCAACGACTGCCGGCGGGCGCGGCGGGTCTCGATTTGGTCTCGAATCGCTTCGAGCGCTTCGGCGGCATGGGAGAGCGACGAACCGCCAACTTGGCCGCGCAGCGCTGCAAGCACGGCAACCGCTTCCTCGCGGGCCTCCTCGAGCTGCCTGGCGACGGCCGCATGCTCGGCGAAGCGTTGGCGAAGGGCGGCCGCGCGATCGCACAGCCTTTGTCGCTCGCCGGCCCAAGCGAGCATTTCGCGCGGCGCGCCCGGCGAAACGCCCGATGGCTGCCAAAGCGCCGTCCACTCGCGTTCGCCGGCCGCGTATTGATCTCTGGCGTGGGACAATTGATTATCGGCCTGGGCTAGGGCCGCGCTCTTCTTCACCAATTCGCTTTCTAGCGAGCTTCTCCTCGCGACGGCGTCGGCGTCGCGTCGCATCCGGTCGGCAACGGCATCCGCGGCAGCGACCAGAGGCTCGAATCGCAGGGCGCAAGTTTGCGCCGACGCAAGATCGCCGGCGGTAAGTGCGTCGCAAAGCGCTCGCCACGCCGCATCGCGCGCTTGCCGAGCCTCGACAAGGGCGCTTTCCGTTGGCGCCTCCCCGCTGGCATGCAGCGCCGCCAAATCCCGGCGCAAGTTCGCAACTTCGCTGGCAAGGGCGTCTCGACGTCGAATCGCTTCTTCGACCCTTCCGCTCTCCGTGGCCAACCGCGCTTCGTAGCTCCGGATCGCGTCCATCGCGGGAACGGACAAGCGTTCGAGGGCGTTCAGATTGCCGTCCCAACGTGCCAACTGAGCCGTATCGACGGCAAGCTGTTCGTCGTCGGCCGCAAGCCGCTTCGTTTCGACCGCGTGCGGCGCTTCGGAGTGTACGAGCGGTGGAAGGCGCTTGAGCAATCGTTTAAGCGCATCGTCGTCGCCGACCGGCGGTAGCTGCGCGAGTTTGCTTTGTGCTTCGGCAATGCGACGTTCGAGTTGGGCCCGCCGATGCAAGGCGTTATCGCGGCGAGCGGCAAGGTCGCGATACCGGCCGCTTAGTTCCTCGATCCGCACGCGGTCGGCGGTCCGCACGACGATCTTCAACTCTTGGTTGTCATCCGAATTGCGGCCGATCATTTCGAGCTGGGATTGTATATCCCGATCCAGTTGCTCTTTTTTGTGGGCAAGATCGACGCGGTCCGTTGCGGCCTTGGCGTGACTGCTCAAATCGCGGCAGATCGCATCGACCGCCGCGGCGTGTTCGAGAATCGGCGGCGGAACGCCGAGATTGGAAAGTCGCAAATCGATGCGGTTAAGCTCCTGCTCGGCGCGGTGCCTCGCGTCCGTCGCGGATTGCAGTCGCGTCGCGGCTTGCTCGCGACGTTCCGCAAAATCGTGGGATAGAACGGGCGCGCTGCCGATTTCCGCAAGCTCCGCCAGTTTCGCCGCGCGACGGGACGCGAGCGGCAAGGCCGCCTGGATTCGGGCGAGCCGCGTGCGCGCGGCGTCGAGCGCGGCAAGTTCCTTTTCGATCGCCGCGATCTCGGCCTTGGCAACGGCCAGCTCCCGCTCGCGGCGAAGCCAATCGTCGGCCGAAAGCTGAATGTCGCGCAGCGTTCGGGACGCTTTGTTGTACTCGGCGAGCGCCGCGTTGATCGGCAGTACGCGGGCCTGGGGCTTGTATAGCGCTTCGGCGCTCGCGCGGAGGGTCGCCTGCAATTGGCTGATATGAGCCACGCCCGCACTTGCCGCGAACAGCATTTGGCCCACGTCGCCCTTGCCGAGCGCCATTTCCTCTCCGCCTTTGACGAGCGTCTCGTGGTCGAGGCCGAACCGCATCCTGAATGCCGCTTCGTCGATATGCCCGAGGGCCTTGGCGAGTTCGTCAGCGGCAATCGGGTTCGTGTCGCTTGCGTCGCGGAGCGTGTTCTTGTTTCCCTTGCGACGCACGATTTGCAGCGTCTCGCCAGTGGCAAAGCGGACCGTGGCGCCAATCCGCATATCGTTGTACGGATGCACGTGGTCGTCCGTCGATCGCGACTCGATGCCGAACAGCAGCCCCCGTAGCGCGCGGAGCGCCGTGCTCTTGCCCGCCTCGTTGGGGCCATAAACGATGTGCAGCCTGTCGCTTCCGGCGGCGAAGTCGAGCGATGCGCCGGTGAACGGACCGAAGGCGAGCAGATCGAGTTCGAGAATCTTCATCGCCGCTCCTCCTCGCCTCGCAAGTGGCCTACGAGCAGCGATTCGACCGCCGCCAATTCGTCGCGCAACCAGGCAAAGTCGCCGCCTTGAGCCGAGTCGCCGCGAAATTCGGCCAGCGTCCCCGTCGCCCGCAGCTCGGGTAGCTCCTCCGCCAGCGCGAGCAGCGCTTTGTCGTCATGCCGTAACTCGCGTATCACCGAGGTCAACTCACCCAGCGGCCCGTCGAGCGCGAAGTCGTCGGCGATCGTCCGCGGCGCCGTGCGCTGCAGCACTTTTTCGATCCACAGGCTTCCATCGCCCGGATGATTCGCCGGATTGCGGACCTCTTGAACGATTCGCTCCGCATGGACGGCGATCTGCTCGTGCATTGCCGTTGCGCCCGCGAGCGTTACGCGAACCGCCGTCGGCAGACCTTCGGCATTGCGCCAGCATTCGCTGAGCCGCTCGCGGACGAGGGCGAGCACTTCGTCCTCGTTCTCGGCCGTCGCGAGATCGACCGCGACGTGCTCCCAGCGCAGGACGTCGAGCGGGACGAACTCGACTTGCGTATTGTGGGCGTTGTCGACCTCGACGATGACGCAGCCTTTCGCGCCCGTTTCGCCGATGTCGCGGCCCTGGACGTTGCCGGGGAACACGACGCGGGGCTCGATGCAGAGTTCGAGGTCGCGCTTGTGGACGTGGCCGAGCGCCCAATAGTCGTATTGCCGCCGCCGCAGGTCGTCGAGCGAGCAGGGCGCGTATTTCTCGTGCCGATCGCTTCCCGTCGCACACGTGTGCAATAGGCCGATGTTGTATAGACCCTTCACCGCGGCGGGGTAGCTTGCGGCGAGGTTCTCGCACACGTCCGCGCGGGCGAATCCCTGCCCGTGCACGGCAACGCCGAGATCGTCGAACGTCACCGTTTCGGCTTCGTCGACCGCGAGCGTGCGGCAATTCGGCGGCAGCCGCAGCGACCGCGTCATTTTGTTGGCGGCGTCGTGGTTGCCGGAGATGAGCACGACGTGGATGCCTTCCGCGGCGAGGCGTTGCATTTGGGCCGAGAAGAACAGGGGCGTGTTGAAGTCGCGGCAGTCACCGTCGTAGACATCGCCGGCAATTACGACGAGCGAGGCCTCTCGTTCGATTGCCAGGCGGACGAGGTTCTCGACCGCTCCGCGGAGGGCCTGCTGCATGACTTCGACGGGGGCGCCTTCGTAGCGCGCAAGGCCCTTGAGGGGACTGTCCAGATGCAAATCGGCGGCGTGTAGAAATCGAAGCACGCGGACCTCCTGTCACCAACGATCTGGGCAAGGGCGTGGGCGGGCAGGCGTGGACTTCTGTATATTAACGATTCGCGGCGGGTGCACAAGTAGGCCGCAGTCGCCCCCGCAAAGGCCACGGGCATCGTCGCCGCCGAGAGCTTGGAGCGGATCGCCGCTCGACAGAGTTGTACGCGATTCTTGGCCGGATTATGGTGGGGGATACTTCAGCAAGCGAACATGGAGTCGAGTCCCATGCCCGTAGCTCGCGTAACCTGTCCCGGCTGCAAAGCTTCTTTTCAACTGGACGCGGCCAAGATCACCCCCACGGCGCACGGCAAATGCCCGAAGTGTTCGGTTCGCTTTCCGTTGTCTTCGGCGGTGGAGACTGGGCGGGATGGACCTTCGGACGAGGCCACGGCGCGCGCCGCAGTCTCTCGATCCTCGCCAAAACCCGCCGTTCGCGCGGAGGGCGCGAGCCGGCAAGCAATCTCGCCCGAGCAGAAGCCAGCGCCCGCAGAACAGATGGCGAGTGGGTCACCGGCCGTGCAGGATTCGACGACGTTAACTGCACTCGCAGCGTGGCGGGGCAATATCGAGCCGGTGTATACGTCGATCGGCTATCGTCTGGCGGTATTGGCCGTGATGTTGGTGGTCGTGGCGTTGCCGGTCTTGTACGTCGCGCTGATTGCCGCGGTGGGTTGGGGCGTCTATTGGCACGCCGTAAACGACGTTTTCTGGCTGCAATATGGCAGGGGGAGAGGAAAGGTATTGATGTTGGTGGGCTATCTGGCTCCGATCGTCGCCGGAGCGATTCTCGTCTTGTTCATGTTCAAACCGCTATTCTCGCGCCCGGTGCGGCAGGGCCGCAATCGAGCCCTGAGTCGCGACGGCGAACCGGCGTTGTTCTCGTTCGTCGACCGGCTCTGCGCCGCGGTCGGCGCGCCGCGTCCTAGCGCGATCGAAGTCGACTGTCAAGTGAACGCTTCCGCGGGACTGCGAAGGGGCATGCTGAGCCTCGTCGGAAACGACCTGGTGCTGGTAATCGGTTTGCCGCTCGCAGCGGGTCTGACGCTTCGGGAGATGGCCGGCGTTTTGGCCCACGAGTTCGGGCACTTTGCCCAGGCGTCGGGCATGCGCGTCTCCTATGTCGTGCGGTCGATCAACATGTGGTTTCAACGGGTGGTGTACGAGCGGGACGAATGGGACGAACGATTGCGGCGTTGGTCGAGCGAAATCGACATTCGTCTTGGCTTCCCGCTGTTGCTGGCGCGGGCGTGCGTGTGGGGTACGCGGAAGATCCTGTGGTGCTTTATGTTCGCGGCACACGCGGTAAGCTGCCACTTGCTCCGGCAGATGGAGTTCGATGCGGACCGTCACGAAACACGGCTATCCGGTTCGGATGTGTTCGAGTCGACGTCGCGCAAGCTGACGATTCTGAATCTTGCGCATCAGGGCGCGATGTCCGACCTCGGTCAGTCGTTCGACGAAGGCCGGCTGGCCGACGATTTGCCGGCATTGATCGCGGCGAATGTCGAGCAGATTCCGCCGACGGTCGTGGACGCGTTCGTCAAGCAGTCGGAAGAATCGAAAACCGGCTGGTTCGATACGCATCCCGCCGATAGCGAACGGGTCGCGAGCGCAAAGCGCGAAGCCGCCGTCGGGGTGTTTCGAATCGAGGCGCCCGCGTCGATTTTGTTCGCCGACTTCGGAAAGCTATGCCAGAGCGTCACGAGCGGTTTTTATCGCGACGTGCTCGGCCCCGAGGCGAAAGTGGCGATCGTGCCCGTCGCCGAGATCGTCTCGCGCACGAAAGCCCGGCAGGAAGCCGGCAAGGCGATCGACCGGTACTTCTTCGATGCCTGCGGAGTAACAAGACCGTTGGTCTTGCCCTATGCGCCGCAGTTTGCCGAACCAATTTCGGCGGAGGAATGCGCTTCGGGGATCGTGCAAGCCCGCGAACGCGCCCGCGAGCTGGCTCCGGCGTATCAGTCGGCGTTTGAGCGATTCAACCATTACGATTCTCGGCTGACCAAGGCGGTTCTTGCGGCATCGGTGTGTCGGGCGGAGCTCAAGATTCCCAAGGATGCGTTCGATTTTCCGGCGCACTCGATCGGTGCGATCGGCGATGTGCGGCGCGAAGCCCAAGGGCATCAAGGCCGCTTTGCCCGCGACATGGAAGACTTCGAGCGCGCGGTGGCGGAGCGGATGGCACTGTCGCTGCGCTTCTTGTACAACCCGTCGGCATTCGAGCTTTGGGAAGATGCCGAGTCGCGACGTGCGGAATGCACGCGACTGGTCGAGGCGCTGGCCGCGCTGATTGCCCAATTGGAAACGATTCGTTCGTTCCGCGGCAACAAGGGAGCGTTCGATGCAATGTGCCAGTGCCTGAGCGAGGAGACGCCGACGCCGGTCATCGAGGAGTTAAAGGACTTGATGAAGAAACTTCATCGCGAGATGGGCGTTCTCAGGCAGGCGCTCGGCGAGGTGGACTATCCGTTCGACCATGCGGCGGGCGAGATCAAGCTGGGCAAGTTCTGTTTGGAAAGCTTGCCGGAGCCCGACGATCTCGGCGGAATTTACAATGCGTCCGAGGGCATGTTGGACCGGCTGGTCGCGTGCTACTACCGCATCATTGGCCGTGTGGTCGTCCTCGCTCTCGACGTCGAGAGTGCGTTGGGCGTTTCTGAGGTCGATGCAGCCGCGGAACCGTCCGCCGCGTAACGGGATTCGATTCTCAAACGGGCTGGCCGCGAAAAGCCAAGGGCGTCGTGCCGGCCGACTTGGCCAGCGCGACGCCCTGTGGGCTCTTTGTGGGTATCGATCCGGCGCGGTCGCCTCGAAGCGCGGCTCGAATCCCGAATGCCGCGCCCCGAGTCCCGCGCCCCTTGCTACCGCACCGCTTCGTGCAGCATCTTGGTGTTCGGCACGCTGCGGCGATTCATTAGACCGTCTTCTTCGGTTTCGACGATCGTGGCGACCGGGCCGACTTCGCGGACGCGACCTTCGAGCGTGCCCACCGTGACGAAATCGCCGGCTTGCAGGCGTTGGCGGAGGTAGTAGCCCGACAGGATGCCGGCCACCACGTCGCGTCCACCGAGACCGACGGCCAGACCGAAGGCCAGGGCCATGCCGCCCAAGACGATCAGGATCGCCTGGTTGAGCAGGGCGAACTCGATGCTGATTTTCTCGAACGCGGCCATCAGCGTGACGAGCACGACGGCGTAATAGGCGACGTTCGCCAGGCCGGTCGAGTACGACACGCCGACGCGATCGGCACTCGCGGCGACAACGCCGCGAAGGAAGCTGGCGGCGAGCAAACCGACGACCACGATGACGAGCGCGCCGAGCACGCTGGGCATGTAGACGAACACTTCATTCATCGCGTCGGAGACTTCCGTGAAGCCGAGGGCTTTCGCCGCCGACATCACGAACAGGACGATCAACGTCCAGAACACGACCGTGCCGAAGATGGCCGGCACGCTGCGTTTGATGCCGATTTGCTTGAGCGATTCGACCAGACCGCCGCGTTCGGCGGCATATTGCAGGTTGATCTTTTCGCCCAGCGTCGTGACGAGCTTGGCGACCAAGCGGGCGACGACGTAGCCGACGAGCAGCACCACCACGGCGACGATGGCGTTGGGCAGCCAGTTCATCGTTTGCGTGTAGAGCGTTTCGAAGGTCGAGGTCAGGGTTTCTTGCGTTTTTTGGGCGGTGCCGGCAAGGTTACCGGCGGTTTCTGCGAGCAACGTGGACATGATGATCTCTCCAGGGAACGGGGTGGCTTGCTGAAAGCGGAATGGGGGAACGCTAAACGTCGAACTCGCTGCAAAATCAGGGTTGCGTCTTCAGAGGTCGTCGATGTCGGGCGTGTCCTCGCTTGGTTGGGGTTGCTTCGGGAAGCTGCCGGATACGGTCAACACGATCCAACCGCCGATCGCCTTGGCGAAATGGGCACAAGCGTAGGGAATCGCCCGAATTGCGAAGTCGAGCATCTGCCCAATGACCAGGGCCCGATTGAGCCGCTCGTGCACGGCGCGATCGAGTTGCTCGGGCACGGGCGGCACGTGCGTTTCGGCCAGGCGATCGAAGAGGTCGGTGGACATGAACAGGGGTCGGGAGTCATGGGTCGGGGGTCAGGGAAATGCCGTTTGACATTTCTGCCAACCCGGTCTCGCCTGCACCCCACATTTTGTTCGTATCCGCATAAGGGGATCGCGTCACATAGTTTCTGTTCTCGATCACGGGGCGACTCGAATAACGCGCATTTCTCATGTCCCCGACCCCCGGCCCCCGACCCCTGACCCCTGATCTCCAAACTTCTCTTTGACTTTCTCCCGCGCTCTGCTGATTCGCATCTTGCAGGCGCTAATGGAGATGTCGAACATTTCGGCCAGGTCTTCGTGGCTGTAGTTCTCGGCGTACTTGAGCAGGAGCATCGCCCGGTCGCTTTCGTCGAGGACGTCGAGCATTTGGGTCAGGTCGAGATGATTGGCGGCGGCATCGCGCGGCTCGTGGGCCGCTTCTTGCTCGATCATTTCGTCCGAAGCACTGGCCACGCGGCGCTCGCGGCGACCGCGGGCACGCCGCATGGCCAGGCAAGTTCGCACCGCGACGCTGTGCGCCCAGGTCGTGTACTTGCTGCGACCGGCGAACTTGTCGCGATTGAAAAACAACCGCACGAACACCTCTTGGGCGGCGTCAGCGGCGTCGTGTTCGTTGCCCATCAGGCGGAAGCAAATCCGCCAGACGGGATCGCGGAGACGCCGAACCAACTCGGCAAACGCCGGCCCGTCGGAACCCTCTCGGGCGGCTTCGGCGGCAAGTTGTTCGTCGGTCCGTTCGGTTTGGTCCACTTCGGTGTTCACCGCTCGTTCGAGTCGCGAAGATCGCGACCGCTCCGCGAGGACGCTCGATCCTTCGAGCCGTCGGTGATGCGTGGCGATCCGCCTCGTCGCAAGCGGGTGCATCGAGTTAGTGCCCGCGGTGTCGCCCGGCGTCACATGGGGAGCGTTCGAGTCGCCGCAAATGCTTGGCGGGCATGAAGATGCGCCGCGAATCGAGCGGCATTGGAGCGGCCCGGACGGCGGCCCGTCAAGAGCGATTCCAGGCTCTAGGGCCACGTTTTCCGCCCCGATTTTCCCCGCCGCGGTTCGGGTTGCCGCATACGATTGAGATGACAATACTGTCGGCACGAACATCGGGCGTCGGCGTAGGGTGGGCTGTGCCCACCGGAACCTCCGAGCAGAAGCCGTTCGAAACAGTTCAGCCCGCCATTTCTTTTCGACTCCACCGAAGAACGAGCGCCACGCAAGCGCAACCTCGGACAAAATGGATGAACTGGTGGGCGCAGCCCACCCTACATGTCTCGCCCATACGATTACTGCATTTCTCGCCGCGCAAGGACTCGCCATGTCGACCGCCGATATCATTCCCGTTCGGCCCGAAATGCGCCGCGAGGCGCCGCCCGCTTCGGCGGTGGCCGGGCTGTCGATCGGCGGCTATTTGATCCGCCGGTTGCAGGATTACGGCATCCGCGACGTGTTCGGCATTCCGGGTGACTATGTGCTGGCGTTCTACAACCTGCTGGAAGCAAGCCCGATCAACGTCGTCGGCTGTACGCGCGAGGATTGTGCCGGGTTCGCGGCCGACGCCTATGCCCGCGTGAACG
Source organism: Planctomycetota bacterium (assembly GCA_003576845.1). Lineage (GTDB taxonomy): Bacteria > Planctomycetota > Planctomycetia > Pirellulales > PLA5 > PLA5. Next base: position 27,653 of record QEVJ01000054.1, read on the forward strand.
GGATGGGCGCGGTCTGTGTGACCTATTGCGTGGGCGGCTTGAGCTTGTGCAATTCGATCGCCGGGGCGTATGCCGAGAAATCTCCGGTCGTGGTGATCACCGGTTCGCCGGGGATGAACGAACGGGTGAACAATCCACTGTTGCACCACCGGGTCCGCGATTTTCGCACGCAGCTCGAAGTGTTCGAGAAACTGTGCATCGCGGGCGCGGAACTAAGCGACCCCGACACGGCGTTTCGCGAGATCGACCGCGTGCTCGACACGGCGGCAAGCTTCAAGCGGCCGGTATATCTCGAAATTCCGCGGGATATGGTGAACGTCGTTCCGCAGGTGCCTCATGCCTATCGCCACATCGAGCCGGCGAGCGATCCGGCGGCCCTGGCGGCGGCTCTCGACGATGCCATGGCGTGGGTATCGTCGGCGGAGCGGCCCGTGATCATCGGCGGCGTCGAGATTCACCGCTTCGGCTTGCAGGACGAAGTGCTCACTTTGGCCGAACGGGCGAAAATTCCGGTGGCGGCAACGATGCTCGGCAAGAGCGTTGTCCGCGAGACGCACCCGCTGTATATCGGCCTGTACGAAGGCGCGATGGGCCGGCAAGACGTTACCAGGTTCGTCGAAGAGAGCGACTGCGTGCTGCTGTTGGGCACGTTCATGACGGACATCAATCTCGGGATCTTCACGGCCAATCTTTCGCCCGATCAGTGCATTTACGCGACGAGCGAAAAGCTCCGCATTCGGCAGCATCATTTTCAGGAAGTTTTGTTGCCGGACTTCATTCGCGAGTTGGCGTCGCGGGCGGAGGAGCTGGTCAATCCGGCGGCGCCGGCGCGGGAGTTACCCAAATCGCCCGAGGCCGGCGGCTTCGTGATGCGGGCGAACGAACCGATCGGCATTCGGCGGTTGATCGCCCGGCTCAACGAGCAACTCGACGACGAGACGATCGTCATCGCGGACATCGGCGATTCGCTGTTCGCGGCGACGGAACTGGTTACGCACGGGCGCAGCGAGTTCTTAAGTCCCGCGTACTACACGTCGATGGGCTTTTCGCTTCCGGCCGCGCTCGGGGCGCAGGTCGCGCGGCCGAACATGCGGGCGGTGGTGATCGTCGGCGACGGGGCGTTTCAGATGACCGGCATGGAGCTCTCGACGATCGCCCGGCACGGGTTCCCGACGATCGTGATCGTGCTCGACAACAAGGGCTACGGCACGGAGCGGTTCTTGCACCACGGCGAACATGCCTACAACGAAATTCATCCGTGGAATTACCATAAGTTGCCGGAAGTTCTCGGCCGCGGCACGGGCTATGAAGTCCGCACGGAGGGCGAATTCGACGCGGCGCTCAACAAAGCCTGGGCCGATACGAGCGGGTTCAGCTTGATCCAGGCCCATCTGGCAAAGACCGATTGCAGCCTGGCGCTGGAGCGGTTGGCGGAGAAGCTGAGCAAACGGGTGGCGGGGAAGGCGCATTAGGCATTTCCCTTGAAGTTCAATGGACGCTCCACTTGCGCGTTTCGTTTCGTCCATCGTAACGGCGTATCTCGTGGCGATTGTCGTATGGCCGCTGCTCAGGCGCCGCTTCGAACTCAACCTTGTTGGAACCGCGCTGGCAATCGTTGGAATCTCGGCTTGCCCTGCGTTGATTCTCCCGGCGAACGTTGCGGCCAGAGGTTTTGCACGCCTTTTGTAGGTAATGCGGTCGAGCGAAAGGTCAGCCGTTCTCGACCGTGTCATCCTGCCGTTTTCGCGAGAATTCCGGGCAGCGCGGGGTGGGATGGAACGATCCACGCGGGTTGATCGTCCAACCGGCGGAGAATCCTGTGTTGTTTACGATTGGAGGTTCGGCCATGAAGCGGGCGAATATCGTCGTTGCCGTCGTCGTTGTTGTTGTCGTCGTTGCTGTCGCTGGCTGGGCGCTGCCGGTGTACGCGGATTACAGCGTGACGCGGAGCGGGGCGTGGCCGGCGAGTTGGCCGGCGGAGCTCGAGCCGCTGCGGAAGGAGGCCCGGACGCTCGAAGGGCCGATGGTGCTTTACTTGCACCATGCGATCGCGTTTTCGGACCGGGCGGCGTTCGAGGCGGCGTGGCCGCACCTCTTGAAGGTCCGCAGTCCGGGAGCGCCGATCGTGTTGCGGCGCGGGGCGAGTTTTTGGCTGGGCGGCGGGAAAGCGGCGGGAGTTTGCATCCACACGCCGCCGGCCGGCGAAGAGCCGCTCGTCGACGCGAAACAGGTCAACGGCCGCTGGGCGAAGACGGTGTATATCGAGCTGATCGTCGACGGCGAGATCGTGGACTTGAATCGGATCGCCCTGCCGCGCGAGGCGGTGGTGATCGACGAGCGGTTTGAGGAGGGGAAAGGGAAGCGCTGAACTGGATTGCGCGAAGGGGCCGGGGTCGCCTTGGCGCGTGCTTTTTTTCGGCAGGTGTAAAATTCTTCGTGGACTTTTGGGAGGGGGTTTGGTAGGTTTGGCGGTGCGGGCGCGCGGGCTGGGTGGTCGCGCGGCTGTTATTGCTGCTGGCGATTGACCGAGAGCGTCCAGGGGCACGGCGCGGTTTTTTTCGACGGCTGTCGCACGGCACGGAAGAGAGAGTTTTTTCAGCCCTTTCCGTGGGGCGGCCCAGGCGCGTGTTGAAAAACCTAGCGGGGAAATGGCAAGCGTTTTTGGGCGGGAGCGGGTGGAAAGTTGGGGCCAAGCTCCCCGGAAGAGGGAATTATTCAACGCTTCTCGCGTTTTTTGGGCGGCAAGGCGCGATTGTGCGGCCGTGGATGTGCGGCGATGGGTCCGAGGGATGGGCCTGCGAGAAATGGCGACGAAGCGTCGTTTGCCGGTGGCTATGAATTGTTCTTGGGGAGGTTGCTGGCGCCGAGCGGCTTTACGATGGGGCGTGCTTGGCGGGGCACGCGATGGCGTTTGCAAAGGGGGAGTAGTGCCCAGGTGCGGGTTTGGACGAACGAGGATGGCGGGACGGGCGGCGGTTCAGCACTGGCGGAGCCAGTGGCACCCCACGAGAATGGAAAGAACCCGGTCGTTCGCAAAGTCAATGGTGCGGATAGTGCCACCCCGTCGCGGGAAGTCACGTGTCTTCGACGGTGCCACCCCGCCGATACCGCTTTCTCTTATTAGCGATACTTGTTCACAGTAACTGTAATGAAAAAACGCCAGCGAGATTCAAAAGGCAAGCAATCGATAGCAAAGCCATGTTCGACTTTGGCACAGCCGACGCACGGGATAACTCGGTGGTCCGGAATAGCGAAAAACGGATGCAGTTGGGAAATACTCCGGAGCGATGCGAAGACAGCATTGGCGTCCATGGAGAACGAACGTTTTAGGTGCGTGGTCACCTCACCTCCATATTACTCGCAACGTGACTATGAGGTTGATGGGCAGATTGGGTTGGAAAAAACGATTGCCGAGTATGTGAGCCGGATTGTTGACACGTTCGATGAAGTAAAGCGCGTTCTTGCTCGGGATGGCTGTTTGTTTCTTAATCTCGGTGACACCTATTATTCTGGCAAAGGGCAACCGAGGGGCAAGGATAGAAAGAATGGGGCGAGGCGGTTTGGGTTGCGGCCAGTCGATGCAAGCGGCTTGGGCGTCGCACGAAAAACGACCATTGGAATTCCGTGGAGAGTGGCCCTTGCCATGATCGAAAGAGGTTGGACGCTTCGTTGCCCAATTGTCTGGTTGCGAAACGGTACCCCGCCGGAACCGACCGCCCGTGATCGTCCCTGGAAAACCTACGAAATGGTGTTCCTTTTTGTCAAAGAACCAAGGTATTTCTTTCAGCGATCCGGACTGAACGGCGAAGAGGATGTTTGGAGAATATCTAATCGCCCTAAGCACTCGCGTGGAGTGCATTCCGCCGCTTTTCCCGATGAATTGGTACAAAGGTGTCTGAAGGTGGGATGCCCACCCAACGGCGAAGTCCTCGATCCATTTGCTGGCAGCGGAACCGTAATGCGAGTAGCGCTCGCTAGCGGCCGGCCGGCGGTCGCAATTGATTTGAGCGAAAAGTATTGCAAGCACATGGCGCAAGGTGTTGAGCAACTTTAGTTACTTCCCTTGCATCTTTCGTTTAGGCTTGCCACCGTCCTTTGCCGCCTCGACGGTACATTCTGCAACGATCTCATCCAGCAGCGAGTCAATCACTTCGGCGCGATCAACGCGAGCATATTTGTCATTTGTGGCTTTTGTTGCCGCTTTCAGATACCGAAAAACTCGATCGGCAGATTTTCCTGACTCTGTATCTTCGACAGGAGTTCTCAGTGCAAATCTCTCGTCAACCTCTCGATAGAACGCGTCGAGTACCTCGCCTACTCGTTTCGCGTCGAGGTCGGTTTTCTTCAGGTAAGTCGAAAGTTCAACGATTAGCGTAAAGAGATCGGTCTTCTTCCACACGCGACATTTCTTGTCGAATCCGCACTCGTCAATGAAATTAAACACTTGCTCAATCTGTGATTTGATTTTCTTCCCCTTGGGGAAGGAGTCGTTGAATCTCTCGAGGTATTCGTAGTTCAGCTCGTCACGGTGATAGTACGTCGAGAGCAACGTAGTCGTAAGTATGACGCAGAAGTCGAGGTCTCTCATGCGCCGCAAATCTGCGAGTGAGAATGTGACATGTTTGTCGAAAAAACTGTGCTTCGACAAGGTGTCGCAGAATTGTTTGTACTCCCCACTGAAGCGCGCATTTAGACGCTCAATTGCTTTGAGGGCATAGTCGGTCGAATTAATTCGCGCAAATACCTCCTTGATTTGTTCGGGTGTGCGTTTACCTAGATCACGAACCACGACTTCATAGTCAAGGAAGCGGCCCTTCTGCTCGACGGTAAGCTCGGCGTACGGTGGTACCTTCGACAGCACCAAATCCTCTGACCCGTGGACATACTCGCGCAATGTTGAAATGCGCTGTTGACCGTCGACGAGGAGGGTGCTGCGCAACATTGTAGTCGTGTCGAGTTCTCCGGTTGCAATGAATATCTCAGGGAAAGGCAGGCCGAGCACGACGGTTTCCAGGAAGTGGTCTTTTACGACGTTCGTCCATACCAAGCGACGTTGAAAGGCTGGCTTCAGAATGAGGACGCCCTGATCGACCTCGCGTATGAGGTCGCTTACGCGACGAATGCTCACACCAGCATTAAAAGGTTGTTGTGGCTCAGTTGCTAAGTGCGCTTGCACACTTTTGGACGGCGATTTCTTGATAGGCATCGAAACGTGACCATGTTCTATAGAGTCGGGCGGAAATCCGGCGTTTTCCAAAGCGCCGCGATCGCATTAGTTCATCAAAGAACTCTGTCCACCGCGCGGCTTCTTTGAAACTGGGAACTGGCGGCAGCCACCGCGGGTCAATCCACCCGCGGAAGAGTGTATTCACGAATCTCCGATACCGTTTCGTGGCGTGCCACGCGCGGTCGACGCGAGAATACGCAAATACACTTTCCCAATAGACATCGAAACGTTCAGCGGAGACAATTGCAATGTCGAGGTCTGAGCCAGCATGAGCGGGATTCCACAGCTTCTTGGGAACGATGCTGAAGCCAAGGCGACAAGAACCCACCAATACGACGGCGCTAGGGTGAATTGAAAACTCTTCAGCAACAATACGTCGCAACTCAAAATAATCCTCTTCGGAAATCTCAGTCGGCATTCCGGTCGTGATGTACTTCCGTACGGAATCCTGCGGCGAAAGCCGTTTGAGGTCCGCTTGAAACCGGTCAATCAACCGTTCGTCGTTCGGAAACGTGCTCATTGTTGCTCTTCTTATCGCGGTTAATTCTGCAATCCTTTTTCGACGCGTACAAGCTCGATGATTGCGAAATCCCGCGATTTGGCTCGATGCGCCTGACAGTAGCCGATAGAAGTAAAGTCCTTGTGCGTCTTGTCGGTTCTAGACACGGTGGTTGCTTACGTCCACAGATTCCGATCCAGCATCCGGTAGTTGATCGCTTCGCTCAAGTGGTTTGCGGCGATGGTGGCGGCTGCGTCTAGGTCGGCGATGGTTCGGGCTACTCGGAGGACTTTGTCGTGGGCGCGGGCGGAGAGGCCGAGGTCGGACATGGCGGCTTTTAGGATGTTTTGGGCGGGTTCGTCGATTGCGGCGTGTTGGCGGAGTTGGCGGTGGTTCATGTGGGCGTTGTATCGCGTGCTCGTGCCCCGGTAGCGCTCGCGTTGGATTTGCCGGGCGCGTTCGACTTGCTCGCGCATGGTTTGGCTGGACGTGCCGGGGGTTTGGCTGGCGAGCTCTTTGTAAGGGACGGCCGGAACTTCGATGTGAATGTCGATGCGGTCCAGGAGCGGGCCGGAGATTTTGGCCATGTAGCGCTCGATCTGTGGGACCGTGCAGTGGCATTGGCGGTTCGGGTCGGTGCGATAGCCGCAGGGGCACGGGTTGAGCGCGGCGATTAGCATGATGCTGGCGGGGAAGGTGCTGCTGGCCAACGCGCGGCTGATCGTGACGGTGCCTTCTTCGAGCGGCTGGCGGAGGACTTCGAGCGTCTGGCGGTTGAACTCGGGCAGTTCGTCGAGAAACAGGACGCCGTTGTGCGAGAGGCTGATTTCGCCGGGGGTGGGCGTGCTGCCGCCGCCGACAAGGCCGGCGTTGGAGATCGTGTGGTGCGGCGAGCGATAGGGCCGCGTGGCCATCAGCGGTTGGCCTTCTTTCAAGAGGCCCATGGCGCTGTAGATGCGGGTGGTTTCGATCGACTCGCCGGCGGAGAGCGTGGGCATGATTGTGGGGACGCGTTTGGCGAGCATCGTTTTGCCAGAGCCGGGCGGGCCGAGCATCAGGAGGTTGTGGCTGCCGGCGGCGGCGATGGTGAGGGCGCGTTTGGCCATTTCCTGGCCGCGGACATCGGCGAAGTCGACGTCGTAGCGGGAGAACTCGTGGAACCACTGGTCGATGCGGGGCGGGGTGGGTTCGATTTCGAGCTGGCCGGAGAGAAAGGCGACGGCTTCGGCGAGGCTGCTGACCGGGATGACTTCGACGGCGTCGACGACGGCGGCTTCGCGAGCGCTGGCGGCGGGAACGATCAGGCCGCGAAGCTTTTTGTGCTCACCGTTGTGGGCCGCGGCTTGTTTGGCGGTATTGGCTTGCTTCGCGGCGGAGATGGCCATCGAGAGAGCGCCCTTCACCGGTCGCGTGCTGCCTTCGAGGGCGAGTTCGCCGACGATGGCGTATTGGTCGAAAAGGTCGCTGGCGAGTTGCCCGCTGCCGGCGAGCATGCCGAGAGCGATGGGGAGATCGAAGGAGGCAGCTTGCTTGGGAAGCTCGGCGGGAGCGAGGTTGATGACGATGCGGTCGTTGGGGCGCATGAAGCCCGAGTTGACGATGGCCCGCTCGATGCGATGGACGCTTTCCTTGACGGCGGCTTCGGGGAGGCCGACGAGGATGGTTTTGGGCAGGGCGCCGGGGGAGACGTCGACCTCGACCTCGACGGGCGCGGCGTCGATGCCGAGGAGCGAGTAGGTGTTGAGTTTGGCGAGCATGGAGGTGCGGGGCGCGGGATTCGGGATTCGGGATTCGGGGCTGGGGACTGGGGCTGGGGCTGGGGAAACGGGTGTTCACCATTTTGGCTGGCTTGGCGCAGGCTCGCAAGCGTTGCGCCGGTGCGCGAGCGCGGCGGCGCGGTTTGCGGACGCGATTAGATCGCGCGCGGAGGGAGGTTTCCGCAGTCGCGCGGCGTGTAGCGTCCGTCGCGGACGAGGCGGTTGGTTCCGCGTGTTGGAGACGGGTGCGCGCGAGCGGGGCGGAAGTCGGGCGGCTTGCGCTACGACCTTGATGCGAGATTAGAGGAGGCTTTCGAGCAGCAGCCGCATCTTGCGCATTTCGCCGGCGTGGTCGACGTCTTCCATGGGGGCGATATGGACGACCAGGGCGCGGCGGTAATTCTCCTTGGCGAGTTCGGAGATCAGGCGGCCGTATTCGATTTCGCCCTGGCCGACGCGGACCTGGAAGTGGTCCTTGGTCGAGTCGCGGAGGTGGACGTTGACGACGTATTTCATCACCTGACGATACTTGCCGCCGCGCAAGGGGCCGGCGACGTAATGGCTGGGATCGAGGGTGAGGCCGAGGCCTTTAACCTGATCGCAGAGGACGACGGCCGTGTCGGGGTTTTCGGTGAGGCAGCCGATTTGCGTCTTGAGGCCGACGAGGACGCCTTCGAGCGTGGCGATGGCGTGCAGGCGGCGGAGGCGCTCGATTTCTTCGTTGAACGGCGTGCCCAACTCGGCGGCGGGAACGACGAGCGTGACGACCTTCATCGCCTTCGCGAGACGGCAACAAGCCTGAAACTGCTGGTAATACTCTTCGCCGGTGGCGGTGAAGTCGAGGCTCAGGCTGACCGTGGTCAGCCGCGTCGAGCGACAGAACATCAGGGCCTTGTCGAATTCGGCGGCCACTTGCGAGGGGCGGAGTTGGTTGCTTTGCTCGTGGATCGCAACCTCGACGCTCGTGTATTCGAGGTCGACGAGCCGCTCGAACGCGGCCGGTAGGGAAAGCTCCGGAAAACACTCCGTTGACGCAGCAACAATCACCGTCGGGACTCCTTTATGGCACAGCGGCTTGCGGGCCGCGAAACGTCGATAGCAGGCGGCACGATAATGTACCGCGGGCGGCGACTCGGAGGCAACACCGACGCGCCTAAGAGGCTATCCGGGGTTTGGGCGTCACGATTGTAGGTGGGAAAATCGGCTGTGAATTGGTACTGTCTGTCGGATTGCCTATTTTCCGCTTTGATTGCAGGAGGTTTGGCCATGGAAGGTCGCGTTTGTCCGGAGGGGATGTCGGCTGAGCAGTT
>QEVJ01000055.1 GCA_003576845.1 Planctomycetota bacterium
GAAGACTTTACCAAGCCCGACCGCGTGGTGGTCGGCGTCCGACGGGCGGAAGTCGGCGAGTTGCTCCGGGAGCTTTACACGCCGTTCTTGCGGACCGAGCATCCGTTCCTGGTCATGTCGCCCGAAAGCGCCGAGATGACGAAATACGTGGCCAATGCTTTGCTCTCGACTAAGATCAGCTTCATCAACGAAGTCGCGAACATCTGCGAACGGCTCGACGCGGACATCAACGACGTTCGCCGCGGCATCGGGCACGATTCGCGGATCGGCTTTGCTTTTTTGTTTCCCGGCGTCGGCTACGGCGGTAGCTGTTTTCCCAAGGACGTGCGGGCATTGGCCCACCTGGCGAAGCAAAACGGGGTCGAGCCGCGAATCCTCAAGTGCGTCGATGAAGTCAACACGCGGCAGAAGGACGTGCTGCTCGGGAAGATCGTTCGCCATTTTGGAGACGATCTCGCCGGCCGCACGATTGCCGTTTGGGGTCTCGCGTTCAAGCCGCGCACCGACGACATCCGCGAAGCGCCGGCGCTGGTGCTCATCGACGGGCTGCTGGCACGCGGAGCGAAACTCGTGGTCCACGATCCGGAAGCGATGGAGAACGTGCGTGCGAAGTACGGCGACCGGCTCGTCTATTCGGACACGCCCCCTGCCGCGCTTGCGGACGCCGACGCGTTGGCGATCGTCACCGAGTGGAGCGAGTTCCGCAACCCAGACTTCGACGCCATGCGCGCTGCGATGAAAACGCCGATCATCTTCGACGGCCGCAATCTCTACGCCCTGCACCAGATGCAGCAGGCACGGTTCACGTACTACTCGATCGGTCGAGCGGTCGTTGGAGGTTAGAGGTTGGAGGTTGGAGGTTAGGATATACGTGACAAACGCCGCCCTAACCTCTAATCTCCAACCTCCAACCTCTAATCTCCTTCCGCCATGTGGCACCGCGTCGCTTCGACAACTGATTGTCCTCCCGGCGGTTGCTTGGAAGCGGTGGCCGGCGACCGAATCGTCGCGCTGTTTAACGTCGGCGGCGAGTTCTTCGCGCTCGACGGCGTCTGCCCGCATCAGGGCGGCCCGCTGGGCAAAGGGCGGCTCGAAGGCTGCATCGTCACATGCCCCTGGCACGGCTGGCAGTTCGACGTCCGCGACGGCCGGCATCAACTCAGCGCCACGATTCGGCAAGAGCGGTTCGAGACGCGTGTCGAAGGAAGCGACATCTTCGTGCGTCTTCCGCAATGACGCTCGCTGCGGAATCATTCTGCCGGCGCTTCAGCCACCGACAATTCGAGCCGAATCGTAATCTTCGCATCCCGGTGGTCCTTGCCCATCGTGAACTTCGCGACCTCTCCTGGCGCAACCTCGATGGTTTCCTTCCGGGAAGTCGTCGATGTTCGTGGAGTCTCCCCAGGCTCACCGATCAGTTTGATGTCGAACAGGGTTACTTCCAATTGAATCCTGCCCGAATCGGTGAACTTGGCCCTTGTTTCGAACTTCTTTCCGAACTCGACGAACCGCACGCCTCTACCGTCTGCTACCGGCACTTCTCCGCCGAGCATGTACCAAGCGGATCGTCCTTCCAACGTGGTAATTGACGGCTCCGAAACGACTTTGATCATTTCGCCGCCGCGAGGATCGTGGATGCATTCGAGAATTCGCCCCCGGATCGCCAATTGCTTGCTTTTGACCTCGCCTTCGCGAGCACAAAGCGTTGCCGCCAGCAAGCAAATCGGTGCGGCAAACAACAGGGAGCGAACGTAGATCATTGGAATTCCTCATACCAAACGGCAAGACTATTCCACCGGTCTCCAACCCGAGTCGCCCTGCGGCGCTGTCGTCGGCCGCTCGCCGTATCGCGTTCGTCCCAGCGCCATCGGTGCAACTCCGCCGGCCCCCGCGGTCGATGCCATTCGCATTCCGCCTTGCGTTCCTGCATTGCCCGCGATCGGCGCCGCTTGCGGCAAGTTCCGCGGGTCACTCACGTCGACGTTCGGAAAGCCTCGCTGTTCCGGCTTGACGAACGCATCGGCCGGAGGCGGAACGTTGACGTCCCAGCGTTCGACCCTCAGCGTCATCGACAGGTTGCCCGAAGGAATCGTCAACTCGACCACGTGCGGCAACCACGCCCGGCTCATGGCATCGAGCCGGTGATCGCTGGATTTCACGATCGCCAGCATCTGCCCGGCAGCGTCGTGCAACTGTTGTTCGACGACGAGCGCGGTTCGAGCGTCGACAACGGTCGTCTTGGTCAACATGCCGTCCGGGCCGGCCAGCGTCGAACGGATCGCCAGCCGCCCTTCGCCCTGCGGGAATGGTCCTTGGTGAGAACCCTGGGTATCAAACGTCGGAATGCCGAATGACTCGACGAGTTGTTGCGGCGAAAGGGGCATTAACCGGCGCAAGCCGCTCGTGGCCGCCTGTGAATGCCGCGCGTAGTACAGGGCCGGCGGCTCGCTGCGCTTGACCCACAGCCAGAACATTTCGTCGTTGCTGCCCAAGTCGAGTTCCGGCCCGGAGAGCGCGTGCGTGCCGCGGACGCGAAATCGCCCGGGCTTTTCGATAAACAGCGCCGCCCGCAACCCCGGAGCGCCTTGCGCCGCCAGCGTGCCGTAGTTCGTCGACATCGACTGCACGAGTGCCGAGTTGCCATTCACAGCGCGGACGATTTCATCGAGCGACGGGTTGGCGGACAAGACGGCGGGCGGAGGCGACGTGGTCGTGGCCCAGGGCCAGCGCATTTTCTGCAAGCATCCCGCCCCGCTCGCGACGAGCAATACCAGCGGCAGCAAACAGGCCACGCGGCAACGATAAGCGAAGCGACGATTCAAAGCCGTCCCTCCATGAACGAACGCAGAATCCAAATTCCGAATCCCGAACCCCGCCTTCACTCCCCCGCATACAACAACCGCGCCAACTCATCCTGGATCTCCGCCGCCCGCGCGTCGCTCGGCATCGACACGAGCGTCTTGAGCGTCGCATCGCGCCGGGGGCAGTACATGACCATCCACTCGCGGCCTTCGTCGTCGATCTCGCCATCTTCCTGCCGCGCCACGCGCCGCCGCACCAGCAACAGCGCGAGCACGTACCGCATGTCCGCCTTGTCGGGTTGCTCGGCCAATTGGTCGAATAGTTGCAGAATCACGTCGTTCGGAGCAAGCTGCGCCTTCTTCGGCGTCGCATCCGGCATCCGCGACCTCCACCAACCAACGACGCCTTCCGGCGGGCCGGTCCACGCTTCGCATGCATAGTCGTGCCGCACGAGCGCGCCGGCTTCGTCGACGAGCGTCGTAAAGAACGCTTCGCCGGGTTGAAGCTCGCGGCCGGTCTTCGCACAGTGCCGCGTGCAGCGTTGGACTTCGTACTCCATGACTGGCCAACCTTACGACGAGGCGCCGCCCAAAGTTCGCTCGCGAATCGCGCGCCGCCGCATTGAGTGCGATGGGGCGGGATACTACGCAAATCGGGCAAACGGCTCAAGACACACCGCGCCCAGCTCAGCGAAATGCGGGCTCGCAAACCGCAAAGGCGCACAGACGCGGAGAAGGGAATGGGAATCGGGGGGAGGCGTCACACGGCGACCGTCGCGATAGCGTTGCCAGCATTGGGTGAAAGAGTTCGGCACACTCGCCGACGAATCAGTACGCCGAAAAGAACCGGGCGTCGGTACCGCCGGGGCCGATTTCGAGTCGGACCGGCCGGGCGCAGCGAGGGCAGCGGCCTTCGTAGGCCGTGCCGTCGCGGTTGATATAAACCCGCGTGTAGATCACGCAGCACTCGAACCGCACGCCGACGAACTTCCGCAAACCCCCGGCGCCGCTGGGAGCCGCCTCCTCGCGCGCCGCATCGCCCGAACTGGCCGCGCCGCTCGGCGCCGCCCGCGGAACGTCGCTCGTCAAATCCAGATGTTCGCCGGCCATTTTCGGCTCTCGCGCAGGCGGCTTCTTCGGCAATTGCCCGACTCAAATCATCGGTTGTCAAATGCGGTCGACTTTGCCGCCGACCGAATCAACTTGCGGATTCTGCCGGTCAATCGCAAATCCGCTATCTCCCAAGCTAATTCCGCATCCTCTAAGCTGTAACGGCGGCGCGACCCGTCCGACGCCCAGAAACGCGACTCGACGCGATCCTGAATTCGCCCAGCTATCGTCTGGCGGAGGACGATACCGATTTTCTTCGCCGGCCGGAACTGCGGCCCGTGCGCTTGCAGCTTGAACTGCTCAAGCCGGAAATGGCCCTCGCGGAGCAGCGGGTCCGGTCGACGATCGTCGTTTTCGGCGGCACGCGGATCGTCGAGCGTCCCGAGGCCGAGGCGCTCGTCCGCGCGGCCGAAGCTGCCGCCGCCGCCGAGCCGGACAATCCGGTTCTCGCTCGCAAGCTGCAACGCGCGGAGCGGGTTCTCGCCAAGACGCATTACTACGACGAAGCACGCGAGTTCGCCCGCATCGTGTCGAGCACGTGTCAGGTGAACGGACAATGCGACTATGTCGTGGTCACGGGCGGCGGCCCCGGGATCATGGAAGCCGGAAATCGCGGCGCGACGGATGTGGGCGCGAAGTCGATCGGCTTGAACATCACCCTACCGCACGAGCAGATTCCCAACCCGTACATCACACCGGAGCTTTGCTTCCAGTTCCACTATTTCGCGCTCCGCAAGATGCACTTTTTGTTGCGTGCCAAGGCGCTGGTCGTGTTCCCCGGCGGTTTCGGCACGCTGGACGAGTTGTTCGACGCGCTGACGCTCCGCCAGACCCGGCGGATGCAAGAGATTCCGATCTTGGTTTATGGCCGCGCCTACTGGGACCGGGTGATCAACTTCCGCACGCTGGCCGACGAAGGCGTGATCGCCGACAGCGATCTGGAGCTGATTCGCTACGTTGAAACGCCGGCAGAGGCCTGGGACGCAATCCTGTCATTCCATGCCGAACCACGGCCGGCGGCGGAGAACGCTGCCTCGCCGCCGGCGAAGTCGCAATAAGAAACGGCCGCTACCCGTGGGGCAATCGACCGTCGATATCAAGTGGAGGATAGGGGGCTCGAACCCCTGACCTTTTGGATGCCATCCAAACGCTCTCCCAACTGAGCTAATCCCCCGTTGCGTCGCGCGCTGCCGACAGGTCGACAAATGCCCGCCACACGCGCCGCAGGCGAACTTCCAATGCTACCAGGGCACTTTCCGCTGTCAAGGACGCGCAAGCCTCACCCTGTCGCACGGTAATTCGGTCACGCCCGCATCGCCCAGCGAAATTTTTTTTTGCCCGCTGCCCACTTTCCTTTGCCCGCTCGCCACCAGCTTTCCCTGTCCCCGAGGTTTCCGCGTGGTCTGTGCTTTGTGTTTAAGGGATCGCCGCAGATTACTTTACCGCTTTGTGGCCCCCGGCTTTGCCGCCGACTCCGACTTGAGCAGCTTCTTGATCTCCGCTTCCAGCTCGCTCGCGTGAATGTTGCGATTGACCACTGTCCCGTTCTTGTCGACGAGAATCATCACGGGCAGCGTGACGATGCCCATCTCGTTTGCCAGCCGGTTTCCTTCCAACCCGCCCGGCTCGTAGACCTGCGGCCAGGCCAGCGGTTGCCGCTTGAGCTGCGATGCGAGCGTTTCCGGGTTGTGGTCCAGGCACACGCCCACGGGCACGAACCCGTCGCGGCCGTACTTCGCGTAAAGTTGGGCCAGCGGCTTGAGATCGTCCAGGCACGGCTCCGAGTAGCTCGCCCAATAGTGGACCACGACGATTCGCCCAGCGAGCGCCGACAAGTCGAGCGTCTTGCCGTCGACCGTGCGGCCGCGAAGCGTCATTTTCTTGCCGACCAGTTCGAGCCGTGTCTTCGCGCCCGCCGCTTTGGTTGCGGCCGGGCTCGACGGATGGTCTTTCACGAGCGTGCCGTACCACGTCGCGGCTTCCTTTTCGTTTCCCGACGACTCGAGCGCAATCGCCAGTTGCAGAATTGCGTCCGGCGTGTCGGGCGACTGCGGATACTCCTTGGCGAAGGCGGTGAGCGATTCGACCCACGCCGCTTGCACCTTTGCGATGTCGGCGTCCGGCGTTTGGAGATCGAGACCGTACTGCGCCGTCAGCAACCGGAACTTCACATACGCGGCCAGTTCCTTGTCGCCCTGTTTCTCGACCGACGCCAACAGCGTTTCGAGTTCCTTGAGCCCGTCCGCGTACATGCCGGACTGAACGGCGAGGCTCACGGTGTCGGCAAGTTGCCTCGTCCATTGTGCCCGCTCGGCGTCGTCCATCGAGCGGTCGATCAACTGGGTCAACAGCGCGGTCCGCCGCGCGTTGAGCTTCTCCTGCTGCGCCGGCGCGGCTTCGGCCAATTGCTTGTCGATCGCTTGCAGTTCCACGACGATCTCGCGCACTTTCTCGTCGATCGTCGTATTCGGCGGAATCGGTTCGCCCGTCTGCCGCACCTCGGGCCGGAAGAAAATACCCGTCGACGCCACGTCGCCCGACCGGCCGGTGAGCAACTGCGGCGCATCGACCAATCGCCACGCCGGGCCAACCTGGATCAGCGTTCCGACCAGCAAATGCTCGAATTTGCCGCCGGTTTCGACGACGGCCGAAACGTTTTCGTACACGACCAGGTCCTTCGTCGAGCCTTCCGTGCCGCTGGGCACGACGCCCGGCTGCGTGGCGCCAAAGTTCGACCATTTCGACGCGGCGGTGATGGACTTCTGCGATTTTGCCAGGGCTGCGAACGCCTCGCGCGCTTTTGCCAGGTGCGCGGCGACTTCGGCCCGCCGCGTTTCGCCCAAGCCGAGCGTACCCAACTCGTCTTCGGTCAGCAGCAGCGCCGCAAACCGCTGGGCGTCGCTGGCCGCCAGCGCCGCGACGATCTCGCGCGAGACTTCTTCGGCCGAGATGGCTTTCCACGAATCGATCGTGCGATCCTCTTTATCGTCGAGACCCCATCGTGTGCCCGCCGTGTTGAACCAGCGATACTGATCGGCCTTGAGGTTGAAATCCGAGTCGATGTCGCGATAGACCTCGAGCCCGTCGTTGTAATAGCACCACAGGTCGATCTGCCCGTCGCCGTTGGTATCGAGGAATCTTCGCAGCGGCTCTCCGGCAGGTCCGAACACGGCCCAACCCGTTGTCTTGTCTTCTTTGACGGGCTTGATCGAGCACTTTGCCGCGTCCTTGGCGTCGGGAATGTCGTAGCTCACGCCCTTCTGAATCGGCGCGAGCTTGAGCGCCTGTTCGACCGTCGGGTCCGCAGCGACCGCCGCGCCGCCCATGCCCGCCATCGCGACGGTCAACGCTCCTGCCCCCATCGACAACCGGGTCCACAACGAACGCTTCATCGTTTCGCTCCCTCGCGGCAAGTAACCGATTCTCGAACGCCCAGGTGCGGGCAGCGGTCCCGATTGGGAACCTATTTTTCGCTGCCTACTATTCGGATTCGCGGCGGCGGAGAGTTTACCGATTACAGCCGCTCAGAGAGAGACCAACCGCGACGAGCCGGAGGGGCGCGTTTGATAGTGCGTCAATGTGGCAAATTGGCGGGACCACGTAGACTGGCGCGGTTTAGGCCGATTAGATCCCGTAAGGTCCCGTAGTGGCCGTCACCCCCCTCCCCAGCGTCACGCGGCATTCGACCGCACGCTTCGATTTTGCTTGAAATCCAGCCAGCGATCGTGCATAGTATCACTCGTCAAGTTAGGAATCCGGGCAACCAATCGACGTCCTTTCCCCGGGTGCGCTCGTGAACCGACCCATCTGCTCGCTCGCCACTCAAGGCCTACTTGCCTTCTGCGTCTCGTTGGTCCTTGCCGCGCCCTCGCGGGCCGACCTGTACGGTTATTGGCCGCTCGACGCTGCTCCGGGCGGGATCTCGCCGAACACCGTCGGCGGCGGAGCAGCCGCAACGCTCAACGGCGCCGCAGCGATCGCGAACGACGGCACGCGCGGTCCGGTGCTCAGCCTCAACGGTTCCGGCGGAACCTACGCCGCGGCCGGCTCGCTTCCCAGCATCACGCCAGGAACCGATTTCACGTGGTCGTTCTGGGCGCTGCAAACGCAGCCCGATCCGCCGAGCGAGCCGAACGACGTGATCCTCGGCAATCGCCTTCCCGACGCCGGCTGGATCAAGTTCACGCCGACGAATTTCGAGTACCGCGACATTGCACCAACGTTTAACAGCGGCATCGACATCCCCGATTTCACGCAAGCTCAAGGCTGGACCCACAACGCCGTCGTCAAGACCGGCAACCAGATGATCTTCTATCGCAACGGCATCGCTACCGGCTTTGCCATTGCGACGGGCACGGTGGCCAGCCCGCCGTTCTATATGGGCGGCGATGCGGCCGCCGGCGAGAACTGGGGCGGTTTGCTCGACGACGTTGCCGTGTGGACCGACGCCCTTCCCCGATCGTCGATCTCCGGCATCGCCCGCGGCCTCTACACGCCAACCACTGCGCCGACGACTGGACCCGGCGGCGGCACGCCCGTCTTTAGCGAACTGTATCTGGATCAATTCGACGATCCGGTTCTTTCCGCCTGGATTCCGACGACCCGCGGACTCGAAAACAACGCGCCCGCTGGCTACAACCCGCCCGACGTCACGACGAACCCCGGCCGGCTGACGCTCGGCGGCACGACCAACAATCAGTATTGGTACGGCAACACGGTCCAACTCGCCGCCGATCTGCCCAACCTTCTCGAAACCGAAGTTAGGGTCGACCGCGTATCGCTTTCCGGTTCGGGCACGGCCTATCGGTCGAGCCTCTGGATCTTCGGCGACGACGGCCATTACCTGCACTTTTCGCAGAACGTCGGCGAAAACGGCTGGTCGTACAACGCCAACGACGCCGGCGGTATCGGCACGAACCAACCAACCGGCAGCGGCGTGAACATCGCCTCGCTCGACGGGCTCGACGGCTCGCTCGGCGAGCACGAAATGAAGATCGTCATCTCGCCCACCGGCGAACCGGGCGACGTCAGCATGTTCATGTACCTCGACTCGCAGCTCGTCGCTATCCAGGGTTTCAGCAACTTCCCGGACACGTACACGATCCTGCTCACCGGTCAGGCCCGCGCCGCCGGCGACGGCGTTTCGGCCGTGTTCGACGACTTCCGCATCGCCCAAGTGCCCGAGCCGTCCACGTTGGCGCTTCTCGCGTGCGCTCTTCCGGTCGTGGTTGGAGGGATCCTTCGTTGCCGCAAGGGTCGCCGGTAGCCAAGCGACGCGGCATGCGACGGTGTTTGGCCCGGTGGCGTCCAACGCCGTCCCGCCTTAACACCCCCGCGGCGTCGTACACGTTTGCGGACGTCGCCGAAACGATGGGCGTTTCGCCGGCGCCGTTCCACGTGCACCGCTGGGCACGCGTCAAGAGGCGCCCGCGCAAGCAGTCTCGCGCGACGGAAGCGCGAATCGGCTAGGTACAACACGCGTTGCAAGCCTTCTTGCGATACCGCGGGGAAAGCGCCGAACCCTACGCCGCGCGCCGCGCAACCCGCAACGAGTAGCGATCACTTCGGGGTGTGGGTTTCGCCGGACCGTCGTCCGTGATTGCCTGCCGCATAGGACGTCGGCATCCCATTGAATCACCAAAACGCCGGCCTTGAGCGCACCGGACGCGAGTGGGTCGCGGGAGAGCGCGCCGCAGGAGGTTGGGACTTGGTCATTCGCATTCAGGATGCCCCGGCCTGGGCTGCCAGGCGGAAAGCAGTCCCAGGCCCGCGGGCATCCTTCTGGTCGAACATGATGCCGCCGCTGCTCGGGCGGCGGCCCACGCCATCACGAATTGCGTCTGGGTTCGCGGCTAGTTGCCGGTGAATTCCGGATAGCCGTGCGCACCCATCTCCGGTCGATCCAAGCCTTCGACCTCGTCGGCTTCGCTAACACGAATTGGAAAGATCATGTCGCTGAGCTTGAACCAAACGTAAGCCATCACGAAACCGAACACGACGACGACGACGCAGGAGAGCGCCTGGGCTTTGATTTGGCCCCAGTCGCCGGCGACGATCCCCGCGACGGGTCCGTCGACCTTGTTCCAGCCGCCGCCGTACTTGCCGTTGGCAAAGATCCCCAGCGACAGCACGCCCCAGAGACCGTTCACGCCGTGAACCGAAATGGCGCCGACCGGATCGTCGATTTTGAGTTTCTCCCAGAAGAAGACGCTGAGCACGACGAGCACGCCGGCGACGGCCCCAATCACGACGGCCGCCCAAGCGTCGACGAACGCACAAGGCGCGGTGATGGCGACAAGGCCCGCCAACATGCCGTTGCACATCATCGTCGGGTCCGGCTTGAGTCCCTTGGCATAGAGCGTGAGCATCGACGCGATCGCGCCCATGATGCCCGCCAGCATCGTGTTGACGACGACAAAACTGATTCGCAAGTCGGTTCCCGATAGGGTCGAGCCGGGATTGAAGCCGAACCAGCCGAAGGCGAGGATGAACGTGCCGACGATTACCATTGGGACGTGGTGCGCAGGAATGGGATGGGGTTTTCCGTCCCTGAACTTACCGCGGCGCGGTCCGATGCAGAGAGCGCCGGCCAGGCCGATGACGCCGCCCATCGCGTGGACGACGCCGGAACCGGCGAAGTCGACGGCGCCGTGGCCAAAGCCCCAATTGAGACCCGCCTGTGCGAGCCAGCCGCCTCCCCAGACCCAATTGGCGTAAAAGCAGTACGGCAAAGCCACCCACAGCGCATAGATGCAGAAGTTCTTCCAACTCCAGCGTTCGGCCATCGCGCCCGTCGGAATGGTCGCGGTGGTGTCCATGAATACCATCATAAAGAAGAACAGGGCCATGACGCTGACGTCGTCGAGGCCATTGAGGAAGAAGCCTTTTGTGCCCATCAGGCCGTATTTGTACGTGCCATCGGGCTTGCCTTCCGGGGTCATGCCTGGTTCGAGGCCGATTCCTTCATTGAGGACGGCGGTGCCGGGGCCGAGCGTTGAAACCCAGCCGGGCGCGACGGGCGCGTTCCACCAATTGCCCCAGCCGATGGCGAATCCGTAGGCGAAGAACGCGAGGCAGCCAAGTGGATAAACCATGAAGTTCATACTTGCCGTGTGAGCGGCGTTCTTCGCGCGGCACAGGCCGACTTCGACCATGCAAAAGCCCGCCTGCATGAACATGACGAGGAAGCCCGTGATGAGCGTCCAGACCATGTTGATCGAGAAGAAGTTGTGGGCGATACGGTTGTAGAGATCGGTTTTCGAGAGCGTTTCCGGATCGGGATCGCCACCGGTTGCGGGTACGATGCCGGCGCCCGCTCCACCGCCAGTTGGATCGGGTGTCGGATTGCCGGAGAAATACGCCGTTGGCGACGGCGTCGCAGGATCGGCGGCAGGCGCGGGGGAAGACGCCGACTCTGCGGCGGCAGGCGCGTCTTGCGCGAGCGCCGGGATTACATCCAAGAATACCGTCGTGCCCGTCAACACGGCGAGCGCGACCCATAACGAAAGCCATCGACTACGCAAGATCGCAAACATACATCAAGTCACCTAACGTCCTTTCCTGAAGAAATCGTCGCTCGGCCGACCGCACTCGGGAGCGATTGCGGAACCAATCCCGCGGCACACAGGCGCCGCAACGGATCGGCCGGGAGAGGCGACGAAGCGAGAGCAAACGAGACGCGACAATTAAGCCGCTCGACGAAAGAACGCCGAACACCGTGGCCGGCGGCACTCGATAGCGATCGGCACGCGGCCGTTGCCCGCCGGGCCGAATCCGCCGCCGCGCGAGGCGGCGGCGGATACGGACCCACGCGGTTCCCACCTATCACTACGCGTTGCCCGGCGCACGTCGTCAGCGAGCGCCGAGCGTCTGTACGACGCCGAGGGAGTCGGAACATTGCGGCCGCCTAAGGTTTCGGATAGGGCGGCAGATAGCAAGCGTCGTGCCACGAATTGGCGTTCCGTTCGTTAAGCGGCGCGACGCGCGGTTTTATTCGGCACTTTGCGGCATTTGGGGCGAAATGGTATTCCGTCGCATGATTCGACCGCGATGTCGTGCCGCGTATGCGGGCAAGCGGTGTTGCGCCGCCGCGCAATGCTCGCTGCGATT
The DNA here is from genome assembly GCA_003576845.1 of Planctomycetota bacterium. Taxonomy (GTDB): domain Bacteria; phylum Planctomycetota; class Planctomycetia; order Pirellulales; family PLA5; genus PLA5. The sequence continues at coordinate 12,021 of QEVJ01000055.1, forward strand.
CGGATGCGTTTCGGAGCAACGCAAAGGACCGAAGCCAGGTCCGAGTCCCTTCGCACTCTTCGCCATTGACCGATGGCCCGCGAACGGCCCCATCCGACAAGAATTGGTGCGAAGTAAAATAAACTTGACACCGCTGAATGTCAAGTTTATTATACATAACGACGTGGCTCTCGCGGCAATTCACCACTCGACACGGAGAATCCCAGATGAACGCTATGGAAAAGGTCGCCTGGACCGAACTACTCGTCTCGCTTACCGCAGTCGTGGCGGTTGCGCTGCTGTTTCCCTGGCTGGGCGACGCGGCGATCGGCGCGTTTGGATTGTTGGGCCTGATGGGCTTCGCGATCTTGTTCATACGCCGCCGCGGCAGTCGCGTCGTCGTTGACGAACGCGACTACCAAATCCAACTCAAGGCGACGGCCGTCGGAATCTACACATCGTGGATGGCTATGATCCTGACGCTCATCGGCGCCGTCGTGTGCTCCGGCTATGCCGACGCGGAGACGGTTCCAACGCGGCTCTTGAATTGGCTCCTGTGGCTGCAATTCGCCTTCTGCTTCGGCTTGCGCGGATTGGTGTCCATCGCGTTGTATCGGAGACAACATGCCGCGTAAGAAGGAACCGACGCTGCGGAACTGCGTGCGCGAGCTGCGCACGGCGACCGACGGCATGACGCAGCAAGACCTGGCCGACCGCGTCGGCGTCACGCGGCAAACGATCGTGGCCCTCGAACGCGGCGAGTACACGCCATCGCTCGCGCTCGCGTTGCGCATCGCGCGCGTATTCGATAGAGCGACGGACGCAGTGTTCGAGCTTGATGAATAGAGAACGATCGCGTTACTTCGACTCGTCGCCCGGCTCTATTTCGCGGACGCCGAACGTTCGGTCCTTCGTTCCTTCGCCCTGGTGGCACGCCATGCAACTTTCGACGCGACCGGCCGATGTGACGGTTTTCCCGTCGGCAGAGATCGTCGCGTAGACCCAACCCTCGTCGGTGTTCGGCGTTGCGGGGTTGAGTTTCATCATGACGAACAGACCGAACTTTTCGCCGGCGCGATAGTGCTGCTTGTCGTCGGGATCAAAAGCGACCATCGCGCTGCGGTCGTCCTTCGTCAATTCGGGCTTCCACGCCTCTTTGAGGATGACTTGTCCTTCGTGCTGCCGCTTGCCTATGTCAGTGTACGCATACGCTTGCCCGTCTTTGACGTACAGATAATAGAGTTTCTTACCGTGCGAATCGGCATCGCGGCTCTTGCTCACCCGCAGTCGACTCGGCTCTGGTTTTGGCTCCTCGTAGGGAGGAAATCCTGGCGGTGGCGCGGAGCATGGTGGCGGGCCGAATCGCAATGTCTCGTCAAACCGACCATATTTCTGATACGCAGCGGCGATTTCCAACAGCGTCGCGTGGAATTCCACGCCCTCGACGGTGCTTCTTTTGGATTCAGCGGTCTTTGACTCCTCCGCTTGCGCATCGCTGCCCTGACGATTGCAGCCCGCGGCGGCGAACGCGATGACCCCGCAAAGGATCGGCAAACGAAAGCGGCGCAACATGTCCCGGCCTCGGTGAGCGGAATAAATGGAACCCAAGCCGCCGTTGATACGCTCGCCGCACGTGGATGGTTCGCTAAATTCGCGCGTCGAGCCGGTCCGCCTATTTGATCCCCGCCCCCGGCCGGACCGCGTCGCGAAGCGGCGCTCCGGGATGCCGGGCCATTTTGTTCATCAACACTCTTGCATCGTCGAGGATCGGCCGAAGCTGCTCGGTCGCCTCTTCGACGTTGCGGGCCGCGCGGTTCAGGCTTTGGTAGAGATCGGGGTTGTTGAGCAACTCGCCGACGGTGCCTTTGCTGCTGTTGATGGTTTTCGAGAACGCGACGAGCTGGGCCAGAAGCTGGTCGATCTTCTCGACGCTGCCGGCCATGCGAACGACGATCTGATCGCCGCGTTCGCCGAGCGGGCCGGTGAACTTCGTGAGGTTCGCCAGGTTCTTGTCGGCCAGTTCGATCGTCTGTTGGACGCGTTGGAAGGTGGCCCGCGATTCGTCGAGCATCTTGGGCAGATCGGCAAGCGATTTCTTGAGGCCGGCTTGAATTTCTTCGTCGCCCGCGATCTTCTGGACGTTGTCCATCGCCCGGTTGAAGCTGACGAGCGCCTTTTCGGTCTGGCCCATCACGCGCTCGATCTGGTTGTCGTTCTGATCGAGGATGCGGTTGAGGTTGTTGGCGAGCGTGCCGATGTCTCGGCCGGCCTGGTTGAAGGTTTGGATTGCGGAGGAGAACTCGCCCTTGAGGTCCGCGAAGACTTCGAAGGGATCGGAGACGACGATGCCGTCTTCGATGACGTCGCCGTCGGCGTAAAAGCCCGGCTCGGCCTTCTTGGGTCCCATAACGAACTCGATCACGGCGTCGCCCAAGAGTCCGCCTTTGATTTGGGCCCGTTCGGAGAGGCGGAGCTTGACGTCGTCGTGAATGCCCATCGTGACGATGACGCTGCCGTCGTCGGCGAAGCGGACATCGGTCACGCGGCCGATGAGGATGCCGCTCTTGCGGACGGGCGTGTCCTTGGTGACGCCGGGTGCCCGCTCGAACTTGGCTTCGAGCTCGTACGTCGGCCGCCCAAAGCCGAGTTTGGGCACCTCGCCCATCACGACGAGCAAAATAGCGCCGATGATGATGGTGGCCAGCACCATCACACCGACGCGGAATTGCATGAGGCGGTCGTCCATGGCCGGGGGTCGGAAGTCAGGGGTCAGGTGTCAGGGAGTAGAGTTTCGACGTCCCAACGAGTTCATTAGGCCGTTGAGCATCCGGCCGACTTCGTCAGTTTGGATTTGTAGGCGGTCATGCACGACCTTGTCCAGGAATCGGAGCCGATGAGCAAGTTCGAGGTGGGTTTGGAGTTCGCAGAGTGAACCATAAGCGATCGCGAGAAAGTTGATGAACTCGCGCGTTCCCTTGCGGCCACGGCCTTCGGCAATGTTCGAAGGTATATTGACTGCACAACGTCGCGTTTGGCTCGTAAGTCCATACAACTCAGACGACGGGAATGAGCCGGTCGCCGCGTAGACGGCTTCCACAAGCCGCATCGCTTGTTGCCAAACGTCCAAGTCGCGATAGCTCTGAATTGCCATGGAGTTCCTATAAGGTTAGTTAGTGCCGTTCGAGCCCCGACCCCTGACCCCCGACCCCTGATCCCCGACCCCTGCCTCGCCGCGCACGAACTGCCCGACGCGCTCGTCGCGTGCCGACTCGATTCTTCCCGGCTCGCCGTCGTAGAGGATTTGGGGTTCATCGCCTGCGAGCCTCGCTACGGGATAGAGCATCACAATTCGGTCCGCGACCTTTTGGGCGACGCGCATGTCGTGCGTGACGACCACGCTCGTGATCGGGTGTTTCTTCCGAGTTTCGAGGATCAGTTCGCCGATCACGTCGCTCATGATCGGGTCGAGACCGGTCGTCGGTTCGTCGTAAAGCAGGATGTCCGGGTTCATCGCAAGCGCCCGGGCAAGGCCGACGCGCTTCCGCATACCGCCCGAAAGCTCGGCGGGCTTCTTCGGCATTACGTCGGGCGCAAGGCCCACCTCGCTCAGCCGCGCCAGCACGACCTCGCGAATCTCGTCATCGGTCATCTCCGTATGTTGCCGCAGCGGAAACGCCACGTTCTGCTCGATCGACAAGCTGTCGAACAGGGCAGCGTTCTGAAACACAAAGCCGAAACGAATCCGCTGCCGCGTAAGTTCCTTTTCCGAAAGTTGCTGAAGATTCTTCCCATCGAACAACATTTCGCCGCTCGTCGGTGCGACGAGACCGATCATCGTCTTGAGGAACACCGTCTTTCCGCACCCGCTTTCGCCGATGATGGCCAGCGTCTGCCCCCGCGGCACGACGAGGTCGATGTCGCGCAACACAGTCTGCGCGCCAAACGACACTCCCAATCCGCGAGCCTCGACCAGCGGCTTATCCTGAATGTCCTCGTTGCCCGACTCCCGCGCCATAGCCCAATGCTTCCCCGAATCCCGAATCCTCCCCGACCCCTGACCTCCGACCCCCGCTACATCATTTTCATCCCCTCCGGCCAGATCGAATTGTAGACCGCGTCCAAAAACACGCCCAAACCGAGATCGAGGACGAGGATGATGACGAACGAGTAGACGAACGCGGTCGTGGCCGCACGGCCGACGCCTTCGGCGCCCGCGTCGCAGTGGAAACCGCGATGGCAGCTTACCAGCGCGATCGCGATGCCGAAAAACAGGCTCTTGAACACGCCGCTGAAGATGTCGAAGCTTCCCACGTACTCTTCGCTGTTGACGAAGTAGTAGTGCATGTCGATGCCGAGCACGTGGACGCTGTAAAAATATCCGCCGGCCACGCCCATGAAGTCGGCCATGATCGTGAGCGACGGAATCATGAAGACGCAGGCCAAGAGCCGCGGCACCGCGAGGTAGTGAATCGGATTCGCGCCCATGCTGGCGAGGGCGTCGATTTGCTCGGTGACGCGCATCGTGCCGAGTTCGGCGGCCATCGCGCTCCCGACGCGGCCGGCGAGCATCGTCGCCGCGAGCACGGGTCCGAGTTCGCGGACGAGCGTCATGTTGATGACTGCGCCGAGCCGCGTTTCCAGATGCATCACGCGAAACTGCACGTAACTCTGCACGGCCAGCACCATGCCGATGAACGTGCCGGTGAGCGCGACGACGGGCAGGCTCAGCACGCCGACCTGATAGAAATTCGGCAGCAGCGTTTCCCGCCGCGGCCGGCGCGTGAGCATCCACCCGACGACGCGAAAGGAGAAGATCGTCATCCCGCCGACGGCCACGGCCCAATCGATCATCAGCTTGCCGAAGTCGGCGACGGCATCGGCACCCGCGCCCAACAGGCGCAGCAACAGCCCGGGACGACGAGGCTCCGCGTTGGCAGTGGCGGCGTTCATCGATGAGGACATAAAGTGGGCAGTGGGCAGGCGTAGGTCAGGCCAAGCGGCGTAGGACGTTGCCATCTTCGCAACCGTTCGTCCGCGCCGGCCTGACACAGCGGCGCAACGGCAGATCGAAAGCCCTTTGACGCCTCTACGTCAGGCCGGCGCGGAAACAGTCGTTCGAGAACGGTCGCATCGATCGCCGCTTGGCCTGACCTACCCGTTACGACCTCCTCCGAGGACGAATTCCAGTTCACCGCGACGCCGAACGGCGCGCACCGGCGCATTGGGACCGCGAAGGGTCGCAGAATGATGGCGCGCCCGCAAGAGCGACCGTTAACGAGGGTCACGGGCAGGAGTCAAGTGGCGCGGACCTGGCGGGCGGCGCAAGCGAGCGAGAAGCGTTAGGCATTCTTCCGCACATTCCAGGCTTTATCCAGCTTGCCGCGCCGGCTAAAATCGACGGACTTACCGCCGCGATCCCGTCGCCGCCGATCGTCGTTCGTCGTCATTGCCCAATCCGCCCAATTCCCGGGAGTCCAGGATGTCGCAGCCCTCCGGCAATCCGTATCAAGCGCCCCAGGTCGTGGAAACCCAAGCCGGGGTCCCGGACACGCATCCCACGGGCTTCTGGTTCATTTTCTGGGGCGAGTTTGCGGAGCGATGCTCGTACTACGGGATGCGGGCGATTCTGAGCAATTACATGAAGATCGCGCTCGTGATGGGCGAAGCGAAGGCCGCTGCATACATGGCCTACTTCACGGCCGGCTGCTACTTCCTTCCGCTGCTCGGCGGCTATCTCGCGGACAAGTACTTCGGCAAGTATTGGACGATCGTCGGCTTTTCCGTTCCCTATATTTTTGGGCACGTCGTGCTGGGAATCGAAAACGAAGGCGCGCTGGTCGGCGCCCTCGTGCTGTTGGCGTTGGGCAGCGGCATGACCAAGCCGAATATCTCAACGCTCATGGGCATGACCTACGACCAGCAACGGCCCGGCAAAGAGCAATTGCGCAGCAACGCCTTTGCGATATTCTACCTATCGATCAACATCGGCGCGGCGATTTCCTCGTTTGCGATGCCCGACATTCGCGACCACTACGGTTACGCGATCGCGTTCTTGTTCCCCGCGGTCCTGATGGCGATCGCCTTCTTCATTTTTGCGGCGGGCAAGAAGCGTTATGCCGTCGAAGTGATCGACAAGACACCGGTGCCACCGGAAGAGCGCGCCGCGCAGTGGAAAGTATTGCGACGCCTGTTCGGTCTGTTTTTGCTCGTTGCGTGTTTTTGGGCGATCTTCGACCAGTCTCCGAGCACTTGGATTTTCTTTGGCGACGTTTATATGGACAAAGATATTCTCGGTTTCGAAGTATCCGCCGAGAAAATGCAAAGCCTCAATCCGGTGCTCATTATCCTGCTGCTGCCGATCGTCACGTGGCTTTGGAATTATCTTGCCAAGAAGGGCATCAAAATCCGCGCGACCGACAAGATGTTCGTCGGGTTCGTTCTTACGGCCGTTACGATGGGCATCATGAGCTACGCCGGGCATCTGGCCGGTCCGGCCGAGACGCGGCAAGTCGTCAAGAACGGCGAGGAAGTCACCGAACGAGTTCCTCTACCCGACGATCGTAAAGTCGGTCTCGAATGGCAGGCGGTTGCCTACATCATGTTGACGATCGCGGAGATTCTGATTTCCGTCACGGGTCTGGAACTCGCGTTTGTTTCGGCGCCGAAATCAATGAAGGGCTTGATTACCGCGGTCTGGCTGTTTTTCGTCGGCGTCGGGAACTTGTTCATCAACGTGCCCATCACGCAACTCTACCCGCAAATGGAGCCGGACAAGTATTACGGCATGTTGGCGATCGCGATGCTGGTCGTTGCCGCGGTTTTCGTCTTCGTCGCCAAGCGGTTCAACGCCGCGATGGACGCGGAGAAGGAGATCGAAGCGGCGCACGCCGGATGACGGACGGACTGCAAATCCGTCTTACCTCCGCCATCGCGATGGCGCGACGATTGCGACCGCGGCTAGTGTGGCGAGCACTAGCGCCGGCGGCTCCGGCACGCTGGCTGCTTGCGGTGAATCGGCCGCGGCGTGAGTGAGGTTCGTTTGCAGCAGCGCCAGATCGACGAGCGTCGCGTTGCCGTCGCCGTCGAAGTCGCCCGTTTCCCAGGTCGCTCCGGTCGTGCCGAAGTGGCCGGCGAACAGGGCCAGGTCGAGCCGATCGACGCTGCCGCTGCGGTCGATGTCGCCCGGTATCGGGTCCGGCGAGAGCGACAGCACGGGAATCATGCTCGAACCGCTCACCGGCGGCAGGCCCAACAGCGCGAGCGCGAGGTTGCCCGTGTCGCCGTTGCGGAGCGGTTGTTGCGGCGCGTTGTAGTCGGGCCGCGCGTCGCCGGGATCGGTGCGATTGGCGAGAAGCGAGTAGAAGTCCACGCCGGCGGGAATGTCCGGTCCCCACAGAAACGCCGGAATCGTGTAGCTGCCGCCGACGAGCGGATCGGTGTGATTCTCGCCCGCGCCGCCGTGGTCGGTCGTGAGGAGGACAGCGGTTTTGCCGGCGAAATCGGCGTCGCTGCCCACGTAATCGAGAATCCGCATCACACGCTCGTCGGTGGCGAGGACGGCGTCGCGATATTCGTCGCTTTCCCAATCGCTGGCGTGGCCGGCATAGTCGGGATCGACGATATGCACGAGGCTATACGTCCGCGGCGCGGCGTCCATCGCGGCGAGAAAGTTGGTCACGGCTGCGTCGCTATCGCCGTCGAGATTGAAATAATCGTCGATCTTGTCGCGGCCGTCGTCCGCGCCGAGCGTGTCGGGCGCGCCGTACTGGGCGTTGTAGCTCCGTTCGACGAACGCCGCGAGCCGCGTCTTGCTGGCGAAAAACGCCGTGCCCAGGCCGCGGTCGTGAACCGCGTCGAACACGCTGGGGATGTAGCCGAGGGCGAGGTTGCCGATGCTGTGAATCGTCGCCGATTGTGCTGGGCCGTTCGTCGTGATCCCGTGATGAACGGTGTCCGGCTGGCCCTCCGGCTGAACGACGGGCCGGCCCGTGATCATCGACACGTGATTCGGCACGGTCGTCGTGTAGTTGTAGTCCGTGCGAGCGTTGAACGTGTATGCGCCTTCGTCGATGAGCCGCGAAAAACCGGGCACGAGTTCCGGCGAATCGTCGAGCAAGCCGCGGAGCATCGCGACGTTGAGTCCGTCGACGGAAATGTGAACCACGCGCTCGACGGTTTGGGCGTTTGCCGCGACGGAAGAAATCAGGAATATCCCGGCGGCAAGCAATCCGGCCAAGCGGTATGCGCCGACGCGCGGTCTGCGTGCAGAATTGCGTTCCATTGTCCCGCTCCACCAAAGCTCACGGCACGGTCCATTAACGCGGCATTAGCATACCATGAGCGCGACGATCGTCCCAAGCAAAATCGCCCGCGGACGCGGCGCTCCGCAAACGGCGTCGACCGAACGACGCCGCCATTCACAAATAAGCCAAGACTAGCGCGACCAGGATAGCTGCCACGATCGCCGCGGTTAACCAACGCGATTGCCAGCGCGAAGATCGGGCTTGAGAGGACGTCGACGGCGAGAACTGCCAGGCGTCGCCCGCAAAATGCAGGCCGCAATGCTCGCACCGCACCTCGTGCATGAAAATGAACTTGTTGCAGCGCGGGCAACGCACGCGCTCGTCGGTCTCGGCGAACCGGCGGCGGTCCTAGAAGTTGATGGCCTCACGATCGTCATCGCTCATTGCTGCACGCCGACTTCTTGTAGTTCGAGATCGAGGAACTCGCCCCGAATCTCCAACCTCCAACCTCTAATCTCCAACCTCTACCCCGCAATCATCATCCCGCTGTCGCAGACCAGCACTTGCCCGGTGATCGTTTCGGGTCCGGCGATAAAGCTCATGATCGCCGCGGCAACGTCTTCCGGCTGATTGACGCGCCCGAGCGGCAGCTTGGCTTCGGTTTGCTCCAGAATCCGCTCGTACGCGCGCCCAAGTCCTTGTTCAAGCCACCGCCCGCTGATGAACCCTGGAGCCACGGCGTTCACGCGAATCAGCGGGGCCAACGCACAAGCCAGCGAAACGGTCAGCGTGTTAAGGGCCGCTTTCGAGGCGCAATACGGAATCGAACTGCCCTTGCCCCGATAGGCGGCGATGCTGGTGACGTTGACGATCTGGCCGCCGCCGGTTTTTCGCATCGCGTCCGCGGCGGCGCGGGCACATTGGAACGCTCCCTTCACGTTGACGTCGAAGATTCGCCGCCAATCGTCGTCGGTCACTTCGTCGAGATTGGCCAGCGGAATAAACCGCGTCGTGCCGGCGTTGTTGACGAGGATGTCGAGGCGGCCTAATTCTTTTACGGCGCGATCGACCATCGCACGACACGCGGCGTCGTCGGACACGTCGGCCCGATGGGCCAGCGCCGCGACGCCAAGCGTGGCGGCATCGCGCGCAGTCGACTCCGCTTCGTCGGCCGAACGCGAGTAGTTGACGAGCACATTGCAGCCCGCCTTCGCGAGTGCGAGTGCCGTCGCGCGGCCGACGCCCGTGCCGCCACCCGTGACAATTGCCGCTTTGCCGGAGAGAGCCATCTGCTGGAAAATCCGAAGAAGAATTGTGAATGGAAAATGGTGAGTTGTGAATTGTGTATGTGGAAAGCTGCCGGTCAAGCGCAACGGCAATTCCAACATTCACCATTTGCAATTCACAACTTACGATTCGCCATTCTTTCCTCGCGAATACGCCGCGTTCGCCGCTGCGATGCTGGCGCCGTGCTCGAACTTGTAGCCTTGCTCGGCCAGGAGTTGTTCGAGCGCGGAGAGGAACAGCAGCACGTTCGCCGGGCGTGAGCCGTAGCCCATCAGGCCGATGCGCCAGACCTTGCCCTTGAACGCGCCCAAGCCTCCGCCGATTTCGATGCCGAACCGCGACAGCAACTCGCCGCGGACCTTCGCGTCGTCGACGCCCTCCGGCACGCGGACGGCGTTGAGCATCGGCAGTTGATGGCCTTCCTGCGCGGTGTAGCCGATCCCGAGCGCGGCCAAGCCCGCCTTGAGCGCGAGATGATTCCGCCGGTGCCGCACGAAGCAGTTTTCGAGACCCTCTTCGAGCACAAGCCGCAGCGCTTCGTACAGGCCGTATGTCATGTTGATCGGCGCGGTGTGGTGATAGACGCGGTCGCTGCCCCAGTATTGAGCGAGCATGGTCACGTCGAGATACCAGCTTTGCACCTTCGACTTGCGGGCAAGAATCATTTCGAGCGCGCGATCCGAAAACGAAATCGGCGCGAGGCCCGGCGGACAGCTCAAGCACTTTTGCGAGCCGCTGTAGATCACGTCGACGCCCCAGCGATCCATTTCGACCGGCAGGCCGCCGAGCGCCGTCACGGCGTCGACCACGAGCATCGCCCCGGCGTCGCGAACGAGCGCGGCGATTTCCTCGATCGGCTGCCACGCGCCGGTTGACGTTTCGGCGAGCACGATGCCGACGACCTTGGGTTTGGCTTTGGCCAGGGCATCCTTGACGTCGGCCGGCGCGAACACTTCGCCCCAGGCGAGCTCGATCTTCGTCACGTTCGCACCGGCGCGGGCGGCCACGTCGGCCATGCGTCCGCCGAATACGCCATTCACGCAGACGACCATTGGATCGCCCGGCTCGATGACGTTGACGACCGCGGCCTCCATTCCCGCCGAGCCAGTCGCGCTCACGGCGAACGTCATGCGGTTCTGCGTCTGAAACACGGCCCGCAACATCTGCTGCATGCCGTCCATGAGTTGCAGATAGTAGGGATCGAGGTGGCCGACGGTCGGCTTGGCCATCGCGGCGAGGACGCGCGGATGCGTGTCGCTCGGGCCGGGGCCAAGGAGCGTGCGAACGGGCGGATTCAACGCCGGCGGAAGGGGTGTGTAGGACATGGCGCGAGCAAAGCAAGAGAGGCGGTAGGTCCAACGCACGCCATTCTACCGCCCGCGTGCCGCGTCATGTAGGGATGAGGATTGAGGACCGAGGATCGAGGATTGAGGATCGAGGATCGAGGGTCTGGAGCATTCGGGTCGCTTTGCCTCTAACCTCCAACCCCCAACCTCCAACCTCCAACCTCAAACCTCCAACCTCAAACCTCCAACCTCAAACCTCCAACCCCCAACCTCTAACCTCACTTCCCGCCGCCGCCCGTCGCGGTCTTGCCGTTGCCGATGATGCGGACGTTGGTGGAGAGAAAGAACGGCGCGCTGGGTCCCTGGTACTCGGCCTCGCCGAACATGGCCGCGTAGCCCTCGCTCGGCATGTCGAGTTCGTGTGCGTACTTGTCGCCGTCGCGACGGACGATCCGCGAGGTCCATTGCGAATCGCGGAAATCCTTGGTCTTGCTCTTCGCCATCCACACGCGCACGTTCTTCGGCGCGACGTTGCTCTCGACCGCCAGCGCCAATCCGTCGTCCGACGAATCGAGCTTCCAATTCAGTTTCGGCAGCGTCGCATTCTCGACGACGCGACGGTGAATCGCGGCCAGCCCACCGGACACCCGAGCGACGTCGATCGGTCCGCCCTTGGGATTCAACCCGTGTCCGGCGTTCGGCACGTACACGATGTACTTCTCGCCTTCGAGCGCGTCCCAATACAGGTTGAGCGCATCGAGCGGCCAGTAACGGTCATTGGTCCCGAGCAACAGGAGCTTCGGTTGCGTGAGTTGCTTGCGATAGCTATACGGGTCGGTAATCAGATTGAGCAGCTTGCCCCGTTCGCTGTCGAGCATCTTGAGTAGACCGCGCTCGGAATAGTCGCGAATCTGCTCGGAAGGCCCGCCGAACGACTCGATCTGATGCCGCATCTGGGCGTTCGTGTTGAGCATGTCGATGACCATCGGGGCAATGGCGACGGCCCGCGGATCGACCGCGCCAGTGAGCCACGTCGTCCAGCCGCGTTTCGACGCGCCGGTGATCGTGAACTCCTTGAGGTTCAGCTTCCACTGTTTGGCGGCGAATTCCTGCGTCGCGTCCATGCCGCGGACCGCGCTCTTGACCATCGGCAACAAGAGCGGCCATTCCGTATCGCCCGTCTTCATGAAGTTCACGAACGTCTCGGCGATCGCGTCGTCTTCGTAGCGGCCGCCGAGGATCGGCTGATGCGGCACTTGCAGCAAGATCGCGACCGGCGTCTTGAGTTGTTCGGCCAGCGCGACGAAGATCGGCGCTTCCTTGGGCAGCTTGTCGCGGTCGCCCGCGGGACCGGCGAGTTCCGGCTTCCACGCTCCGCCCGTGATGAACAGCATCGCGTGCTTGGCGTCGTCGGGGACGCTCGCCGGGCGGAGGACGAACAATTGATGTTGCCACACCACGTCGCGCCAGGTTTGCGACGTGAGCGTCAGCTCGACATACTTCGCCCCCAGGATTTCGCCTTCGCGGCGCTTGGTCCACTTGTAGCTGGCGTCGGCCTTCTTGACGTATTTCAAGAGCGGCCCCTCCGCCGCGGCCTCCGCGGCAACACCGACCCGACCGACGAGCAATAAGACCATCGCCGCCAAAATCATCGCGCGCCCGATCACGACGTTCTCCTTGAAAAAGTGCCGAAGGGGGAGATTCGCCTACAAGTATATCACCGAACCGGCACGCGGTGAGGGAGCGGTTTTGCCGGCCGGATTTGTCATTGTGTCGTTGTGTAGGTCAGGCCAAGCGGGAACGGGCCGACTATTGCCGTTGGACCGGACCCGCGCCGGCCTGACGGATTCGAAGACCGATTGCGACTCCGTCAGGCCGGCGCGGGCAGAGCTAGGCAACGATGTCGCGTCCAACGCCGCTTGGCCTGACCTACACATTCCAAGGTGCATTCACTCGTCCGTAACACACCCTTCCGACGCGCTCTGGACGTTCTTGATGTACTTATAGAGCGTGCCGCGGGTGGCTTTGTAGGGCGGCTGCTTCCATGCCGCGCGGCGTTTGGCTAGCTCCGCGTCGCCGACGCCGACGTTGAGTTCCCGCTTTTCGGCGTCGATCGTCACCTGATCGCCGTTTTGCACGAGTGCGAGCGGGCCGCCTTCTTGAGCTTCCGGCGTAATGTGCCCGACGATGAACCCGTGCGACCCGCCGGAGAAACGCCCGTCGGTAAGCAGGGCCACGTCTGCGCCGAGACCCGCGCCCATGATCGCGGAGGTCGGCGTGAGCATTTCCGGCATGCCCGGCCCGCCCTTGGGGCCTTCGTAGCGAATGATGACGACATCGCCCTTCTGAATCTCCTCCCGCTCCAGCGCGGCGAGCATGTCTTCCTCGCCGTCGTACACGCGGGCCGGGCCGGAAAACCGCAACCCCTCTTTGCCCGTGATCTTCGCCACGGATCCTTCCGGCGAAAGATTGCCGCGGAGAATCTGAATGTGCCCCGTCGCTTTGATCGGGTTCGAGAGCGGATGCACGACCTCCTGCCCCGGCTTCAAGCCCGGCAACTCCTTGAGATTCTCGGCGAGGGTCCGTCCGGTGACGGTGAGGCAATCGCCGTTCATCAAGCCCTCGGCCAGCAGCATCTTCATCACACCCGGCGTGCCGCCCGCGTCGTGCAGGTCCTCCTGCACGAACTTGCCGCTCGGTTTCAAGTCGGCCAGAAACGGCACGCGATCGCTCACCCGCTGAAAATCGTCGATCGTGAGCTTCACGTCGACCGCCTTGGCCATCGCGATCAAGTGCAGCACGGCGTTCGTTGACCCGCCCAGCGCCATCACCACCGCCATCGCGTTCTCGAACGCCTCGCGGGTCATGATGTCGCGCGGCTTGATGTCGCGCTCCAACAGGTTCTTGATCGCGCCGCCGACCGCGAAGCACTCTTGCAGTTTGTTCTCGTCCTCGGCCGGAATCGACGCGCTATACGGCAGCGACATGCCGAGCGCTTCGATCGCCGAGGCCATCGTGTTCGCCGTATACATCCCGCCGCAGGCTCCTGCGCCGGGGATGCTGCAGCGGACGATCTTCTGGCGATCCTCGTCGCTGATCCGCCCGGCGATGAACTCGCCGTAGCACTGGAACGCGGAGACGATATCGAGCACCTTGCCGTCGCAATGTCCCGGCTTGATCGTGCCGCCGTAGACCATGATCGCGGGGCGATTGAGCCGGCCCATCGCGATCAAGCAGCCCGGCATGTTCTTGTCGCAGCCGGGAAGGGAGATCAGTGCGTCGTACCACTGGGCGCCCATTACGGTTTCGATTGAGTCGGCGATCAGGTCGCGCGATTGGAGCGAATAGCTCATGCCCCGCGTACCCATCGAGATGCCGTCGCTCACGCCGATCGTGTTGAACCGCATTCCGACCAGCCCCGCGGCCACGACGCCCGCCTTGACCGCTTCAGCGAGCTGGTTGAGGTGCATGTTGCACGTATTTCCTTCGTACCACATGCTGGCGATACCGACCTGGGCTTTGTGCATGTCGGCTTCGGTGAGGCCGGTGCCATAGAGCATGGCCTGGCTGGCGCCCTGGCTCTTGCGTTCGGTTATGTGGCGGCTGTACTTGTTGAGCGGTGCGGACATGGGGAGAGGAGCGAGGATTGAGGAATGAGGATTGAGGGCGGCGTTCAGAGACTTTAGTATCGCACGCCGACTGCGGGGCGGCTAGGACGACGGGCGGTTCGTGCGCGGTCCGGCGCGCCCGCGCGAGAGCAAAGGTGCATCTGAACGCCTGAAAGGCTCCGTTTGCGCACGCCGAGACGCGCAAACGCGGAGTTAGAGCGATGTGCCGCGGGCGGAGGACGTGATTCCCGACAGGGAGTTGTCGGTAACGAGCCCGCTCGCTACGTGGCGTGCCGAGCATCGCATGACGCCCGATCCGAACGCGCGTTGTGCCTATCGCGCCGTCTTGAACAACCTTCCGCCGTACCGCGCCGAGTCGCCGAGGCGTTCTTCGATCCGCAGCAACTGGTTGTACTTGGCCATCCGGTCGCTGCGCGACGCCGAGCCGGTCTTGATTTGCCCGGTGCCGAGGGCGACGGCGAGATCGGCGATCGTCGCGTCTTCGGTTTCGCCGCTGCGGTGGCTGGTGACGCTCGTGTAGCCGCTTTGATGGGCGAGTTGGATCGCTTCGATCGTTTCGCTGAGCGTGCCGATCTGGTTCACCTTGATGAGGATGCTGTTGGCGATCCCTTCGTCGATGCCCCGTTGCAGCCGCTTGGTGTTCGTGACGAACAGGTCGTCGCCGACGAGCTGAATCTTGCGGCCGAGTGTTTCGGTAAGCTGTTTCCAGCCTTCCCAATCGTCTTCGGCACAGCCGTCCTCGATCGAGCAGATGGGATAATTGCGACACCAATCGGCGTACTGCGCCACCAGCTCGGCAGAACTGATTTCCTTTCCGTCGACGGAGTATTTCTTCGTCTTGGCGTCGTAGAACTCGGACGAAGCCGGATCGAGGGCGATCCAGGCTTGCTCGCCCGGCTTGTAGTCCGCCTTGCCGATCGCTTCGACGATCAAATCGAGGGCCTCGCGGTTGCTGCCGAGGTTCGGGGCAAAGCCGCCTTCGTCGCCGACAGCCGTGTTGAGCCTGCGGTCGTGCAGCACCTTCTTGAGATTGTGGAACACTTCTACGCCGCAGCGGATCGCGTCGCTGAACCGGTCGAACCCCAGCGGCATGACCATGAACTCCTGCACGTCGAGCGAGTTGTCCGCGTGCGCGCCGCCGTTGATGATGTTCATCATCGGCGCCGGCAACAGGTTCGCGCCGACGCCGCCGAGATAGCGATACAGCGGCAAATCGACATACGCCGCGGCCGCGTGCGCGACGGCGAGCGACACGCCGAGAATCGCGTTCGCCCCCAGCTTCGACTTGTTCTCCGTGCCGTCGAGTTCCCGCATCCGGGCGTCCACCGCGCCCTGATCGAGCGCATCCCAACCGCAAAGCTCTTCCGCGATCGGGCCGTTGATGTTTTCGACCGCCTTGGCTACGCCCTTGCCGAGATAGACGTTCTTCTTGTCCGTATCGCGCAGCTCCCAGGCCTCGTGCGCCCCGGTGCTCGCTCCGCTCGGCACGGCGGCCCGGCCGAACGAGCCGTCGGCCAGCACGACTTCCGCCTCGACGGTGGGGTTGCCGCGGCTATCGAGAATCTGGCGGCCGCGAATTTCGACGATCGTGCTCATGGCAGGCTCCTGGCGAGTATGGCTATGCGTTCGAGTGTTTGATAATTGGCAAAAAGATCCAAAGACAGCGACATTTTGCCCGAGCGGGGGCCGATTGACTAGGCGCGGGCAGGCAGACAGTCGGTGCAGAATAAGCGGGCGACGCGGGAACAAAGGCTTGCGCTTCTCGTCGGCACTTCGAAAGGCGTCTACACTTGTGAAAGCGACGGAAGCCGGTGTAGGGTTATGTTTTCCGCTATGAATTCACCGCAAGATTTCGCCGAGCCGGACTGGAACGCCCGTTACGTCAGCGGCGATACGCCGTGGGACACGGGCCAGCCGTCGAGCGAGCTGCGGCGCGTCGTCGAAGAAACGGACGAATTGCCGCGGGGGCGATTGCTCGAACTGGGCTGCGGCACGGGCACGAACGCGATCTACTTGGCGGAGCGCGGCTTTCGCGTCACGGCCGTGGACGGCGCGCATGAAGCGATCGCGCGGGCGAACGAGCGGGTCGAGCGCCGCGGAATCGACGGGCCCGCACTGCCAGTGTCGTTTCATCTGGCCAATGTCGTGGACCTCCCGAGCGCGCTCGAAGCCGACTACTTCGAGCCGTTCGACGTGCTCTTCGATCGCGGATGTTACCATTGCGTGCGGCGGGCGGGCCTCGGGGCGTTTCAGGCGATGCTCGCCCGCGTCACGCGAACGGGCACGTTGTTTCTGTTGCTCGCGGGCAATGCCAACGAGTCCCGCGAAGGGCGTGGACCGCCCACCGTCAGCGAGGCGGAGTTGCGGGCCGACTTGGGCGGGCTGTTCGAGTTCGTCCGGGTCTCGGAATTCCGCTTCGACGACATCGGCGACGGCTCGCGGCCATTGGGATGGTCGGTGCTGTTGAAGAGGGGGCGGGGGCCGGGGGTCGGGGGTTAGGGAAGATATCCTGGCTTGCAATAGTTCCGCCGGTCGGGGCCGAAGCGCTGCTAAGCGCTGCAATGAGCGATATCGGGCGCACTCCGGTGGCCGGAAATCGCTAGCCTTTGGCAAGTCCGCGGTGGTAAACTACTTAAGTGCCTATCTTTGGTTGTAGGAGGCGAATCCCTTCGTTGTGGATTCGCTGACCAATGCCGACGGCGAAAGGATTTGCCTCCTACAGCAGTTTGTAATTGCGGGATAGGTTCTGGGTCGACCCCGTGGCGGTTTACCGGCAAGATCGTTTCGATCGGAGAAGTCGTATGAGCGTCGTCGCGTGTCCGCATTGCGAAGGTCAGGTTACGCTGCCACCGGGGGCCCGGCCTGCTTCGCGCGTGAAATGCCCATTGTGCGAGGCGGAATACGCGCTGTCGGAGGTTTACGACAAGCTGCCGCCGATGCTCGTGCTACTCGACGCGCCGGTCGAGGCTGCCGTGGAAGCCCACGCGGCGGCCGGCGGCGTTTCGCACGGAGCGACCGCCTTCGACAGCCTGTTCATGCCCTCGGGCGAGGCGAACGGCGAAGGGGAACTTCATTTGGCCGGGGACGAGGAACCCACGTTCGATTTCGCCGGGCCGAGCGAAGGGGGCGCCGCGGTAGCGACGGCGACGTCGGCCAGAACGTTACCTGCCCGCGCCAAGCGTCCGCCCAAGAGCGCGGCGAAGGAAGGCATCAAGATCGTCCTCGGCGGCGTCGTGGGTTTGACGATCGGGTATTTCATTTTGCTGTGGGCGGCAGGGCGCGATCTGGTCGACGACGTCGCCAAGAAGCCGATCGGCACAATCATGCCGTCGTGGATGCAGTGGTCGCTTCCCGCGGCGCATCGGCAACCCAAACCCGCGGCGACGAACGGCAATGCACCCGCGGAGGATACGAACGCGGCGACGGGCGAGAACGCGGGGGACGAGAGTGCAACCGACGAGAATACAAGGGGCAGCGGTGCAACGCCGAGCGATGCGCCCGCCGAGAACGGTGCCGGCGATCCGAATGACGCGAATGCGAGCACCGACGCGCCGTCGGATTCCGCAAAGCAGGACGACATGCCGCCGAGCGACGCGACGCCGGACAACCCGCCGATGGACAACCCGCCCGCGGACACGCCCAGTGACGAAGGCCCGAAGCCGAGCGATGCCACGCCCGAAGATGCGTCGCCGAAAACTCCCGCCAAGACGCCGCCCATCGACGATCCGGGCCTCAACGTAACGCCGAAGCCGCAACTCGAAGTCGAGGAACCCAAGCTCGACCCGCTGCCGGGCGACCCGCCAAGCGACGCGCCCAAGGCCGATGAGCCGAAAGTCGAAGAACCGAAGCCGGACGCTCCGTCTGTGGACATGCCGCCCGCCGATACGCCGGCGACGGATACGCCCCCGGCCGACGCGCCGGAAGAAAACCCATTCGACATCAAACCGGGCGACACGCCGAAGCCCGACGCACCTAAAACCGAACCGCCGGTCGTCGATCCGGCCGATATGCCGGAAGTCGTTCCCGGCGACAAACCGGAAGACAAGCCGACGGACGAACCGAAAGAACCGGAACCTGCCAAGCCCGCCGCTGGACTGAAGGTCGAGACGCCCGTCGACGCGGCGGCCGTCGACGCGGCGCGCTCCGCGGCCAGCGGCGCGCTCGACACGCTGATGCCCAGCGATGCCGCGGCCAAGGCCGGCTTCACGCGCGAGAAGTACGCGTCGTATACGAAGCTTTGCGAATATGCCCATAGCGTGTCGCATTGCGCGGCGGATGTCGCCGCGGCGAACGCCGAAGCGGCCAAGATGATGGTGCTGATGGTCGCCGCCGACGACACGGACAACCGCATCCTCGGCCAGTTGGCGAACGCTTGGCTGTCGAAGACGCGGGCGAACGACGGCATCGCGCTCTCCGGCAAAGTCACCGCGGTCGACACGGCCGGTGGGCTGACCACGATCGCCGTGGAACTGCCCGCGCTCGGCGAGAAACTCGCCACTCGCACGACGACGATCGTGACTCGCGAAACGGCCGACGTGGCGGTGGGCGATGAAGTCGCGGCGGTTGGCAGCGTCGTCGACAAGCCGACGGAGAAGATCGAAGGCTACGCCGGCGCCGATTCGCAGGTGATCTGGGGCGCGTGGGTCGGGAAGCGCGGAGGCTGAGCCGGGGTTGGGGGCTGGGGACTGGGGATTCGCGAAGGGACTCCGCGATGACGGACGATCCTCAAGACCGGGTGGAAGCACCGCGCGAAGGCACTTCGCCGGCCACGAGCGCGCCTAACGGTAGCGTCTTTCTCTACGGTCTTTCGCTGCCGGAGCGCGCCCTGCGCGCCGGTCTCGGTTTGGTCGGCGGGGCGGTTGGCGAGGCGGCGGCGTTGCTCGTGCCGCAGGCGTTTCAAGACTCGAAGTCGTACTCGATCCTCGTCCGTCAGACGCTCCGTTTCGTCACCGAGGACATCGCCGGCGTGAAGAAGGCCGCCGCCGAGGGCGAAACCGCGTGTCCTCCGCCCGTCGACAACTTCGTCGCCCGCAAGGCGGTCGGCAATTTCGTCGAGATGGCGGGCCTGGCGACGATGCACCTTTCGCCGATGCTGATTCTCGCCGTCGTGAGCGACGTGGCTTACGGTTCGACGAAATATCTCGCCGAGCTGGGCGAAGAACTCAAACGCGAAGGCGTCATCGCCGAGAATTCGACCATCCACCACGCCGGCGACCTGCTCAAGGCGGTGAGCGAAGCCTCGGGCACGGCCGCCTCGGCGTTCGACACGCCGCCGCTCTCGGTCGACGGACTCCGCGAAGCGATCGAACAAACGTCCGGCGCTGTCGGTAAGATCGACCCGACGAAAATCTTGCCGCAAGCGGAGATCGAGCGGCTCTGGGGCGAGATGCGGTCAATCGCGGCGAAGGAGAACGTCGGGTTGACGCAGGTGTCCGGTGCGATGTCGCTGTACGTGCTCGACAAAGCCGGCGTCGTCGCCCGCGGCGCGCTCTCGTCGGTCAAGGTGGCCAGCCTGCTCGTGGATCGCCACATCCTCGACCACTATCGCCAGGCCGCCGCCCAGATCAAGGAGCGCGGCCTCTACGCCACGCTCGCCGAATCCAGCGGGCCGTACATCGAGGCGGTGTGGCTCAACTTTTCGAGCGAACGGTCGACGCTCACCGAAGATTTGCTCTCCGGCAAGCTGATCGGCAAAGCGCTCGGCGGCGTGCGCGGATGGTTCGGCGGGGCGAGGGAAGCAAAGTAGTCACCGTGCCCCTCGACGCGGCAAACCGGCGCTGTTTTCCAACCAGTTAATGTGGCGGCGGTACAGGCGGTAGAACGGGCGCCGGCGGCTCATTGGCGGGTAGAATCGCTGGCGGCGCAGCATCAAATATCGGTTCGAGTTTGGCCAGATACCATCGTCCGTCGATAGCTTCGAATTTCGCGGTATTCCACATCGTTATCGGAACGCTGCGTACAACGGTTGGCGGCAGCCCCTCCGAAATGCGCACGATGGCATGCTGTTGTGTCCGGATCGTTGCGGTTGCCTTTCCTTCATCCACCTTAAACTTAAGCGGGCTGCGCTGCCCGTCAAAACATTTGGGTTTGACGTGGGGCGACATTGATTGGGAACGCGGGCGGATGCCCCAAGACGGAACATCATCCGGGCGGCGAATCGCGCGTGGTTCCGCTGTTCCCCGAGTTGCGGCCGTATTTGGAAGCGGCATGGGATGAGGCCCCGCCGAGAACTACGTTCGTTATCACGCGCTATCGCGACCGCAGCGCCAACCTTCGGACGCAACTCTTGCGGATCATCGAACGGGCGGGGCTGAAACCGTGGCCCCGGCTGTTCCACAACATGCGGGCGAGCCGGCAAACCGAACTCACGGCCCGGTTTCCGTTGCACGTGGTTTGCGAGTGGATCGGCAACAGCGCACCCATCGCCGACAAGCACTATCTCCAAGTTACCGATGCCCATTACGCCGACGCCGCGAGCGCGTTCACGACCGATCAAGGCGGCGCAAAAAGCGGCGCACTCGCGGCGCAAAATCAGGCGCAGCAGCAAACCGCCGAGACTCGCGGCGACTCGCAATCGAGGGCCAAAAGCGGGCAGAAAGCCCAAGAAATCGCGGCAAAAATGCCACTTAATGCGATATTCGGCGAATCGTCGCCGTTAGGTGTATTTTGTACACTAATACCCCCTACGGGAGTCGAACCCGTGTTACCGGACTGAGAACCCGGTGTCCTTGGCCACTAGACGAAGGGGGCGCCGTGCGCGAGGTCGCGTTTCTCGCGGAGACTTCTTGGTACTTGACCGTCTGCGGGCTGTCAACACCCTCGTCGACTTGACACGGCCGCGGTTGGAAATGGTTCGCGGGCGTCGCGGCAATGTTATCCACACGACGCGAACGCCCGCCGGCCGCCAAGTCTCCATTCGACCGGCAAACACGATCCGGACTTCCACTGTGGCTGGTACAATGCATCGGCATGACGCTGCTTTACACCGATCCTCGTTTTCTGGACCACGACACGGGGGCGCATCCGGAGTGTGCGGCGCGGTTGGAGGCGATCGCGCGGCGGCTCGACGAGCGGAACCTTGCCCAGCGATGCGGGCGGCCCGATTGGGATGCCGTTTCGCTCGCCCGGCTGGCACGGGTGCATTCGCTCGATCACGTGCAAGCGGTCGAGGCATTCGCCAGGCAGGGCGGCGGGCGGATCGAGGTCGACACCGTCGTGAGTCCGCGATCTTACGACGTCGCCTTGCGAGCAGCCGGAGCTGCTTGCAACGCCGTCGAACGCGTTCTACGCGGCGAAGATAAGACGGTGCTCTGTCTGGTGCGGCCGCCCGGCCATCACGCCCTCGCCGGCGGACCCATGGGATTTTGCCTGTTCAATAACGTGGCCATCGCCGCTCGCGTGGCGGTGGACGAGTTGGGCCTCGCCCGGGTGCTGATCGTCGATTGGGACGTGCATCACGGAAACGGCACGCAAGACACGTTCTGGAGCGACGGCCAGGTGGCGTTCTTTTCCGTCCACCGCTGGCCGTTCTATCCCGGAACCGGGGCGGCGGACGAAACGGGCGGCGGGCCGGGCCTGAGCTTTACGATGAACCTGCCGCTGCGGTTCGGGATCGAGCGCGACGATTATCTGGGGCGCGTGACGAAGTCGCTGACGGAGTTCGCCGACAAAGTGCGGCCGGAACTGGTGCTCGTCAGCGCCGGCTTCGACGCCCATCGGCTCGATCCGGTGGGTTCGCTCGGTCTGGAAACGGAGGATTACCGCGAATTGTCGCGGCTCGTGATCGAGATCGCGAATGCGCACGCCGCCGGGCGCGTGGTGAGCGTGCTCGAAGGCGGCTACAACGTCGAAAAGCTCGCCGATTCGGTCGCGGTGCATTTGGAATCCCTGCTCAGAGCCGATTTTAACTCCGGCGCGCCGACCGCCCTCTAGTTTTGTGGCAACCTGCCCTCAGACGGGCCTGCGCATAGAGAAATGAGGCCGATTTGTTTGCAAAACCGGTCCATATTACCATTTCGACCTGATTATTCGCCGCAATTTGTCGATCGACGCTTGTTCCGCCCGGATTGCGAGCGGTAAACTTGCGGATAGGTCAGGCTAAGCCGGCCGACTGCCCTGGCATCCGCATGGGCGACCCTCGCGGTCGGCCGGCACATTTGCAGACTCTCTGGAACTACGCTTTGGCCACCTCTCTCGACGCCAAATCGACGCAAACGCCCCTTGGCGGCCAAGAAGACCGCGAAGCGCTTTCGCGATTCGCAGCTTGGGCATTTCGCGCGTTGGGCGGAACGGCGCATCGGGCGAATAGCGGGGTCGAAGCGATGCTTCCGGCGCCGCGGTTGGACGTGCGTCGGTCCGGCGAAGTCGACGATCGGCCGACGTGGCTGCGATTGGATGCCCCCGTGCGCCTGGGAATCGGCCTGGATACCGACGGCGAATTTGCCGAACCATCCCAAGGCCACGGCGATTCCATCCCGGCCGACCAAACGATTACGCCACGTTCGCCGCAAGTCGAATGGCTGATCGACCGGCTGCACCTCCTCGGCGCGGCGGTCCACAGCGCGCCCACGCGACAACCGGCCAGTGCCGGCGAGATCGCCGAGCGGCTCCTGCCGACCTACCGCGTCGACGGCGGGCGGATTCGGCTTTCGGGCTGTTCGCTCGAGGATCGAGCGTTCTTTCGCATTTTTGCCCGTTCGCCGGCCGGAACGCGGCCGCAGCGATTCGTCGAATGGACGATCGACGCCGATGGCCGCCGGGTGGACGATCAGGTCGCGGCTCCGCTGGGTCTCGACGAAATCGGGCCGGTGCAAGGCCGGCCGTCGGAAGTGGCTGCCTCGGCTTTGGCCGATCTGTCGCACCTCGCCGAACAGGGCGCGACCGCGGCGTGCGGACCGCTCGAGACGATCGCCGCGACGCTCGTCTGGTGCAAGTGGGCGTCGGGCCGATTGCGAATCGAGTTTCCGCAGGCCTGCGCCGAGATTCGCTTTTCCGATTGGGCGGCGACGCTCGAAGCGCCCGCGTTCGTCTGTCCCGAGACGGGCCGCAAGACGCACCACATCGGCGTCACCGACGACGGGCGAATCGCCGCTGGCGAGGAGATTGCGACCTGCCAGGAAACGAGCCGCCGCACGCTGCGCCGCGAGTTGTCCCAATGCTCGGCGAGCGGGTTGCTCGCATTGGCCGAGCTGCTCGCGACGTGTCCGATCACCGAACGGCCGGTGCTCAAGCGGCTCTTGGCCACGTGCGGCGTGTGCGGCGAACAAGTCAGTCCCGCGGCGATTCGCGACGGACAGTGCCTCGCGTGCCGTTCGCTGGCGGTCGCGCTTCCGAGCGATCCGCGAATCGCCCGCGTGCTCGGCGAATTTCCCGCCCTCGACGGCTGGCGAAAATGGCGGATATCGGAAACGGCGAACCGCTACGTGCTCGTCGGATCGAGTCTGCTCAAGCGGTTGCTCGTCGTGCTCGATCGGATGACGCTGGAACCGCGGCGGGTCGCGACGGGCGGTCGGCTCAATCGCGCGTGGACCACCATCCCGCCCGAGCAATGGGCGCTCGAACTCGGCCGCCAAGAATCCGCCTGATTCGCCCACTGCGATGCCGACGATTCTGGTCACCGGCGGGGCGGGCTTCATCGGCGGAACGTTCGTCCGGCGATTGATCGCCGATTCCGACGCGCGGATCGTCAACCTCGACAAGCTGACTTACGCCGGCAATCTCGAATCGCTCGCGGACGTGCTCGATTCGCCGCGCCACACGTTCGTCCACGGCGACGTGGCCGACGGCCCGCTGGTCGCGCGGCTCTTGGCCGAGCAGCGCGTCGATTCCATCGTCCATTTCGCCGCCGAGTCGCACGTCGATCGCTCGATTACTTCGCCCGACAGCTTCGTGCAGACGAACGTCGTGGGCACATGCGTGCTGCTGGCCGCGGCGCTCGAATACTGGGAATCGCTCCCGGAACCACGTCGTTCGGCGTTTCGATTCCTGCACGTGTCGACCGACGAAGTTTACGGCTCGCTCGGCGCCGACGGATTCTTTACCGAAACATCGCCGCACGCCCCGAACTCGCCCTATGCCGCGTCGAAAGCCGCCGCTGATCACTTCGTCCGCGCGTATCATCGCACATATGGCTTGCCGGTCGTCACGACCAACTGCTCGAACAACTACGGGCCGTATCAGTTTCCCGAAAAGCTGATCCCGCTGATTGTCCTGAACGCGGTCGAAGGCATGCGGCTGCCCGTGTACGGTCGGGGCGAAAACGTCCGCGATTGGCTGCACGTCGAAGACCACGTCGCGGCGCTGCGGCTCGTGTTAAATCGCGGCCGCGTCGGCGAGGTCTACAACATCGGCGGGCGCGCCGAGATGCGAAACCTCGACGTCGCGCGAACGATCTGCACGGCGATCGACGAATTGCGGCCCGACCTGGCCCATCGGCCGTGCGAACAGCTCATCGAATTCGTCGCCGACCGCCCGAGCCACGATTTCCGCTACGCCATCGACTGCACGAAGATCGAGCGCGAGCTCGGCTGGCGACCGACGCGCGACTTCGCCACCGGCATCCGCGAGACGGTTGCCTGGTACCTCGCCCACAACGACTGGGTAACCGGCGTTTGCGCCTGCCGCTATCAGCGCGAGCGACTAGGGTTGCGCAAGCAACGGCCTTCCCCGAATCCCGAATCCCGAATCCCGAATCCCATTCCCCCAGCCCCTATTCAAGGCGTCGAATTCCGTCCTCTCGCGCGCCACGCCGACGCCCGCGGCTGGCTCATGGAACTATTTCGCCACGACGAACTCGATCCGGCCTTGCATCCGGCAATGGCTTACGTCAGCGAGTCTCTGCCGGGCGTGGTTCGCGGCCCGCACGAACACCGCGAGCAAACCGACCTGTTCGCGTTTTTCGGACCGGGCGACTTCCGCGTAACGCTCTGGGACGCCCGGCCGGATTCGCCGACGAACGGCGTGAGAATCGAGCGGATCGTCGGCGCGTCGCAACCGATGGCGGTCGTCATTCCGCCCGGCGTCGTGCATGCCTACGAGAACATCAGCGACCAGCCGGGCCGGGTATTCAACGCCCCAAACAGACTCTACGCGGGCTGGGGCAAGCAAGAGCCGGTCGACGAAATCCGCCACGAGAACGACGCGGCATCGTCGTATCGTTTGACGCCGATGGAAAGCGGCTAACCGCCGGCCGCGTAATCACCCGCGGCAACGGATCGCTGCGTGAAACCGCGCTAAGAAACGGCGAGTATTCTCGGTGGTTGGCCGAATCGCGGATCTTGGCGGCCGCGGCGCGGTTCCGGTTGGGAGCGGTGCGATGTTGCGACCCCGCGGAGCGTTGTCGTTTGCGGCACTGGCAATTGCCTTCGCGATGTCCGCGCTCGCACGGACGCCGGCGACACGCGACGGCGCGCACGAGCGCCTTGCCGACCCCGTCGCGACAATCGCGGCTACTCCCAACGGAAGCGAGGCGTTCTTCGCGTGGCGCACTCTCGCGGCAAGCGGCACCCTGACGGCGGACGAAGTCCGCGTCGTTGTTCCTGCCGCGGCCCACTGGGACGTTGTCGGCGGACAAACCATCGTGCGCGCGCTCGGACGCTGCGACGCAGCGGGCGCGAAAGAATTGCTTGGCGAGCTAGCCCTTGGAATTCACTCTGCCGAAGAAACCGAATTGCGTCGAACCGCAGCGATGCTCTGCGCCGCGACACGATCGGGCGAAGAACGCGACGAATTGGTCAGGCTCGCCGCAAAGTGGGCCGCCGATCCGGACGTGCCGCAAACGAATCGCGTGCGGTGTCGCGCCGTGCTTTGGTGTGTCGGAGAGCGCTCGGATGCGCTCCGCGGCGAGATTCTGGCCGACCTGAAGTCACGGGGCGAACTGACGGTTCCGGGCATCGGCGACGCTCCGGCATTTCAGTCGCTTTACACGATGCTGCTCGCCGACGGCGCATCGGAACTCGACGAGGAAATGGTGGACGAGATCGGCGGCGTGCTCGCGCGGGAACTCGCCGGCGGCGAACGCGAATTCAACGACGAACAGGAATGCCTGTTGCTCGCGGCGCTGTCTGGGTGCGGCGATCGCGCAAGGAAGTGGGTCCAGACGATCGAAGTCCGCGCTGCCGAGTCGCATTTCGTCGCCACACGTCTGCTGTACTACACGGTGCTGACACGCATGTGTGGCGACGCGCCCTCGCGCGTATCGGCTTGCCGCCGGATGGACCGCGAGGCGAGGCGGATGACCGAGGGCTTGCAGTTATTCGAAATGATGATCCTGTGCGAGTTCTGGCCGCTTGTCGCGGATGCCGAGGTTCAATGCGAACTTCTGCGGTCGATGGAGTCTGCTGGCGACGACGACAAACTTTTTACCGAAAGCTTAATGCTCCTGCAAATGGCCAAATACAACGACCACGTCGTCGGCAGGTTAATAGCTGTGGCGCCGAGTTTGCCCGAGCGACGTCGCGTCGAAGTCGCTCAGGCCCTATCGCGGATTGCGACTCATGACCATCTTGCCCCAATGCGAAACTCGCTCGCGACCGAACCGTCGATCGATGTCGCGAAGGACTTGCGCAGGGCAATCGAGGAAGTGCGGACGCTGGGAGCGGCCGCCGAGCAATGAAAGCTCGGCGCAACGCTGGCACCTTGTTTGCCGTTTCGGAAAAACCTGCGAAATCGTTACAGATTAACGCCGCCGCTCGCCGATGGTGAAAGGCGCGTGGAGATCGCGCGGCTGCGCGGCGACTTTGCGCGGGTCGTGAAAGCCTCGGGGCAACTTCAAGGCAGAGCCGCCGATGTGGTGCAAGCGTTGCCAGCAGGACGCACCGGGCATCGCCAATGGCGAGGGCGGCATGGCTTGCGCGCGGTGCGGCTCGACGGTGCGAACGTCGCCAACTGCCGCGGGCGAGAAGCGATCCGCCGACGAAATGGCGGCGCTCGCCAGCGCGGCGCTCGCCGACGATGCGCCGACCACAGACACCTGGCAACTCGACGCGGAATTGACCGAGGCCGAGCGGCTGCTGGCGGCGTTCTCGCCACTCGCCGTGCCCGCTGATGCCTCGCTCGTAATCGCCTCGCAAGCCGCCCGCACGCATCGTTTCGATCCCGAAGTCAAGCGTCGCGACGAGCTGGAAAAGCCGCCGGCAATCGGCGGATTTGTCGCCTGGATCCTGTTGCTCGCGGGCACGATGGCCCTCGTCTGCGGCGGCGTCCTCATCGGCTGGTCGCTCTATGCCGGCCGGGCCGCGCTGTGGAATCTTGGACTGCCGATCCTGCTCGCCGGCCAGGCGGGCTTGCTCCTGGGCGTCGTCCTGCAACTCGTCCGCATCTGGCAGAACCACCGCGCCGCCGCCGAACGCCTCGCCGCCGTCGATCGCCAACTCGGCGACCTCGAACAAACCACCACGCTTCTCGGCAACACCTACGGCGCCGGCTCCAGCACGTTCTTCGCCCACCTCGCCGAAGGCGCAAGTCCCCATCTCCTGCTCGCCGATCTCAAGGGCCAAATGGACCTACTGGCGATGAAAATGAGCGGCAAGTAACGGCCCTCCTCTGCCGTTGGCGTGCGATAGCACTTACCAACCGCCGTTGCGTCAACGGGCGAACGAAGGCGCCAGTGCCATTCTCGTGTTGCACTGAGCCAAGCCAATAACCCGGATTATTCATCGCACGGTGAATAAAACGGCCTCCGATTGCGTTTAAGAAGTTGTGCAACAACGACTTTTGACGACGCACGGAGGCCGAACATGAATGTACAGCGCGCGTTGGCTTTTGAGTATGACTTGCTGCCGCGGACGGCGGTCAAAATCTTGCCGGTCGACGAGCAGATCACCAGCGACGCGGGGCTGTTGCCGGTCCGCGAACTCGACGAGCGGCTGGGCTGGATGGCTTCCTTCGCGGCGCAGTTGCGCGATGCACGAACGAATCCGCTGCACACCGTCGTCGAGATGCTGCGGCAGCGGGTGTTCGGCATTCTGGCCGACTA
>QEVJ01000239.1 GCA_003576845.1 Planctomycetota bacterium
GCGGCAGCGGCATCGGCATGGCACCCGGCAGCGACCTCGACACCCTGCCGATCGGCGAAGCCGAGTTGCGTCGGCGCGGCGAAGCGATCGCCGTGCTCGCCTTCGGCGCCATGGTCGCCCCCGCCGAGAAGGCCGCCGCCGCACTCGGCGCGACCCTCGTCAACATGCGTTTCATCAAGCCGCTCGACGCGAAGCTCGTGCTCGAACTCGCGCGCACCCAGCCTGGCGAGGGCGTCGCCGTAAGCATCCGGCCCGACACGGAGGATCAGGAACTCCTTCCACACGCCGCAACACATGTTGCCGCCGAGCAGAAAACCGATTCCGCCAAACATCTTCTTCTCGACAAACGCGGCGCGCGGCTCGAGCAACGTTCGCACGCGCTCGGCAGTTTCTTCGTCGTAGGGCATGGAACAGGGGTCGGGATTCGGGATTCGGGGAAGCCGCGCTTCAGGTGGCTCAGGGGAAAGAACACTGTGCCGCCGCGAGCGCTTTATGCCCGTCATTATGCACGACGGTCGAATATGGCATACTGTCTTTCCCCGAATCCCGACCCCCGAATCCCGAATCCCGTTCCGTGCGTCTCGGCATTTTTGGCGGCACGTTCGACCCGGTCCACTACGGCCACCTGCTACTGGCCGAATGGTGCCGCGAATCGTGCGCGCTCGACGAAGTACGGTTCGTGCCGGCCGCGGTCGCCCCGCACAAGACGCATCAGACCGCCGCCGGCCCCGCGGCCCGTGTGGAAATGCTAAAACTCGCCATCGGCGGCCATCCGGCGTTTGTCGTTTCGACGATCGAAATCGACCGCGGCGGCGTGAGCTATACGGTCGACACGCTGGCCGAGATTCGCAGCCGCCGACCCGACGCCGCGTTGTTCCTGCTTATGGGGAGCGATTCGCTGGCCGATCTCGTGAACTGGCGCGAGCCGGCGCGGATCTGCGAGCTTGCGACGCCCGTGGTCGTGCATCGCGGAGGGACGCCGCCGCCGGAATTTGGACCGCTCGCCGCCGTCGTTACGCCGGAGCGCCTCGCGATGATCGCGAAGCTCGTCGTCGACATGCCGCAGGTCGAGCTTTCGAGCCGCGAAATCCGCCGCCGCGCCGCCGAGGGCAAGTCGATCCGCTATCAAACGCCGCGGGCGGTCGAAACGTACATCGAAACGCACGCGCTATACCGCCAACCGCCGACAGGAGCCGCGCCATGAAGAAAGCCGCCGAGAAACAGGCCGCCGAGAAACACACCACCGAAAAGCAAGCCGATAGTAGGCAAGCCGACAAACCGATTGACACAACGGTCGACAAGCCTGCCGAAGCGCCGGTCGCGAAAGCCGTCCCCAGGCAGGCGGCGGAGATTCTCGTCGTGACGACGACGGCCGCCCGCAAAGACGAAGCGGAGTCGCTCGCGGCGGAAGTGGTCACGCGGCGGCTGGCGGCGTGCGTGCAGATCGTCGGCCCGATCGCCAGCGTGTTCCACTGGCAAGGCAAAGTCGAGCACAGCGAAGAATGGCTCTGCCAGATCAAAACCCGCCGCGACAAGTACGCGGAGCTGGAGGCCGTGCTGCGGCAGTTGCATCCCTACGACGTGCCGGAGATCGTGGCCGTCCCGGCGGCAATGGCGAGCGAGACATATGCGCAGTGGCTGCACGAGGAGTTGGATCGGAAACTGCCGTGATAGCGGCGTGAGAGAACCGCGGCTCCGTGCCCGCAAAGTTACTACGCGCCGGGTGCTACGTGACGTCGGAGTTCAGTCAGGGCGCCGACGGCGTATCCAATAATTCGGGCGTCGGCTCGTGTGTGCAAAAGCTATCACGAGCCGTTCCACGTCGGTCGTCACATAGACGATTGAGTACGGTAAACGTTTGAGCAAGACGCGATACACATCTCCGTCGTCGATCGTTTCAAGGCGAGTATGGAGACGTGGCTTCTGTCGAGTGCGTTCGATAGCCAAACGTGCCTCCGCTAGCAACTCGGAACCCAATCCAACGCGGCGTTCCTCGTACCATGTCGCTGCGTCGTGCATCTCACATTCTGCTTCTCAATCAATCCTCACCTTCGTTTGGAGCCTTGCGATGCAAGCGAGCGTTGAATATCGGCAAGCGCTTCATCCCAATCGCGAAGCACGGCCGTCCCTTCACGAATAGCCCTCAACCGTCGCCGGATTTTTACAGCCCAAGCCTCATCGGCGTCGGCATCGCCGTCGTCCGGCTCGAGCGACAGTAGCAGCGCATGAGCCAATTCGGCCCGTTGTTCCAGAGGCAAGCTGGTCGCAGCGGCAATACAGTGGGACGTCCGGGCGCGCAACAAGGAATCGTTGCCGATAGCGGCCGCGATACAACTGTGGCGCCGTGAATCCCCTGAAAGCCATCGTCCCCATGAATCGTGGCGGGGCATAAGCGTCTAACGCCGTCGCATTCAATAGCTTGGGCTGCGTCGCGCGTGCGAAGTGGCAAGTGTGCGTACCGCGTTTTCGACGATTTCATAGATGATGCAATAGGGAAATCGCCTCAAGAGAGCACGACGAAGTTTGGCGTGTTTCGTCGTCTCGAGGCGAGCATACCGGTACGGCTCGTCCTATCGTCATTGTTTACCGCCCTACGGCGGAATCAACAGTGGCTCGGGGAGGCGGAGCGCGATGGCCAGCCAGTTGAGGGCGGCTTGGCTGCGTTGGGCGAGCGTGCGGAGGTCGGAGGTTATGATGCTTTGCGCCGCGGCACCGGTCGCGTCGCTGGTTTGCAGTTCGTGGCGGCCTTGCACCGCGCGGCCGCAACCGCGACAACGCGCGACGCGAATGTTGAATTGGCGCTGGATCGGTCGTCGCGGGATTTCGGTTTGATACTGGACCACGACGCGCTCGTCGTCGAGTCGCGGGCCGCCGCAATAGGAAACCGCGCCCACGCGCACGAAGGTTACAAAAACTTCTCCGCCACGTCCGGCGGCGCGGGGCCGTAGCTGGCGGGTTCCATCGAGCAGGTTGCGCGGCCCTGGCTCATGCTGCGCATGGCGCTCGAATAGCCGAACAGCTTCGCCAGCGGCGCCTCGGCCGTGACGGTGGCCATTTTTCCGCGGGAATCCGTGTGGGTAATGATCGCCCGGCGCTGTTGGAGATCGCTCACGAAATCGCCCAAGTGTTCTTCGGGCGTGACGATTTCGAGCTTCATGATCGGTTCGAGGAGCTTGAAGCCGGCATTCTGCAGCGCGGTGCGAAACGCTTCGGCGGCGGCGAGTCGGAAGGCGAGTTCGTTCGATTCGGTTTCGTGCGTTTCGCCGCCCAAGAGCGTGATTCGGACGCGAATCAGCGGGAAGCCCACCTGTCCGCCGCCCTCGGCGTTTTCGCGGAGAACCTCCATCGCCGCGTGGGCGAGCGCCGGCGGCAACAACTCGCCGGCGGCGTTGACGACCGTGACTTTGTTCTCGTGGTTGTCGTCCGGCTCCATGCGGATGCGAACTTTGGCGAACAACGCTTGCCCGCCAACGAGCCGGGGCGCTTCGCCGGTCGCTTCGGCAACGCGCTCGACCGATTCGCGATAACTCACGCGCGGGTTGTGGACCTTTACGTGCAAGTTGAAATCGCGAAGCAGGCGATTCTTGATGACTTCCAGGTGCAATTCGCCCATGCCGCTGATGAGCGTTTGGCCGGTCTCTTCGTTCTCGCGGGCGCGAAAGGTCGGGTCCTGCCGCTTCATCATTTCGAGCACTTCGCCGAGTTTCTTGCGCTCGGTCGAGCTTTCCGGCTCGATCGCCATCGAAATCACCGTCTCCGGAAACTTGATCGTTTCGAGAACGATCGGCTCTTGGGCGGTCGAAAGCGTGTCGCCGGTGAAGGTGTGCCGCAGGCCGATGATGCCGACGATGTCGCCGGCGTGGGCTTCTTGAATCTGCTGGCGGCTGTCGGCTTGAATGTGCCAGATTTGGGCCGCGTTCTCCTTTTGCTTGTTGGCCGCGTTATAGAGCCGCGTGTTGCCTTTGAGCGTGCCCGAGTAGATGCGGACGTAGGACAGATCGCCGTGCTTATCGGGGACGACCTTGAACACGAGGCCGCAGAACGGTTCGTCGTCGTCGGGCTTGCGGACTTCCTTGGCATCGTGCTTCCACGGATTGATGCCATCGACCGGTGGCACGTCGCCGGGGCTGGGCAGGTAATACTGGACCGCGTCGAGCACTTTTTGCACCCCGATGTAGTCGAGCGCGGAGCCGCAGAGCACCGGCACGATCATCCGGTGGAGCGTGGCCTGGCGGATCGTCGCCCGCACGAGGTCGATGGGCGGTTCCTCGCCGGCGAGGCCCATTTCCATCAGCTTGTCGCTGTAGTCGTAAAGCTGTTCGAGCATCCGCTCGCGCCAAAGCTGGGCTTCATCGGAGTGTTCCGGCGGGATGTCGACGTCGACAAACTCACGGCCCATGCTCGTCTTGTCGGCGACGCGCATTTTCATCTCGACCAGGTCGATCACGCCGCGGAAGGCATTGGGCATGTGCGGCGGACCAACGCCGACCGGAATCGCGATCGCGACGGGATTCGCCTCGAGACGTTCGCGGATTTCGTCGTACGTACCCTCGAAGTTCGCCCCTTCGCGGTCCATCTTATTGATGAACGCGACCCGCGGGACGCGGTAGCGGTCGGCCTGGCGCCAGACCGTTTCGCTTTGGGCCTCGACGCCTTCGCGGGCGCTGAACACCACGACGCCGCCGTCGAGCACGCGGAGGCTCCGCTCGACTTCGGCCGTGAAATCGACGTGGCCGGGCGTGTCGATCAGGTTGATCTGGACGTCGCGCCAGTTGAACGAAACGCAGGCGGAGTAGATCGTGATGCCCCGCTGCTGCTCCTCTTCGTCGAAGTCGGTTTCGGTGGTGCCTTTGTCGACGTCGCCCATCTTGTGCGTCGCGCCGGCATAGAACAGCATCCGCTCGGTCAAGGTGGTCTTGCCGGCGTCGATGTGGGCGATGATGCCGATGTTGCGGAGCGATTGGATGGGGCGGGACATGGAAGGGCGGGGGTCGGGATTCAGGATTCGGGGAAGCAGACAGGATATCGTAACGGACGGTCAAGTGGTGGTAACGGCATTCCCCGAATTCCGAATCCTGAATGCCGAATCCCATCCTCCGCGCACGACAACGCCGCGCGAAAGTGGGTTGCTTTCGCGCGGCGCGGCGAGGTTGTCGGTTGACTTACCAGGCGAAATGGGCGAACGCCTTGTTGGCGTCGGCCATCCGGTGCACGTTTTCGCGGCGGGCCATCGCGGTCCCTTCGCGTTTGTACGCGCTTTCGATCTCCTCGGCCAGCTTCTGCGACGTCGGGCGGCCCTTCTTTTCGCGGATCGCCAGCAGAATCCAGCGGATGGCCAGCGATTGCTGCCGGGCGCGGTTGACCTGCATGGGCACCTGATACGCGGCGCCGCCGACCCGCTTCGAGCGGACTTCGATGGCCGGCTTGACGTTCTCGACGGCTTGGGTGAAGACCTCGATCGGCTCGACGTCGGGGACCTTTTTCTTGATCACGTCGAGCGCGTCGTAAAACACCTTCTGGGCGACGCTCTTCTTGCCGTCCCACATCAAGCAGTTGATGAACTTGCTGGCGAGGACCGACCCATAAACCGGGTCCGGCCGGAGGTATTTCTTGCTGCCTGTGATACGACCCATGACTGATCCCGATAGTAGGGCGGGCTGTGCCCACCGAAAACACTGTCCAATGTCCGCTGTCCTCTAACGCTACCGTTCACTAACTCTTCTTGGCTCCGTAGCGGCTGCGGGATTGCTTGCGGTTCTGAACGCCGAGCGTATCGAGCGCGCCGCGGACGACCTGATAGCGAACGCCGGGCAAGTCGCGAACACGGCCGCCGCGGACGAGGACGATCGAGTGTTCCTGCAAGCTGTGGCCTTCGCCGGGGATGTAAACCGTCACTTCCTTGCCGTTCGAGAGCCGCACGCGGGTGATCTTCCGGAGGGCCGAGTTCGGCTTCTTGGGCGTCATCGTCCGAACGAGCAGACACACGCCGCGCTTCTGCGGACACTTATCCAACACCGGCGACTTGCTGAACGTCCGCCGGGGCTTGCGGTCTTTGCGAACCAACTGGTTGATCGTGGGCATATTGTTCTCGCGCCGGACGCGACAAACGGGGCAGGGAATGCGATCCCTCCGCCCGAGAGCGTCGCCTA
>QEVJ01000240.1 GCA_003576845.1 Planctomycetota bacterium
GGCTTGCAGACCGTGTAGCAGATGTTACGGGTCTTGGTCTCCCACACCGGCTTGCAGACCGTGTAGCAGACTTCGCGGGTCTTGGTTTCCCAAACCGGCTTGCAGACCGTGTAGCAAATGTTACGGGTCTTGGTCTCCCACACCGGCTTGCAGACTGTGTAGCAGATGTCACGGGTCTTGGTTTCCCAGACCGGCTTGCAGACCGTGTAGCAAATGTTGCGGGTCTTGGTTTCCCACACCGGCTTGCAGACGGTGTAGGTGCACTCCTTTTCGTGCGTTTCGTACACCGGCTTGCAGACCGTGTACTCGCAGTCCTTGTAGTGCGTTTCGTTAACGTACTTGACGCAGTCGATCACTTTGTCTTCGTAGACGGTTTCGTTGACCGTCTTGTAGCAAGTGACGTCCTGCTTCTCGTACACGACCTTTTTACAGGTCTTCATGACGGTGTAGCAGTGCTCTTCACAGCAGCAACTGCCACGACCGAATCGGGCGGCGCCGAGGTAGCCGGCGCTCGCCGTGTCGGCCGCCAGGGCGATCATCGCAATCGCCACGAGCGGCACACCCAGCAAGGCTTTCATGCTCCTGCCTCCTTTACGTGGACTCTGAAGGTGGGGGGGGTGGTCAAAATAGCCGAGCACGCCATGCAATTTGTTCGGCCGTTACAGAAGGATTTCGTTAGCCGAGTTTCCGCAGATTGCGCAGAGGCCGCGTTGTGTGGCGGCAACGCGGCCGGCGCAGCCTACCGGAAACTGCTGCCGAATAGCCTCAAATATCGACAAACTGGGGAAGCGGCTTGAGATAGCCCGAGTGGAATAGATGCAAAGCTTGCAAAGAATTCGCCGTAGAACCAATGGCGTGCGGATGTTCCGGAAAGCGTGGTACGCGCGGTCGCGCGCACGGTCGGGCTTGGCGGGGATGGGCCGATTGCGGCGCGCCGGATGGGCCGTAGCGGTTGGAGAAGGTTTGGCGCGCGGCGAAGCGGGCGAAGGTGCGGCGTTCTTGCGGCGATGGGCGCGGCGAGTTGCCGGCGTTGCCTTGGCCCGCGAATTGGGGCGAATCTGGTTTGACCACCCCAATTCTGCGAACTAGGTACATGTAAGGCGGTGTGCGTCGCGCACCGTTGGCGTCGTTCGTGGGGCGGTTGAGAACGGCGCGCCGGATTCGGTGGTTGGTTCGCGTTCTCGTGCTTTGCTCGTCATTCCATAGGGTGCTATCGATGAGAAACAGCTTTCGTAAATCGGGTTTTACGCTGATCGAAGTGTTGATCGTGGTGGTGATCATGGCCGTGCTGGCGGCGACGATCATCCCGCAGTTCACGTCGTCGAGCCAGGACGCGCAAGACGCGGCCGCCGCTTACAATTTGCACACCATGCGGAGCCAGGTTCAGCTTTACCGGACGGAGCACGCGGGCTCCTACCCGACGATTGCCAACGATGCCGACGGTCAGCCGTCGCTGCCGCAACTTTACAGCAATACGAACGCGGCGGGCACGATTGGGACGGGCGCGAGCTTCCCGCTCGGGCCGTACATGATTTCGATTCCGAACAATCCGTACGACAAAAAGAACTACGTCGAGACGGCGACGGAATGGCCGCCGTCGGCGGCGACGGCGAACGGGGGGTGGCTCTACTACCCAGCGACGGGGCAGATTACGTTGAACACGGCGGGCCACTTGAACGATTAGTCGCTCGAGCGGCGGACGAGACGGGATAGCACGAAAAAAGCCCTGCCGGCGACGGTGGAGCTTTTTTTGTTGGATTCGGGATTCGGGATTCGCGATTCGGCAAAGCTGCGTTTTGCCTTGGTGGGCCTCACTTCGTTCGACCCACCCTACGTGGATTGCCTTTGTTTTCAGGGCGTCTTGGGTTGCGTGGGTTCGCGGGAGTTTGCAATTATCCGGCGCGAACTTGCAATCGCAAAGCGTTTTCGCACGCGCTGGAGTGCGCTTGCCCGGCGCGCCGAACTTGTGGGATATGGAATTCCGCGCGCCTGGACAGAGCAACGAGCGTCGCCGCCGGGTGCGGAGCGATGAGTCGATTGCGGCAAGCGTGGCGATGCGCTCGATGGCGCCGTCGGAGGAGCGGTCTGCGCGCTCGCGGCGGTCTCGGCGGTATGCGGAAGCGGGGCGGCCCGAGCGGCAGCCGCGGCTCGTGGACGTGGTTCCGACGCGCCGGCTTTGGCAGAACGTCGTCGCGGCGTCCGGTTTCGCGGTGGTCTCCTTGCTGCTCGCGGGACATTGGGCCACGCGTCGGCCGGAACGGGCCATTTCCGCGGAAGTCGCGCGGGCTTTCGACACGCTGGCTGGCGACTCGCTTGCGGGCTGGGTTCGTTCGGCGATGTTGGCGGCGGCGGCAGTGGGCGCGGTGCTCGTTTACGTCGTGCGGCGGCATCGGACCGACGATTATCGCGGTGGCTATCGCATCTGGATTTGGGCGGCGGCGTGGATGTTGGCGATGAGCGTCGACAGTGTGGCCGGGCTGCGCGACGCGCTACGCGCGGGTGGCGCTGCGGAGTTTCGTTGGACCGGTCCGGCCGGCGGATTCTTGTGGTGGGCGATGCCGTGCTTGCTGGCGGCTTTGACGATCGGTGTGCGGCTGGTGCTCGATATGCGCGAATGCCGGACGTCGACGGTTTGGTTTGGCCTGGCGACCGCGGTCTGGGCGGCGGGCGAAGCGCTGCGGCTCGGCGGCGGCGCGATTGCCGGACCGCTCGCGGCCGGTCTTGCGGTCGGCGGATGTTCGCTCGCGGCGGCGTGGTGCCTGGCGATGTCGATGAGCTGGCACGCGCGGCACGTGGTGCTCGACGCTTCGGGATTGCTTCGATCGCGGAAGAAAAAGAAGAAGACCAAGACCGCCGAGTCGGTGCAGGCCGAGAGCGATTCGACGGCATCGGCAGAGGCGAAGAAGCCCGAGCCGCAGCGCGTCAAGGCGCCGATGCCTACGCCTCAGTCGGCGCCGGCGAAACCAGGGCCAACTTCGGCGAATGCATCGAGCCTGGCCGCGACGCTCACGTTCGGCGGCCGGGCCACGCCGACGCCGCCGCAGCAATCGCAGCTCAGCAAGGCGGAGCGTAAGGCGCTCAAACGCGAGATGCGGCGGGCGGCATAGGGTGGGGCAAACGAAGCGTGGCCCACCGGCGGCGCGACGTGGAGTTGTGAATGGTAAGTGGTGAATTGTGAGTGGTGAATGTGCGGAAGGCGGCGGGTGGTCGCGTGCGATTCGTCATTCACAATTCACGATTCACCACTTACGATTCACAATTCTTCTCCGATGTTGGTGGGCCTCACTTCGTTCGACCCACCCTACGGTTGCTATGGTTTGGCGGCTTGGGCGGAGCATCTTTCCCGGCGCGTTTTCTGCGTTCCTTCTCCACGCGGCAAGCTTCTTGTCCGGCGGCATCGAGAAGTTGGAAGCGGACACGATAGACGCGGTGCTGGGCTTTGCGGTCGTTCTCGTAGATGGTATCGATTTCGGCACGCAGGGCGACGGCCGTCGGAAAGCCGTCGAGCCGCGCGTCCTGGTCGGTGAGGCCGTCGAGGGTCACTTCGTCGACGGCGGTGACTTCGATGTAGCCGGCGCCGGGAATGTAGCTGCGCTGTCCGGGCCGCATCCGGCGATAGGGCCAGAGGCGGACCGTTTGCGTCTTCTCGCCGGAGCAAATGGCGGGCAGAAACTTTTTCTTGAACAGCAGCATGGCGGCGCGTCCTCAGGATTCGCGGCGCGATTTCTTCCGGCCACCTTTCGCGCGGCCCGCATTTTCGCCGCGGCCGCGGCGCATTTTCATTGCGTCGCGGTCGTGGACGATTTCGTCGACGAGTTCGGTCAGCTTTTCGCGCGCGGCGGCGAGCAGGCGGCGGCCGCCGGCGGTGGCGCGGTAGTTCTTGCGGCGTTTGCCGGCGACGGTTCTCGCTTCGCAGGCGAGGTGGCCGGCTTCGAGCAGCTCACGAAGCATGGGGTAGAGCGTTCCCGGGCCGACGTCGTAGCCGTGCTCGCGGAGTTCGTGCATCAATTCCGTGCCGCAGGTGGGTTCTTTGTCGGCGTGGTAGAGGACGTGGAGCCGCATGAAGCCGAGCAGCATCCGCCGGAGGACGAGGTCCGCCATGATATCGACCTTCGATATTGACAAGCGATATGAGCAGCTTAGAATCGACGCTCATGCTACGCAGCCTCGTCGCTTTTGCATAGGGAATCTCGCGATGCGATCTCATCTCGTGGCAGGCATTTGGCCGCGGCGGTTTTGGGCCGTTTTCTTTGCGGGCGCCGCGGCGGGGGCGGCGAGTTACGCGCTGCTGGAACATTCGCCGTCGCGGGTCATTGCTCAGCAACCGCAGCAGACAGCGCCGACGCCCGACCTCGCGGCACTGGCGGCGGAGATCGAGACGATCAAGGGCCGGCTTCCGGATCAGTCGCACGCGATGGCGGACGTCGCCTACCATTTCTCGAATCTCTGGTTCGCGGGCCAGAACGAGCATTGGGATTTGGCGAACTTCTATTGTGCCGAGACCAAGTCGCACTTGCGGTGGGCGGTGCGGATCATTCCGGTCCGCAAAGACAACGCGGGGCAGACGATCGAACTCGAAAAGATTCTGCAAGCCGTCGAGAACAGTCCGCTCAAGCAATTGGAGGACTCGATCAAGGCGCGCGACACGGAGGCATTCGAGAAAGCCTATCGCTTTACCGTCGAAGGATGCTACTCGTGCCACAAGGCCGTGGATAAACCGTTCCTTCACCCGCAAATTCCCAAGGAGCCGGAAGCTCGGGTCATTAACTTCGATCCCAAACCGGATTGGCCGAAGTGAGGTCCGAGCATTCGCAGGAGTCATACGATCGGAAAGGTTTCCATGTCGACTCCGCATCCCCTCGCGACGGAAGGGCCGCCGAAACATGCCGTGCTCCGCCGCGACGTGGGCGTGCTTGGGGCGACGCTGATGGGACTCGGCTCGATCGTCGGGACCGGGGTGTTCGTGAGCATCGCGATCGCGGCGGGCATCGCGGGGCCGGCGGTGATTCTGGCGATCGCGCTGGCGGCCGTTGTTGCGCTTTGTAACGCACTGTCGAGCGCGCAACTGGCGGCGAATCATCCCGTGAGCGGCGGTTCGTACGAATATGGCTATCGCTATCTGCGGCCGTGGCTGGGATTCACGGCGGGATGGCTGTTTCTGGCGGCGAAATCCGCGTCGGCGGCGACCGCGGCGCTCGGATTTTCAGGCTATCTGCTCGAAGCGTTCGGCGTGGCCGATCGGACGGCACTCGTCGCGACCGCGTTCGGCATCGTGGTCGCGCTGGGACTCGTCGTGCTCTCGGGCGTGAAGCAGTCGAGCCGATTCAACGCGGCGGTCGTATCGGTTTCGCTGTTGGCGCTCTTCGCGTTCGTAGTGAGCGGTATTCCCGCGGCGGCGGCCGGCGGCGAGAACTTGCGGCCCTTCTTGCCCGAGGGACCGGCGGCGCTGTTGCACGCGGCGGCCTTGATGTTCGTGGCGTACACGGGCTACGGGCGGATCTCGACGCTGGGCGAGGAGGTTCGCGAACCGCGGCGGACGATTCCGCTGGCGATTTTGGCGACGCTCGGCGTTTCGGCGGCCGTGTATGTCGCGGTGGCGGCGGTCGGCGTGGGCGCGGCGGGTTCGGCGGCGATGGCGGAGTCGACGTCGATCGCGGCGTCGCAGGCGGTCGCGCCGCTGGCCGTGGTGGCGGAGTCGTTCGGGCGGCCGGGCGTGGCGCGGTTCGTGGCGATCGGCGCGATGGCGGCGATGCTCGGCGTGCTCTTGAACTTGATTCTCGGTTTGTCGCGCGTGCTTTTGGCAATGGGGCGGAGGGGCGACATGCCGGCGGCGACGGCGCGGCTCAACGCGGCGAAGACGACGCCGTATGTGGCGGTCGTCGTGGTGACGATCATCATTGCCGGCCTGACGCTCCTGGGCAGCGTGAAGACGACGTGGTCGTTTAGCGCGTTTACGGTGCTGATCTATTACGGCATTACGAACCTGGCGGCGCTACGGTTGCCGCGCGAGGCGAGGCTCTATTCGCCGGTGTTCGCCTGGGGTGGATTGGCGGCGTGCTTGGTGCTAGGTCTGATCGTCGATCACTCGGGAGACAACAGGTTGTTCATGCTCGGTAAATAATATGCATGCGCGGCCGTAGTAGTCGCCCCAGAAACCGAGCGACTGCGTGCTGTAGACGTAGCCTTGGTAGTTTTGCTTCCAGCCGACGTGTGTTTTGAGCAGGATGGTGATTTCGCCGTCATTTGATATCACGACGTCCACCTTGCCGCCGTCGGCGCAATGGGCGTGAGGGAATGGCAGTTCGATGCCCTCGTGAACGCCGGGCGCGAGATGCTGGTCCTTGAGCCAATCGCAGATGGCGGCGAAGTCCGGCCGGCCGAAGAAGAGCGGCCAGAGGATGCCCAGGATGGGGACGTATATGGCTGCGGCGAGCGCCAACTTGATGGCGAGGCGGATTCGGGCTTGAACGGTGATCGCGTCCACGGTGTCACCATCGAATCGAGAGTTGACGTGCCACGGCGAGCGAGATCTCGCGGCGACGCGCCATCATTCGGAGAGTGATGGCTACGTTGGTTTCGCTGGCGGTGGGCGATTCCGTCAGGCCGGCGCGGGTTGTGTCGTTCGAGAATGGCGGCGTCTGTTGCCGCTTGGCCTGACCTACGCGCCCTTTCGCCTCTGGCCTGTGGCCTGTTACAGCGGCGGGGGCGGGCGTTTGGGGGGCGGTTTTTTCATGACGTTTGCCTTGTCGTCGCTGGGTGGCGGCGGGGCGCCGTTGCCCATTGGCGGACGCGGAGCGTTGACGCCCGTGTAGCGCTCTTTCCATTGCCAGCCGAGCGGCGTTTCGAGTTCTTTGGCGGCGAGCATGGCCCAGGGGGTGCCGGGATGTTCGCCGACGACGCGGTTGAGATATTCCTTGGCTTTGGCGGCGTCTTTTTCGAGGGCGCTGCCGACTTCGATCGTGTCGGCCGGTTCGAGATCCCACGTGTCGTTCTTGGGATTCTTGAACTTCATCGTCTTAGCCTTGGCGAGCATGGCGTTGTACGCCTCGGTGCGGACCTTGGCGGCGAGCACGCGGCCCATCGCCAGGTCGTAGCCGGCTTCCCAGCGGGGGCCATCGAGCTTCGGCCGATCCGACTCGCCGATCTTGAGCGTTTGGTACAAGTTGCCGATTACCGGTTCTAGCTTGGCGGCGCCTTTTTGCGCTTCGGTGAGCCGGCGGGCGAGGTCCGCGTCGTCGCGCTTCGGGAAGTGGAGCGCGGGACCGGAGAGCGGCGTGATCCAATTCGGCGTTTGCGCGGCTTGAACGAGCGCCTGGCGGGCTTTGTTTTCGTTGAGGAGCTTTTGATATTCGGCGTCGGAGACGTAGTCGGGCCGATACTTCCGCATCACGTCGGGATCGAAGAAGTATTTGAGGTGGGCCGAGAGGTTGGCGGTTTCTTCGCGGCTGACCGCGTGGCGCATGTCGCGGTTCGGGTGGACGGAAAAGTAGATGCCGCCGGTTTCGACCGCGAGCCGCGTGAGGGCGTAGGGACCGTAGCCCGAGTCCATCGGATCGTCGGCGGGGGCATTGACGAAGTGGAGCTTGACGATTTCGGGGAGGCGCGACTCGGGGCCCTGATTGACGCGGCCCCACTGGGCGGTTTGATCGTAGGCCGGGTCGGGATCGACCCATTTCATTTCGGTTTCGCCGCGGCCGAACGGCGCGGGGACGCCGACGACGTACACGGGCATGTGAAACTTGCGGCAGAGCCTGATCGTGTCGTCCACGCGGTTCTGGTCGTCGCCGACTTCGTCGGTGAACACGACGATCATCACGTTGCGGTCGTTGGCGTACCGCTTCGCGCCGTCGGCGGCCGTGTAGATGGCCTCGAACGCCTTTTCTTTGCCGCTGCGGTCGATCGGGATGTTCTTGATCGCGAGCTTGATCTCGGCCAGGTTGTCGGTCGGGAGTT
The DNA here is from genome assembly GCA_003576845.1 of Planctomycetota bacterium. Classification (GTDB taxonomy): domain Bacteria; phylum Planctomycetota; class Planctomycetia; order Pirellulales; family PLA5; genus PLA5. Next base: position 7,954 of record QEVJ01000240.1, read on the forward strand.
GAATCTGCGACTCGACCTTGTCGCCGAAGGCGTACACGCTCGTGAGCAGCGGTTTGTCGTCGTGCTTGGCGAAGGCGGGATTTCCGGATGCTTCGATGACGCCGAGTTCCTCGTAGATGCGATCCATCCGGTCGTGGAGTTGCCGGCGCTGCTGCGAGAGGCTGACCGTGGCGTCGAACGCCCAGACGACGAGGGTTTTGCGCTGTTGGAGCGAGAGATAGATTTCGTGGGTGATGCGGTCGATCGCGCCCATCGCGCCGGTCGTGCCCACGCCGGCGGCGCCCTTGACGATGTGGCGGTCGCTCTGTTTGAGGCCCTTGGCTTCGGCGATGACTTCTTCGCGAAACTCGAACGTCGCGTCGCTGACGAGGGCGGTTTCGACCGGCGTGGGCGGCGTGGGCGCTTCGGAAACGTCGGCCAGGACCGGAGCGAGCGACTCGGCCATCGTCGTGCCGTCGATGCTCTGCGCGCCGACTTCTTCGACGGGCTGGTCGGAGAAGGCGAAGTCTTGCGGGAGCGTGATTTCTTCCTCGGGCGGGAGTTCCTCTTCGGGCTCGATGTACGTGACGATCTGCTTGGGCGGCTCTTCGGGCCAGCCGAAGACGGCCAGGCCGACGAGCAGCGCGACATTGACGAACAGACTCGCGGCCCAGGCAG
>QEVJ01000056.1 GCA_003576845.1 Planctomycetota bacterium
CATCAGGTCGTGGCCGAGCCGCTTCGCCCGCGGGTCCGCGCCGTCGGTAAGTCCTTGAAAATCGCGTTTCAAGTGCGCCCAACACCATTGCAAGCGGCCCGTCGCGCCGACCGCAAAGTAGGCTTTCGCCCGATCGCAGGTGACCACGCCGCCGAACGTCTCGCCGAGCAGTTCCGCCACGACGCACGCGCGTCGCGCGCAGCGCAAACACGGTGAACTGCTTGGCCACGCACGTCCACAGCCAGGTCTTCGTCGGGCCTTCCTTGCTCGGCGTTTCGTCGAGCGAGACGTGCGCTTGCGCCGGCAACTGCGCGGCAAGCTGTTCATATCCGGGCCGCAGCGCCGCGGTAGTTTGATGCTGCAATTTCACCACCCAGCCAGGCGAGCACGGCTGGCCGAGAATTTGTTCGAGAAACAGCGCCACGCGGCGCTTCGATTGGCGGAAACAGCCCATCAACATCGCGGTGAGCGCGACCAACCGCGGCCCCGCGGTGCTCGTCGGCACGCCGTCGGGCAGTTCCGCACACGTCGATTCGCCGCAACCGCAACACATCAGGCGATGCAGTTGATACTCCGTGACGATCGGCTCGATCGTTTGAGGAACGATTCTTGTTGCGCGCCATATTACGGACCGTCATATTGCGGGGCTGGCCGAACTGATGTTCCTGCCACCTTACGTCTTCTGGGACGCGACGTCAACAAGCAAACGCTCCTCGTGCGTGTCACGAAATGCGACGCAAGTCGACGTGCCAATGAGTGTGACGGCATTTTCGGGCGTGAAGTTCTCTACCCACAGAAAAAGCAACCGGGCGGTGAGGAGCATCACGCTTCTCGTCGCCCGGAACACCACGGTATCGTTGCGACACGGCAAATGCGCTAGGTCGATTTGACCGCGATCTTCTTCGGTTGCGCCTCCGCCCGCTTGCCGAACTTGACGTGCAGCACGCCGTCCTTGAGCTCGGCTTCGATCGAATCGGGATCGGCGCTCTCCGGCAGCACGAGCGTCCGCTCGACGCGGCCGAACGTCCGTTCCTGATGCTGATACTGCCGCTCGCCTTCCGGCGCCTTCCGCTCGGCGGCGACCTTCAACTGGCTCTTCTCGACCGTGATCTCGACCGCGTCGGCCGCGACGCCGGGCAGGTCGACGTCGACGAAGAAATTGCCCTCCTCTTCCCACAGCGACAGTGGCGCGAACCACGTCGAGCCATTGGCCGCCGACGGACCGAAGAACTGCTCGATCATCTCGTTCACCTCGCGCGGAAACGCCGAGAACGGTTTGCCAACCACCGCAGACCAACGAGGCCGACACGCAGTGCGTACCATAACGACACCCTCCTCAATTCGACGTGTACCGAATACCTTCGCGGCAACCCACACGATGCCGGCTCCGCGATGTACGGCACGAAAAGCAACCACCGTGCCAATCGTTCCCACCGCCGCGGCGTTCGCCACCTCGCCGCGGCCCGCCTTAACGCAAACCGAATTCAGATGAGAACTTGCAAAGACGTCGCGACACTTCTCCGTAAATGTCGGCCCAGTTTCCCTGGAATTCTCGGCCAATCCCCACTGTCAAAGTGACAATCCGCGAAGCGCAAAACCCGTTGCTTGCCTGTCAGAATGACAGCGACGCGGCGTGCCGCGCTCGGCAGAGCGCGTTACAATGCTCGCATGTCGAACGCGCCGACCGCCGTCCTCGCCGAGCGATTCCCGATCCGCGCCGCCTTTTGGCAGCTTCGCACGCGGCGGCTGGAGTTTGGCTGCGTGCCGCTGGTAATGGGCATCGTCAATTGCACGCCCGACAGTTTCTCCGACGGCGGCCGGTTTTTCTCGCCGCAAGCCGCCGTCGACCACGCTCGCCGGCTTCTCGACGAAGGGGCCGACATCCTCGACATCGGCGGTGAGAGCACGCGACCTTACAGCACGCCGGTCGACGCCGATGAAGAACTCCGCCGCGTGATGCCCGTCGTCGAAGCGTTGTTGAGTGCCACTCGCTCGGCCAAGGGTGGTACTGGCTCAGCCAGTGCGGCGCCGCCGACCGTCTCCATCGACACTTCCAAAGCCCGCGTCGCCCGCGAGGCCCTTGCCGCTGGGTGCGAAATCCTCAACGACGTAACCGCGCTCTCCGGCGATCCTGGGATGCTCGCCGTCGTACGCGAGGCTCGATGTGGCCTCTGTGCGATGCACATGCAGGGAACGCCGCAAACCATGCAAGACAGCCCGACGTACATCGACGTGGTCGGCGAGATTCTCAGCTACCTTCGGGAGCGCCGCGACGCCCTGGTCGCCGCTGGAATCGATCGCGAGCGGATTTGCCTCGACCCCGGCATTGGCTTCGGCAAGACCCACCGGCACAACCTGACGCTCGCCGCCAATTGCTGGCGGTTTCACGAGTTAGGCCAGCCCGTTCTCGTCGGCCACTCGCGCAAGGGGTTCATCGGCAAAGTTCTGGGCGACTCCGCGCGGGACCGAACGTTCGGCACGCTCGGCGTCTCGCTCGCGCTGGCCGTCCAGGGCGTGCAAATCCTCCGCGTCCACGACGTCGCCGCCACGCGCGAGGCCCTTGCCACCTTCGCAGCCACCGGCGGCATCGACGGGCGAGAAAGCAGGCTGTAGGCCGGAGGCCGGAGGCGGTAGATTAGTGGGCAGTAGAGAGTTGATAGTGGGCAGTGAACAGTGGACCGTGAATATGACGTTCAAAGCGTCGCGCAGCGACGCCCGCCTGCTACTCACTGCCCATCGCCCACTCTTCCCGAATCCCGAATCCCGAATCCCGAATCCCGAATCCCGAATCTCGAATCCCGAATCCCGAATCCCGAATCCCGAATCCCAATGTCCACCGACACCACCAAGCCCGACCAGCGCAAATTCAAAGTCCTCGGCACCCGTCCCATCCGCCACGACGGCGTCGATAAGGTGACCGGCCGCGCGATCTACACGGCCGATTTCCAACTAGCCGGTCTTCTCTACGGGCAGATCCTCCGCAGCCCGCACCCACACGCGAAAATCAAGTCGATCGACACCAGCGCCGCCGAAAAGCTGCCGGGGGTGTACGCAGTCGCCACGGGCGCCGACTTCCCGAACCTCAAGGATAAAGTCGCCAACCTCGGCGAAGGGAGCGTGAACCTTGCCCACTTAGGCGCGAACCTGCTGGCCCACGGCAAGGTGCTCTACAAAGGTCACGCGGTCGCCGCGGTCGCCGCCAGCTCGCCGCACATCGCCGACGAAGCGCTCCGGCTCATCAAGGTCGAGTATGAACCGCTGCCCGCCGTCACGTGGGTGCTCGACGCGATGAAGCCCGACGCGCCCCTGTTGCACGACGACCTCCGCACCGATTCGATGGGCAAACGCGGCGACAAGCCGACGAACGTCGCGACGCACCTGCACTTCGAGAAAGGGGACATCGCTGCCGGTTTCAAGCAAGCCGACGTCGTCGTCGAACGCGAGTTCCGCACGGCCAGCGTCCACCAAGGCTACATCGAGCCGCACGCCTCGACGGCACACTGGAACGCCGACGGCCGCGTGACGATCTGGACGGCCACGCAAGGCGCGTTCACCGCCCGGCAGCAAACGGCGGAACTGCTGCAAATCCCCGTTTCGCAAGTGACGGTGGTTCCGTGCGAGATCGGCGGCGGTTTCGGGGGTAAAATCGCGGTTTATCTCGAACCGGTCGCGGCGATTCTGTCGCGAAAGTCGGGTCGGCCGGTGCGGATCACGATGACCCGCGCCGACGTGTTCGAGGGCACCGGTCCCACGCCCGGTTCGTATGTCCGCGTCAAGCTTGGGGCGAAGAACGACGGCACGCTCGTGGCCGGCGAAGCGTATCTGGCCTACGACGCCGGCGCATTTCCGGGCGGAATGATCGGTCCCGGCTGCATGTGCATTTTCAGTTGCTATGACCTGCCGAATGCGATGGTCGACGGCTACGACGTGTGCAATAACAAGCCCAAGACGCAGGCGTATCGCGCGCCCGGCGCGACGCAGGCGGCGTTTGCGTGCGAGCAAGTAATCGACGAGCTGTGCGAGAAGCTCAAGCTCGATCCGATCGAGTTCCGCCTCAAGAACGCGGCGAAAGAGGGCACGCGGCGCGTCGACGGCCCGGTCTATCCGCGCGTCGGTCTCGTCGAATGTCTCGAAGCCGCGAAGAACAGCGCCCACTGGAAGTCGCCGCTCGCGGGTAAGAACCGCGGCCGCGGCCTCGCCGCCGGTTTCTGGTTCAACATCGGTCTCAAGTCGAGTTGCGCCGCGAACGTCAACGCCGACGGCACGGTCACGCTCATCGAAGGCTCGACCGACATCGGCGGCACGCGCACGAGCATCGCCATGCAACTGGCCGAAACGCTCGGCATCCGCGCCGAAGACGTCAATCCCCACGTCGGCGACACCGACAGCGTCGGCTACACCGACGTCACCGGCGGCAGCCGCGTCACGTTCGCCACGGGCTTGGCCGCTTACGAATGCGGTCTCGATATCGAGCGGCAGATGTGCGAGCGGGCCGCGATTCTCTGGGAATGCAACCGCGACCAAGTTTCGTGCACCGACGGCGTCTACCAGGCGAACGGGAAGCGGATGTCGTTCAAGGAGCTCGCCGCGAACCTCACGCATACCGGCGGACCCGTCGTTGGCCGCGCGACCGTCTCGCCCGAAGGCAGCACGAACGCGTTCGGCGTCCACATCGCCGACGTCGAAGTCGACCCGGAAACGGGCAAGGCGACCGTCCTCCGCTACACGGCCATCCAAGACGCCGGCAAAGCGGTTCATCCGAGCTACGTCGAAGGCCAGATGCAAGGCGGCGCCGTCCAAGGGATCGGTTGGGCGCTCAATGAAGAGTATTTCTTCGACGCCGACCACCGCATGCGCAATCACAGCTTCCTCGATTACCGGATGCCGACGGCTCTCGATGTGCCGATGATCGAGACGATCATCGTCGAAGTGCCGAACCCGACGCATCCCTACGGCGTCCGCGGGGTCGGCGAGACGCCGATCGTTCCGCCGCCGGCGACGATCGCCAATGCGATCTACCGCGCGACGGGCAAACGCATGACGGAGCTCCCCATGTCGCCGCCGAAAGTCTGGAAAGCTCTGTCGTAAAGCCGTCTTTATGAGCGAGGCGATTGCCACGGTCGTCTCGCTATGCCTCGGCGGCTTGACTCAGGCGTGCGAGGAATCGTCCATGCCGACTCATCTCACTCGGATCAGGAGCTTCGCGTGAACATTCTCGTCACCGGCGGCGCAGGGTACGTCGGCAGCCACGCTGCGCGCTGGCTTGCCCGCGCCGGACACGAAATCTGGATTTACGACAACCTCTCGCGCGGCCATCGCGAAGCCGTCCCCGCCGGCCGTTTGATCGAGGGAGAACTGGCCGACACCGCCAAACTCGCCGGCGTCATGGTGGCTCGGCAAATCGACGCCGTCATGCACTTCGCCGCATACGCGCTCGTCGGCGAGTCGGTCGCCGATCCGGCGATGTACTACCGGAACAACGTCCTCGGCAGCCTGTCGCTTTTGGAAGCGATGCGGGCGAGCGGTGTCCGGCGCATTGTCTTTTCGAGCACGACGGCCACCTACGGCGAACCGGAAAAAATGCCGATCCGCGAGGACTTTCCCCAGCGGCCGATCAATCCCTACGGCTTCTCGAAGCTCGTCGTCGAGCACGCGCTCGCCGACTACGCGGCCGCGTATGGCTTCGGCTATGCCGCGCTCCGCTATTTCAACGCCGCCGGCGCGACGCCCGACGGCGATCTGGGCGAAGACCACGATCCCGAGTCGCACCTGATTCCGATCGTCCTGCAAGTCGCCCTCGGCCAACGCGAAAAGCTAACGATCTTCGGCGACGACTACCCGACGCCCGACGGCACGTGCATTCGCGACTACGTCCACGTCGACGACCTGGCCTCTGCACACCTGGCCGCACTCGACCGACTTCACGAGGGCGTCGCCCTCAAGCTGAACCTCGGCACCGGCCGCGGCACGAGCGTTCGGCAAGTGATCGACGCCTGCCGCCGCGTCACCGGCCACGCAATTCCCGTCGAAATCGGCCAGCGCCGCCCCGGCGACCCGCCGGAGCTCGTCGCCGACTCGTCGCTTGCGCGGGAAACCCTCGGCTGGAAGCCGAAGTACACTCAAATCGAACCGATCGTCGATACGGCCTGGCGCTGGCACAAGTCGCATCCGCGCGGATATGCCGGTTAGCTTTTTTCGTCTGCGACGCCGATCGATGGGGCGCTATCGAATGCGACGGAATTCAGGCGGTTCATCGCTTTGGCAATCAACTGCTCTGCTTCCGAAGAAAGAGCTGTCGTCCCTTCCGCACTCATCGCGTCGACTTCAAAGTGAACGACAAATCCGTATGTGTTTTGTGGACTTGCACCGAACAAAGCGCGTGTTCGATTTGGTGTCCAAGCGCCGTCGAGCGTGCTCGCCATGAGCAACAATTGGGGCTTTGGATCGTCGGGACTACGCTTCCGGCAGGCCGTGAAACGGAACTCGGCGCCGCCGCTTGTCGTAACGGAGACTAACTTGAATTCGTCGTATCGATAGCGAGGCGCCATTTCCTTCGCGGTGACAGCCCCGTTTCGGAGGTTGAGATGCCTCATGTCCAAGCAGATACCGGTGGACGGCACATACCGATGAACGTCTCGGCGATGCCCACCCACCAGCGTCAGACGAACCGTCGTGCCCGTTGACTTCGACGTGAATGAGCGCCATAGCAGGTTCTCAACGCGGGCTCGCCGATCTTGTTCGGCATGGATCTCCGTGTATCCGTCGTCGTGCGTCGACCAGCCATCAAAGGACGCGAGGCGCGTTTGAAGCTCAATTCGCAACGCCTCGTAGTCGGGTTTGCCGGAGTCGCCAGTATTCGACGCCGAGCAACCGCCAACGGTCGCGAGCGCGATCCCAAGGCAAAATGCCGCCCGGCGCAGGCAGACTTTGCCCATCGGCCGTCCCAAATCGGATTCACTTACGACTTGACTCGTTCGCATACCCGAATGTACGCGAACCAAAGAGCGCGGGTTCGCGCCCCGTCGTCCTAACCCTTCTTTTCGACAATCCAGACGTTGCGATACACGACCGGGTTGCCGTGGTCTTGGAAGAACAACGGCGCGGGACCGGGGCCCTCGCCGATGCGGCCCGGCGTTCCGCGCGGCAACTCCAGATCGTCGTGGATCGTCACGCCATTGTGCTTTACCGTGACGCGGGCGTTCTTCACCTTTTTGTCGCCTTCGTACTTCGCCGCCGTGAACTCGATGTCGTAAGTCTGCCACGCCAGCGGCGGAAAGCACATGTTGACGCTCGGCTCCTTGATCGAATAGAAGCCGCCGCACTCGTTGTTCTCGCCCGAAAGACCGAACGAATCGAGCACTTGCAACTCATACATGCTGTTGAGGTAGACGCCGCTGTTGCCGCGGCCTTGTCCGCCGGCTTTCGGTTGGAACGGCGTGCGGAACTCGATATGGAGCGTGCAATCGCCGAACTTCTCCTTCGTGTCGCTGCCGACGCGGAGCAGCCCGTCGTCGGTTGCCTTGCCGCCGTTCCAATTCGCTTCGTCGCCGGCCTTGCCGAAGAGCACTTTTGCGCCGTCCGGCGCCTTCGCGCCGAGCGTCGGGCTCTTGCGCTCGACCTTTTCGAGCGTGCCGACGACTTCGCCGCCTTCGTGGATCAGGCTCATCTTGCCGCCTTTGATGACCGCCGACTTGCCGTCCTTCTCGAATTTCGTTTGGTCGCCCTCCGTCTTGCCGTCGGCCTCGACCTTCGTTTCGTCGCGCGACCAGCCGTCGCCGGGCAATCCACCGTGATAAAACACCGCGTGGAACTTGCCGTCGCCGAGCGCGATGACCTGCGCGCCGACTTTCTGCTCGTTCTCCCCGACCTTGCCCTGGTACTCGCCTTGAATGGCATAATCCGGACCGGCTTTCGCCGCGTCGGTGAAGACATCTCCCTTGCCGTCGGCGGCGCGGGCAGAAGTCGAAACGGCGAACGCGATAATGGCCGCAAGGGCGAGGCGAATCGGGCGGTGCGTGCGAAACATTGCGATGCTCCGGATAGTGATAGTTGGTTCCCTCAGGAATTCGGCATTGTCGAACGCGGCGGGACCGGCGGCAACTCACCACAATGGGTGGTTGCCGCGTTATGGCCGCGGCCCCTCAAGACGCCGAAACGCATCCCTGTGCTTGCTGGCTTCCTCAGGGCGGCCCGTTCGTTCGAGAAGTCGGGCGAGATTGTAATGGACGTCGGCGTCGTTCGGCGCGAGCGCGAGGGCGTCGCGGAGGGCCGATTCGGCTTCGGTGGTCTGGCCCAGCTCCAAGAGCGAGACCCCGAGCATCATGCGGGCTTTCGGTTCTTTGGGGTCGGCGTCGGCGAGCCGGTGGAACGTTGCGGCGGCGGCTTGAAAATCGCCCGCCTCGAACTCGAATTGGCCCAGGCGGAACCGCGCCCCTGCGTTTTCGGGAGCGACTTCCAATAGTTCCTCATAGTACACGCGCGCGGCCGCAACGTCGCCGGTCCGATGAGCCAGTTCGGCACGCAGGTTAAGCATCGCGACGAGTTCCTTGACCAGGCCTGGCTCGTCCGGGAATGCTCGCCGCGCTTCCCGAAGTTCGTCGAGCGCGGCTTCGGGTTCGTCGGCGTCGCGGAGCGCTTCGGCGAGCTTGGCGCGATAGCGCCAGCGGTCGGGGGCGAGCGCGACTGCCCGCCGAAACGACTCGGTGGCGGCGATTGGCTCTCGGGCATGAAGTTGGGCGTCGCCGAACGTGGCGTGCGCTTCGTGCGAACGGGGCCGAAGCGCAACGGCCTTCTCGGCCAGCTTCACGCCGGCATCGAAGTTGCCTGACTCAATCGCCAATTGCGCCGCTTGAATCTGGGCCTCGGGCAAGTTGGGCGTCCAGCGGGCAAGTGCGGCATACACCCGCCGGTCGTCGCCCTCGCCCGAAGCGCGCGTCTCTTGCGTCCGTTGCCATTGCAGCCAGACGAGCAGGCCGAGTGCGGCGTAGAACGCGCCCCACTTCGCCGCATGAATTGCGCCCGGCACGAAACGGTCGGCGAGCGATGCGCCTTCGGCCACGTCGAGATTCACGGCGGTCTTGCGGTCGCTGACCTTCCAGATGAAGCCGTCGTAGTAGAAGTGCAGCAGCGTGGATGTATTGAACGCGGCGGTGATGAGCGCGATCCAATCGGCGTGGCGGGCGATCAGGTCCGTATCGTCGGGTGCGCCCGAAAAGTAGCGGATCGAACCGTAGGCCGCGATCGATGCCAGGTACAAGCCCAACATCGACCACCGCTCGCGGAACAGGAAGCCCAACAGGCCGAACCGCTCGCCGACCCGCTCGGCCAGCCGGCGGTTGTAGATCCAGACGATTGCGTAGTATTGCACCGCATGGAAAACCTCGAACATGGCGATGCCAATCACGAGGTTCGTCGACACGCGGCCGCTGAACCAATACAGCCCGCCGGTCGAGATGGCGAGGGCAATTTTGATCCAACTGATCCCCCGTTCGCGCCGCGTCTGGCGGACGATATCGGCGAGGTAGGCGAGAAACACGATGCAAGTCGCTGCGCCAACGGCATACCGCGCCGCCGTAAGCCATTGCGGCCCGACGATCGGCACGCCGGATCGCCACGCGACGTTCATCAAGCCGAACACGCGGGCGTCGGAGAACACAAACCCGGCGACGAACAGCATCGCACAGAGCCAGAAGTCGAGCCGGGCCGTCCAGGCGTCGCCGGCGCCGCGCTTCAGGTCGTAGATCCGCATGAATCCGAACGTCTGCATCAGGCCGTGCCACGTGCCCCAGAGCAGCAGCGCAAGCTCCAAGCCGTCGAACGACACCCAGGGCAAGCCGAATCGCGCGATGAGCGACGGCGGCGGCAGGAATGCGACCGCCGTAGCGAAGGCGAGCGGCGGCACGAGCAAGAACCGCCAGCGGAAGCGGGCGAACAACTCGCGGTCGCCATACGCCCGCATGAAGCCCGGCAGATGGTGGGCGAGCGTGGCGAAGCTGGTGACGAACAGCAGAATCTGCGTCGGCGTGAAAACGGCGCGTTCGAGCCACAGCAGCAGCGGCACGATTGCCAGCGGCGTCGCCACGATGTAGGCCAGGTCCCATGCCGGCGAAATGATCCACGGCGAAGGCGCGCGAAGAGTGGCGGCGGCGTGGCTCATAGCGCGCAACGGATGCGGACGGCAAGCAGCGGAGCGAACGGGCTTCCTCCAATTCTAGGCCATGCCGGCTTTGGCGATTAGCGCGATTCCGACGCCCCGCTCGCGGCCGAAGCCGTCGGAGTGGTCGAACCGGGTTGCCCGGTCGGCGACTTTTCGTTGAAGCCGAAAACCACGGCCACGGCGGCGAGAATCAGCGCGAACCCGACGGCATAGTTCCAGCGGAATTGCTCGCGGAGGTAGAAGACCGAAAACCCGGCAAACACGACGAGCGTGATAACTTCCTGGATGATTTTGAGTTGGGCGGCCGTGAAATAGCCGTGGCCAAACCGGTTGGCTGGCACCTGGAAGCAGTATTCGAGCAGGGCGATGAGCCAGCTCGCGCCGATGGCGATCCACAGGGGGCTTTCCTTGTACTTCAGATGCCCGTACCAGGCGAAGGTCATGAAGACGTTGGAGATGGTGAGCAGGACGACGGTGAGCATACGGGGCGAAACTCCGAGGGCGACGGGACGGCCGCGCGGCAGGGGCGGGCAGTGAATCTTATCGCGCCGGGAGTGTTTCGGGCGAGGCGAGATTGCGCGGGGGGACGACCGCTGGCTTGTCCGGCAGTGCGAATTGCCGCGTCACGTCGCCTCGCGAATCACACTGCTGGACAAGCCAGCAGTTGCACCCAAACCAGAGTTGTTCGACACGTGCTGAACGCGGTCAAACACGGCGCACAAGGCGGCGAATCGTCGAACGCATAGCCGCCGGATCGCCGCCGGAGAGCGAACCTCCGGTAAGCGCCTGATCGACTGCCGGCGCGGCGAGGACCGCCTCGCGGTGCACCCGGCGGGAACGTTGGGCTGCCGCCGATTCGGCTTGCTCGGTCGCCGTGGTATCGCCGCGGCGGACGCGGCGCGCGGGCGACTCGGTCGAGCTTCCTGGCGCCGTGGCGACGATAGCGGCAGGCGGAGTGATTGGCGCGAGCGTCGCGCCGAGCCGGTTGCGGACGGCAATCGCGTCGCGGACGGAGATCAGGCCGTCGCCGTCGGTGTCGGCGGCGAGGCTGAACTTGTCGCTGCCCACGTGGCTGAAGCTGGCAGCGAGAGTCGCGGCGAGATCGGCCGAGTCGACCGTTCCGTCGGCGTTCACATCGCCCGGAAGCGAGCCGAACGTGAACTTGAATTGCCCGCCGGCGACGCCATCGCGATTGCTGTCGAGCCGGTTGCCCGACATGTCGATCACCGAGTCGGCGAGCGTCACCGTTACGTGGTCGGCCGGAAGTGCCTGGTCGAGCGTCCAAACGGCCGTCCGCGAGTCGGCGTCGTAGGCGAAGCCGACGACGTTGTATTGAGCGACGTTCACGCCCGTGACGGAGAGATCCTGTTGCCCCACGGCGATGTCCTCGCTGAACGTGAGCTTGATCTGGTTGACGTTGCTCCAGCCAAGCAGGGGCGTTGTGCCGGAGGCGTCGCCGCTCGTGGAGTTCGGCAGACCGTTCGTTTCGAGGTAGCCGATGACGCCGGGCGACCAGGTTGAGCCGCCGGCGCTGGCAGAGAGCACGATCGGCGCGGCCAGGTGCGGCGATTCGGTAGCCAGCGTCACGACCGGATCGTCCTCGGGCGTAGCGACCAGCGGCACACCCACTGGCTCCTGGCCGAAGTGAACCTTGGCGATCAGCGTTGCCGGATCGAGGATCGCATGCGCCGTCACCGTATTTTCCGACACGGCGTAAAGCACGTCGCCGATCCGCACGCTGCGGCGGATGTGGCCGTCGTGCTGCACGCGGCCAAGCAGTTCGATGGCGGCCTCGTCGGTCGCCGGATCGAGATTGAGTTGGAACACCCACAGATCGGTCCGCGGACGGTACGTATAGAACTCGCGCGTGCCGTCGCCGTCGCGGTCGATCCATTCCCAGCCGCCGCCGTTCGTGACCGGAATCGCGAGCACGTCATAGCCGGGATAAAAGCCGACGGCGTGATGATCGGTCGTCGCTTCGGACCACGACCAGTCGCCGACATGGATGCCGTACGTGCCTTCGAGCTCTGGATCGGTCATGTCGCCAACGTCGAACAGCGAGACCTGAAGCTCTTGCACGCGGCCGCTCAAATCGGCGTTGCGGCCGATGCCGATTAAGTGCGTTTCGTCGGCCGCTTGCAAGTAGTTCGAGAAGCCGGGAATCTTGAGCTCGCCGACGACTTGCGGATCGGTCGGGTCGGACAGATCGAGGGCAAACAGCGGATCGACCTGCCGGAAGGTCACGACGTACCCTTCGTCGCCGATGAACCGGGCGGAGAAGATGCGCTCACCCGGCGCAAGGCCGACGATGCTGCCGACGATTTCGAGTTTTTCGCCGCTCTGGGCCAGTACGAAAACCGCGTTTTGCGATTCCATGCCCCAGCCTTGCGTGGTGGCAATCCGGAGATAGCCGTTGTGCTCGTCGATCGAGAACTGATTGAGCGTCTGGCCGGAAACGTGGCCGCGGGCAACCAAATCGACGCCGCCATCGTCGAGCAGGTCGAACTTCAACAGCGACGTCGCCGGGCCGACATCCCACCGCGTACCCCAGTCGGGATTTACGAGGTAAATGCTATCGAGCGAGGCGTAAACCTCCGTGGTCGTTGTCGTCGGAACCGACGTCGACGCCAGCACGCCGGGCAGGCTCGATGCCATGTCGAACGTCGTAATCGAAATCAAACTGCGCTGGTCGTCGCCGGCGGGGCGATAGATGTTCGTCGGTGGCATGAGCGGGCCGGAGATGGACGGAATGTCGCCCTCGGTGCTGCCCCTCGAGCCGCCGAGCGTTCCGCCCGTAGTTCCACCCGTCGTGCCGCTGACCGTGAGCGCGGCGTCCAACATGCCGCCCGGATCGCTCGTCATTTGCGGCGTGCCGAGCTCAATTTCGTGTCCGACGACGCGGGCGAGATACGATTCCTTGGTTTCGTACACACACGTCTCTTGCGGCCAGTACCAGATTGGTGCGATTGCCGCATCAACGGCGACTCCGTCGTCGCCCGCCGCCGGATCCTTCGGCTCGTCGGGATCTTCGATCGGCGTGCAGGTGATTTCCGGCGCAGGCAGGCCGAGCGTATCGCTGCTGAGCACGTACAACCGGTCGCCGATTGCCCGCGCGTCGACGAACGAACCGTCGAACGTCGTTTCCGTCACCACGCTCGGGGCGCCGCGATCCGTCACGTCGATCAACGTGAGTTTGAGTTCGGGTTCGTAGATCGGCCCGGGCCAGATGGACGGCCGCAGCACGGCGACGTCGATTGCGGGATACACTTCATACGACGGCGAAAGATACGAGAGGACCGCCAGGCGGTCGCCGTTCAAAAACTCGCCGATCGGCTGGCCTTCGATGGCCACGCGCGAGACGACGCTCATACCGTCGGCCGGCGAGGCGTCGATGATGACCAGATCATCTTCGCCGAGCACGTACAGAAACTCGCCGTCGGTCTCGATGATGTCGGCTTCGTCGACGCCGGCGACTTGCGTGTTCGTTTCCGAGTAGTCGTTACGCACGACCGCGCCGCCGTCCGCCACAACCGGCCCGGCCATCAGATCGTAATACCACGGTCCCCAGCGCCACGTCGGTTGACCGAACAAGCTTTCGTATTGCTTGAGCGCATCGTCGAGCAGGAACTGCGACAATTCTTCGGCCGAGGCGAATCGCGAAAACGCCATGCCCGGCGTGTCGTCGACGCCGGCGGCGTCGAGCAATTGGCGCGCTTCGAGCGATTCGAGCTTCAAGCGGCGAGTCGAGCGACGAACGGCGGCACGAGAACGAGTCGAACGCGCGAACATGGTTCGATCCTCCTGCGCAGACGAGAGCATTGGCGGTATTGGCGGGAAGACAGGCCCGCGGACGGTCGCCAACCGGCGTCGAGCTAGATTCTGCCGGTTTCGACAATTCCGCAGGCTGGATACTAGCCGATCGGGGAGCCGGATGCAAGCAGCGGGGGAGGCTTACAGGGGTGCAGGACACGGTTTGCAAGAAAGTTCGCCGTTTCGCCGCAGTTTTTGCGGACTCTTGGGTCGGCCGAGAAACTTTGCCGCGTGTCGACTCGGGGCAAGGCCGTTGCGGTCCGGGTTGAATCGAGCTTTCTGGCGGCCTGGCGACTTTGGCTTGACCGGTCCGACGCGGTGGCGATACACTCCGCCGCCGCGTTGGCGTCGTTGGCGACGAACGCGGCGGATGGAAGCACCCGCGTCATTGCCAGCGAGAGGATCGGCCGCCGTGCGAGAGAGCGAACCGTTTGTCGATATTCACTGCCATTTGCTGCCCAACGTGGACGACGGCGCGGCAAGTTGGGCCGAGACGTTGGCGATGGCCCGGTTGGCGGTTGCCGACGGCTTTTCGACGGTCGTCGCCACGCCGCATCAGTTGACGAATTTCGTCCATGTGCCGATCGAGACGATTCGCGTCCGGGCGGCGGAAACGACCCGGTTTCTTGCCGACCAGAACGTGCCGCTCGTGGTGCGCGCGGGGGCGGAGGTGCATCTCGGCGCCAACACGCTCTCGTGCTGGCAGGCCGGGTATTTGCTGTCGCTGGGCGAGCACGAGCGGCACCTGCTCGTCGAGTTGCCGTTCGAGTCGCATTTTCCGTTCGACGACTTGCTTGGGGTGCTTCGCGAAAGGCAGATCGTGCCGATCATGGCCCACCCGGAGCGGAATCGCGCCTTGCTCGCCGAGCCGCGGCATGTGGCCGACCTCGTTTCCCAGGGCGTGCTCATGCAGCTCACGGCGGGAAGTCTCACCGGCTCGTTTGGGCCGGACGTGCAGGCGTTCGCCGAACAATTGCTGGCCGACGGGCTGGTGCATTTCGTGAGCACCGATGCGCATGGACCGCGGGTGCGGCCACCGCTGATGCGGGCGGCGTTCGAGCGGGTTTGCGAACTCGCCGGATGGCGGACGGCGACCGATCTGTGTTGCCGGCACGGGACGCACGTGGCCGACGGGGGCCAAATCACCGTCGATTCCGTGCGGAAGCGGCGGAGGGTATTCGCCTGGTGGCCGCGGCGGAAAGCGGCGTAGGGGCACGATTCAGAAACCCGGCTGGGGTGACAATGGGGCGATAAATCCGGTTGCGAGCGTCTTGCGGCCCAATTAGTGTGGAATTAGACGGGAACGCACACCGCATCGAGAGTTTTCGCACCTTTGGGAGACGCCACCATGAAGTCCGCCGTTCGTTTTGCGCTGGTCGCGGCCGTTGCCGCCGCCGGTCTGGCCGCCGAATCGGCCACCGCTCAGGAAGTCGGTGTCCGTTACTACCTGTCCGACAACTACGGTTTCGGCCTCGATCGGGCCTACGCCAGCAGCCGGATTCCGACGCCGCCGTATTTCGCGATCCATCCGCCGGTTTACTACAGCTATCCGGTGCCGCGGACATACGGCTACACGCCGTGGGCGTATCCGTCGTATGTGATGACCCCGACGATCCAAGCCCCGGCTCAACCGGCGATGTTCGAGAACCCGCACGTGAAGCAGGAATCGGCGCCGGCTGCGAAGACCAAGTCGGCCAGCCATAAGACCGTGGTCCCGCAAGTGATCGAGAACCCGCACGTCGAGGCGACGATCCGGTCGGCATCGGTGGCGGTGGAAGTTCGCTAACGCGTTGCGGGAAAATCGCCGACCGCGACGCGACCGCGACCAGCACTCCGGTTCGCGCGGAGTGGTCGGACTGTAGCAAATCTTCGGGAGGCGAGCGGCGCGATCGTGCGCGGCTCGCCTTCCGTTTTTCTACCCGCGCCGCGTGCTGCCGCGGCGTCAAAGCCTGTACAACCGCTACCACCGCGCGACGAATTGCCCTGCGCGGGCTCTGGAGTGGCCGAAACGCTTCTCGGCGCGTCCAGTAGCGCTAGAGTTTTGGGTAGGGCCGTGTTGCCCAAACGCATCGTGCGGGTCTTGCTCTTGGTGAGCGACGTGGCGGTCGCGGGCCGGTTGGCCGTCGCGTAAGACGTGTGGCGGCCGCGGCAAAGATTCAGAATCGCCCGGACGCCGCGTCGATGGACTGAAGCGTGAATCAATCGACTCAGGTACGACATCTGGGATTTGCGATGCGGGAAGGGACTCGCCGGCATGGACGCGCCTGGCGAGCGGCAGGGGAATCGACGGAGCCGCGACTTTCACCGTTTGACGCGCGTCCATGTTCGAACAGCGTAAATTGAATCTCGATCTGACGGCGCTGGCGCTGTTGGCGGTCGTCGCTTTCTTGGCGGTTGCGCTGGCGACTTACGATCCGGCCGATCCGCCGGGCGGTCTCGTCTATCCTGAGCCGGCCGCGGTGAACAACGCCTGCGGACGACTGGGCGCGTGGGTCGCCGCCTGGTTGTTCGCGGGTTTCGGCATCGGGGCCTATTATCTCGCGGCGTCGCTGGCCGTGCTCGACTTCGCCATGCTCGCACGGCGGAAGATCGAGCAGCCCGTGCTGCGGATGGTCGGCTGGAGCTTGTCGCTCATTGCGCTGGCGACGCTGGCGGCGATGGCGCTTCCCGGTTTGTCGCCGGGACCGGTGATCGGGCCGGGCGGGTACTTGGGGGCGGCCGGGCGCGGCCTGCTCGAAGCGCACTTCGCGACCGCAGGAGCGTTCATCCTCACCGTATCGGTGCTGTTCGGCGGGTTGCTCCTTTGCACCGATTATGTGCTGCTCAAGCTGACCGTGTTGCTCGTCGGCGAACCGGTGAAGCGCGTCGCGGCGGCGGGACGATTGGCGAAGCGCTTGCCCGGCGCCTCGCCCGCGAAGGATGCGGGCAAGAAAGTTGCGGCGCCGACCTCTGCGGGCGTGGGTGTAAAGGCACGCGGCAAATCGGACCTCGACGATCCCGCGCTGGCGGCGGGCGATAACGACGCCGAAGGCGAAACCGTGTCGATCAAATTCCCCGGCAAGCCGGCCGCCAAGAAGACTGCGGCGAAGGCAAACGACGAGGACGAGGGCGGCGAAGAAATCGACGAGGAACTCGAAGACGAGGAACTCGTCGACGAGAACGAGCACGACGAAGGCGGCGAAGCAGCGGACGAAGAGGAAGACGAATCGCCCTCGCCGCTTAAGATTCGCGCGCCCGTGCAAAAGAAAGACGAGCGGCAGAAGGTCATCGAGCAGCTCGAAGAAGGGAGCAAGCCGGCCGAAGCGGCCGACTATCAACTTCCGACGGTGGAACTGTTGCTCGAAGGCGAAGACTTTCCGTTCGAGACGCACGAGAAGGAAGTGCGAACCACGGCGAAACTGCTGGAGCGGACGTTTGCCAACTTCGGCTTCAACGTGAAGGTAGTCGAGATTCAGACCGGCCCGGTGATCGCGCAGTACGAGATCGAGCTCGAGAAAGGTCTGCGGCTGGCGAAGATCACGAACCTGGCCGACGACATCGCCATCGCCTTGCGCGTACCGAGCGTGCGAATTGTGGCGCCGATTCCCGGCAAGAACACGGTCGGCATCGAAGTGCCCAATGGCGAGCGGCAAATCGTCCGCCTCCGCGAGATCATCGAGGAAGCGAGTGCCGCCGCCGCGAAGATGAAGATTCCGATCTTCCTCGGCAAAGACGTCTCGGGACATCCGATGACGATCGACCTTGCGTCGCTGCCGCACTTGCTCATTGCCGGCCGCACCGGAACCGGCAAGAGCGTGTGTCTCAACTCGATCATCGTCTCGATGCTCATGACGCGGCGACCCGACGAAGTGCGGATGCTGATGATCGACCCGAAGATGGTCGAGCTGAGTCCGTACCAGCGGCTGCCGCATTTGATGCACCCGGTCGTCACGGACATGGCGAAAGCGGCGGCGATTTTGGAATGGGCCGTCGAGAAGATGGAGGAGCGGTATTCACTTCTCGCCCGGGCCGGCGTGCGGCACATCAGCAATTACAACCAACTCGGCGAAGAAGAGCTGATGGAGCGCTTGCAGCCGGAGAACGACGAGGAGCGGGCGGCGATTCCGCGGAGTCTGCCGTACATCGTCATCGTGGCGGACGAAATGGCGGACTTGATGATGACCAGCGGCAAGGAAGTGGAGCAATTCATCATTCGTTTGGCCCAGAAGAGCCGGGCCGTGGGGATTCACTTGATACTCGCAACGCAGAAGCCGACCGTCGACGTGATTACCGGTTTGATTAAGTCCAACTTGCCCGCGCGGATTGCGTTCCAAGTGGCGAGCCGGACGGACAGCCGCGTCGTGCTCGATGAAATGGGCGCGGACAAGCTGCTCGGCAACGGCGACTTCTTGTTCCTCTGGCCGGGCACGAGCCAACTGCACCGCGGACAGGGCACGTATTTGTCGGACGACGAAATCAATGGCGTCGTACGGTTCGTCGGTCAGCACCAGCCAAACTTCGTCAAGGAACTCGTGCAACTTAAGCCGAAAGACGGCGCGGGCGGCAACGGCAGCACGTTCCGGCGGCGTGACGATTTGTACGAGCGGGCGGTAGACACGGTCGTGCGCGAGGGCCGCGGCAGCGTTTCGCTCTTACAACGCACGCTCGGCATCGGCTACGGACGGGCCGCGCGACTCATCGACTTCATGGCCGAGGACAACATCGTCGGCGAGTACAACGGCGCACAGGCGCGCGAGGTGCTCGTGTCGATCGCCGAATGGGAGCGGATGCAAGCGGCATCGCACGAAGAGGAACAGCCGAAGTCGAAGCGCCGCGGAGGACGGAGTGCGATTCGGATGGATCGGTATGAAGACGAAAGCGATTTGCCGGAAAGCCGGCCCTCATTGCCCGACCCGCGGCCCGCTGTGGTCGTGTCACCGACGTCGAAGCGAAAGCCGATCAAAGTGCGCGAGGAAGATGAGGAGGAGTTCGACGAGAATCTCGACGACGCGTCGGCGGACTTGGACGAGGATATCGATGAAGATGCGCCGTTCGGCGACGACGAGGAAGCAGATTTCGACGATGCCGAAGCGTCGGCGGACGAGGACGGTGGCGAGGACGAAGACGATGACGAACTGGACGACGAATCGGACGACCTCGTTGACGAAAGCGTCGATCCCGACGGAATAGATGCAGCGGAGGAGCCGCCGAGCGTCGCAGCGCGACGCAAACCGCGCGACAAACCCGACGACCGCCGGCCAACGGACCCGAAGCCGCATTCACCGCGAAAGGCGGACAAATCGCGCACCGCGTAGCGTTTGCCGTTTAGGACCAGAACGTGGCGATGCTTCGAACCGTCGGAGTATACGCGGCGGCGGCGGTTACGCATTGCTGCAATCCAGCGCCGGGTCGGCAACCGACGCGGGCCGTCTTCCCGGCAAGTCCTCTGCGTACCACTGGGCCAGGACCGCGTGAATCTGCTCCGAGCGGTGAATCCGCACGAACGCTTCGCGCACGGCCTGTGCCTGGGGATGTAGCTGCGAGTACTTGATGCCGAACTTTCGCATTTGCTGCCCGCAGCGATTTGGCCCGTAAAGCTCCTCCGCGAGCCGATAGTGTTCGGCGATGACCTCGCGCTGCTCGAACAGCGACGGCGGTTCCGGCAGCGGTTCGCCGGCGGCGAGCGCTCGGCACTCGCGAAAGATCCACGGATTGCCGATGGCCCCGCGAGCCACGGTCACGCCGTCGACGCCCGTCTCGCGGATCATGTCGAGGCAATCCTGGGCGGTAAACAAGTCGCCGCTGCCGAGCACGGTGCGACTGCCGGCGTGCCGCTTTACCTCGGCGAGAAACTGCCAGTTGCTAGGCCCGTCGTAGCGTTGCAGAACGGTTCGGCCGTGCACGGTAATCGCCGCCACGCCCGCCGCCCATGCGCCATCGAAAATTGTGTAGAATCGGTCGCGGCTCTCGGCCGAATCGTCGATGCCGCGCCGCATTTTGACCGTCACGGGGACGCTTTCCGGCACGGCGTCGCGCACGCGCCGCACGATTTCGAGCGCCACGTCCGGCTGACTCAAGTGAAATCCGCCCCGGCATCGCCCGAGCACCTTCTTCACCGGGCAGCCGAAGTTGATGTCGACCACGTCGAAGCCGGCCCGCACGAGCCGCTGTGCCGCGGGGCCAAAATCGTCGGGATTCGCGCCCATCAACTGTCCGCCGACCGGATGCTCTTCGTCGGCGACGTGCATGAAGTGCTTGTTCCGTGCGCGATCCTTTACGGCCAGCACGAACTGATCGAGCAACACCTCGCAGACGGAATACGAAGCCGCCAGCCGCCTTGCAATCACCCGCATCGCCGCGTCGCTATAGCCCGAGAGCGCCGCCTGCACGACGGGGAAGTCGAGCTGGAAGCGGCCAATGGAGAGCGTGGGCAGCGTCACGGGCGGCATCGCGGCACCTGATAGATCGGTCGAGCATTGACGCCCGCACGCCACGGCATCACTTCAGCGCAATCGTCCGCGCGAGCGGTTCGAGCACGTACTCGATCACGTACCCGTCGACCAGCCGCCGGCAGAGCGCGTGCAAATTGTCGAGCGCCGCGAGGAATGATATGTCCGGCCCAAGGCTGCCGTACTGCCGGGCCGTCACGTACACGCTCAACTGCTCCTCCGGATACTCGCCCGTGCGAACCTGATAAGCGTTCGTCCGCGTTTCGATGCTCATCCGGCACTGCAGGCGGCAATTCTCGTCCAAGGCTAGCGTGATCGAAGGCTCGTAATTGATGACCGTCGAACCGGGAATTTCGCCCAGCTTCTCCATTGCCGGCGGACCGCCCAAGGCATCGGCGACGAGCTGGCTGTGATTGCCGCGGTACGTGAAATCGAACCCGAACAACAAGTCCAGCGATTCGCAATCGAGCGGGCTCATCGAGAGCATGTACGGCGCCAGTTCCAGCATCAGTTTGTGCTGCTCGAGAGCATCCTCGATCTGCGTCGGGTTGACCATGCCGGAGCAAATTCGCCGCGGTTCGATGGTGGCCCAGCGATAGTTGCCGCGTTCCTTGTCCTCTTCGAGGACAAAATCGCCTTTTTCGCGGCAATAAAAGTTGCGCATCGACGGATACGACTTCTGCACGCGCTCGAAGAAATGGAGGATCGTCTCGCGGTTGGTGGGCAACTCCATTTCGGTCGACAGGTTCATATTGACGTAGAAATCGTCCGCGTACGAACCATACGGATTCATATCCGGCCCCTCAACCTATCGGTCTTCGTTGATGTGTTGCAAGCTGTGATGTGCGGTTGGCCGCTGCCCGGGGCGATGCCCGGCGATTGGCCAAACTTTGAGTATACGAAGCGTCCGCGGGCACTGCAAAGGAGCGTTTCATTCCCCATAAATGGTCCGAGTCACGGAAAGCGCTTAGGCAATGGTCGCCGACCCGGCCGTTTCCACGCCCGGGCGTCGTGTAGGAGGGACTTGAGAGTCTGTCCAACGTTGCCATCGCCTGCCCCGCCATTGCCTATGGAGTGGCAGCACAGCCTCCACTAGGCGCACGAGCGGAAACCGGCCAGATTGAGGAACGTCCCCGTTACAGACATGACGGAAGTCGTGTCCGACGTTACGAAGCGGAAGTGCTTGTACGCCTGGTGGCGGCCGCGGTCTTCAAAACCGTCGTGCGGTGCGTTAAGCGCGTCGCAGGTGGGTTCGATTCCCATGCACTTCCGCCATTTTCTTTGCACCTGTTAGCGGGGTGTCGCAAAATTTCGCAGAAGTGGATACGACACAGACAGTTGCGCTTTGTTCGTTTGATTCGTTGCGATTTGGTGCGCACGCCCGCTGCGCCGCATTTTGTGCGCTCCGTGCGCCGCTTTCTGCGCCGCTTTGGATTGCCCGCTCGAAATCGCCGTCGGTCACGGTCCAATAGTGCTTCTGCGCGACGAGCGTGCTATGCCCTAACCACGCCGCCGCAACGTGGGCAGGGTAATCTGCCGCTAACTCCGTCGCGCGGCTTGCGCGAAGGTTGTGCGTGATTCGCGGCCACGGTTTCAAGCCGGCGCGGCGGATGATCCGCTCCAGTTGCGTGCGCAGGTTGGCGTTCGGGTCGCGATAGCGCTCGATAACGAATTCGCTTCCGGGCGCGGCCGCGTCGAACACGGCTTCCAAGTATGGCCGCAACTCCGGGAACAGCGGGACGATCCGCGATTCGTGGCCCGCGTGCCGCGCCGTCTTGGGCGAGCGTACCGTGATTCGGTTGCGTTCCCAGTCGACATCGGCCCAGGCAAGCGCCAAGTGCTCCGAAGGGCAGCGTAGGCCGCCGTAGCGACTCATGGCGATGATTAGCCGCCATTCGGCATCGGGAGCCGCGTCCAGAATCTTTGCCGTTTCTTCGCGGGTCACGAAATACTGCCGCGCGGCGTTGCCCACGGGCGCGGATACCAGCTTGGCGAACGGGTTGACGGCGACCAACTCGCGGTCGACCGCTTGGGCGAAGAAATGCTTGGCAAATCCGCAATGCTTGCGCACCGATGCGTCCGCCATCTTCGCCGCCACGAGCGAAAGCCGCCAATCGGCTGCGTCGCCCCGCGTAATGTCGCCCAGCGGCTTGTCCGCGCCGAAGTGCCCCGACAATAGCCGCAACGTCTGCCGCCAGATTCGCCGAGTGTGCGGCGACACGTCGTTTCGGCGGGAAATGTAACCTTCGATGAACGCATTGAGGGTCGCCGACGGTTTCGGCTCCGGATCGGGAATCAGTCCGACGCGGGCCAGTTTCTTTGCCATCGGCGGTTCAAGGTCCATTACCCATTGGGCCAAGTTTGGCTCCATCGGCCGCTTGAAGTTCAACGATTCGAGCAATTGCTCCACTCGGCACTTCATGCCTTCCGCCGTGCGCTGCGAAACCTTGCCCAAGCGAAACTGCCGACGCTCGCCATCGGGAGCAACGAACAGAATCCGGCGAGTGCCGTTTTTCTCGCGTGCAATGCTTGCCATTGTCACTTCCCTTTCTATGTCGCCTTGCGGCCCAAATTGATCGTCAGGTGCAAGCACTCGCCCAACGCATTCAAAGCTTCCATCGAAAGCCCGCGGTGCCCGTTGTAGAACTTTGCCAGGGCGCTTTCGTCGATGCCGGTTTCCTTCGCGATTTGGTATCGCGTCAGTCCGCAATCGTCGATTGCTTGCCGGAGTTGATCCGTCAGCTTGTTCGTTCGTTTCGTCGCCATGTTGGGATACTAGTCGATGCTGGCCTTATTGTCCAGTATTCTTGCCGTACCAAACCGGAAAGTCGATGAACCGCCCGCATCGCCCGCAGTCCCGCCGGATCGTTTGCCCGCCGTGGATTGGCACGTCACGCCATTTCGTCGAACCGCACCGGCAAACGGCCACCGTGGGCAACGCCGTCGCCTCTGCCGCCACAACGGGCAACACCGGACCATCGTCGGGCGTCCGTCGCAGGATCGCCAGCAACGCGGCCTTGTGCGTTTTGAGGCGGTCCAGCAAGTCCGGCGTCGCGGCCGAGCGCGGATGATAACGCAGCCGGTCGCCGTCGGCTTCCAAACGGATGCCGAGCCGGTCCAAGTCGGCGAGTAGTTCCGCGGCGTTCATACGTCACCCCATTCGTCACCGGGGCCGTCAGACTCCGCGTCACCTTCGCCGTCAACGTCAACGGTATTCGTCGGACCGCCGAGTGATTGGCCGTTACCGTTGACCGCGGACGAAGTTGACAGCCGAAAACGCCGCGTCGGCTGCCCGCGTTGGCCCGCCGGCGACGGTTCCCACGCTCCGCGGCCAGCCTTCGCCAATTCGTTCAACTCGGCTTCTGCCGCTCCGGGTTCCCTCAGCCATCGGCAACCCATTTGCACCTCGCGGGCCGTGACCGCAGCGCCCTTGCGCCCGATCCATTCGACAAGCCGCCGCCGCTCGCGGTCTTCATCGCTTTCGCCCAGCATCGCGTAGACGCGACGGGCTTCTCCCTTGAACCACGTCGTCAGGCGAACGCCCGCGGCCATGCTCGCGGCGTCAACCACGTCAGGCGATTCCAACGTAGGGTCGTCCGCGGCCCAACGAACGCAATGAATCACGAGCGCGAACCGCGGTGCGTATTCTTCCAACTTCGACCACGCGGCGGACAAGTCGCCGGTCGATTCCGCTTGCTCCTGCCCGTGGACGTTGTAGAACCGTTTCCAAATCGCTTTGGCGTCGGCCGACAACGTGACAATCACGGGCCGCGGTTCGTCGTCATCGTCCATCGCCGGTTGCAGTTCATACAGACGATCAACCAGCCGGGCGATTTCCACTTCGGCGCTTGGGTCAATGTCGGCTTCGGTCCACCGCTTTGCGATTCGAGGCGGGCAGGACAGCAGCAGCCGCGCCGCCAAGCCCGACTCCCGATGCTCCATTCCCAGCGCACGATGCAAGATCGCCGGTTGAATGCCGCCGCAGACGCACACCGATGCTTGCGGGACGAAGATTGTCCGCGGGTTCCCGGTTTTCCGGTCGACGATGATGCTTTCGCCGTTGTGCATCGAAAGCCAATGGGCCGCGTCCGCACCGCCCTTCCCGCCGGAATACCTGTCGAACGAGCCGAGCCAGCCCGCAAGTTCATCGCGGGCCATCAACAACCCCCGCGGATTCGACAACAGCAGCGGGGCCAGGGCTTCGACGGTCGTGTCGGACACGATCCAGCGCTCGGCTTGTGGAGGTTGCGGCTTCGCGGGCGGGTCTTCGATTGTTTTCTTGTCCCGCTTCCATTCGGCCACCGCCTTTTCCCACCGCGCCAAGTCGACTTCGTAAAGGTCCGTCGCCGCGGCGTTTCGCTCCAGCGCCTTCCGCTGTCGTTCCCGAACCGGCTTCATAACCAACTTGAACGCGGGCGTTTTCGCCGTGCCGCTCTCGCCGACAATCGCGGCCCAAAGAATCGCGGGAGCGGTCCAGCCGCGCTTGAGTTGAATCCGGCGCGTGTTGCCGATGGCGGACGCAATCGCCGTCAGCATCGGCAACGCGAGGTACGACGGATCGCAGCCAATCGCCTTCGCGCCCGCTCGCACGAAGCCTTGCGCCGGTTCGGGCAGCGAATCGACGGGGAACGGCACGAAAACACCGACTACTTCAGTTGCTTTTTGCGAATTCAATTGTTCGGCTTCATTTGCCAGCGCATCGACGATTCGCCGCAGTTCATCCGTCGCGGTGCCTTCGTTGGCTTCGACGAAATCCGCAGCGTCGCCTTTGTCGGGCAGTCCGGGCAGTTCCACGACTTTGACGACCGGAGCGGGCGTCAGCTTCGCCAGAATGCCCGCTACGGCGTCCGCGTACTTGCGGCCAGGTGGATCGTTGTCGGGCAACAGAATCACTTCCTTGCCCGCCAGGGGTCGCCAGTCGGTCTTGTCGGGGGACTCGCAACCATGCGCCGAAGTGGTCGCCGTCAGACCGATGGCCTTCGCCGCGTCGGCCGCCTTCTCGCCTTCGCAAACGTAGACCCGTTCGGCCTTCGCTAACGCGGGCAGTCCATACAATGGCCGCGGTGTCGGCATCGCCGTAATTTGCCAGCCGTCGCCCTCGCGACTCGCCGGGCGAATGTCTTTCTTGCCGTTCGGCCGATCCCAACGCACGACAACGCCCACCGGTTCGCCGTTGGCGTCGCGATACGTCCACAGTGCCGCCCGCGGACCGTGCCGCCGTTCCAACTCGGCTACGGCGTCGCGAGCCAATGCGAACACCTTGCCCGGCGATTGGCCGCTGTCGCGTCCACGGTTTTGCCGTTTTTCTCGACTCGGGCGCAATACTGTTGACGTTGACGCTGCGAATAGGTCCGCGGGACGCATTCCAACCGCCGCGCAAACGGCGTCGACATTGCATCCCGCGTGACAGAAAACCAACACCCGCCCGTCATCGCCTTCCGATATGCTCAAACTCGCCCGCCCGTCATCGTGCGCCGGGCACTTCGCCGTCCAGCCATTCCCCGTGCGGCGAACGCCTTGCAGCTTGGAAAGCAGCGCCTGCAAATTGCCGTTTGTGTCCATTTGGAGTAAACTTCCCTTGGATTCACAAGTCCACGTTTGCGAAGCGCCCGGCCCCAACGCCGGGCGTTTCGGTTAATGGACTGACCGGGAATCGAACCCGGCGCGTTGGATTCACAAGTCCACGCTGGCGACCACGCCCCAGCCCACCGCGCTACAAAGCGCTTGGGGGTCGGGGGCGGCCTACGTCGACACGTCAACGCCGTGGGCCTTCCGACTGAGCCACGCTTGAAGGTCCGCCACGGGGTATAGAACCGACCGCCGCTTGCCGTTGCCGACGCGGACGCACGGCACAACGCCATCGTGCGTCAGTTGCCAAAGCAGCCGGGGAGAGATACCCAACGCCTTCGCCGCCTCACGGGGCCGAAGGGCCAGGGGATGTTGCACGCTTGCCGAAGCCATCGTCGCAAACTCCAACAGGTCGCCCGCCGCGAAGTGCGGCTTGCATACCCGTTGGCGCAGCGTTGGGCGAAAAGATACCCAACGGTTGGTGAATCGCGAGGAATCGCCGAGAAATGCCAGGGTCGGCACGGCAAAGAAAAGACTTCGGGCGTTGGGCAAGCGATGCCCAACGATCCAACGCGCGGTCGATTATTCGTTGTCGCGGTCGTCTTCGTCAGCCGGCCTTTTGCCGTAAAGAAGATGGGGCGCGAATTCTCCATTTAGCAGCTTCAATGCTGCGGCCAATTGCGCCGCGTCTGCGCAAGCCGCCTTGTACTTTCCGTGACCCTTGAATTGCTGTTTGAAGAATGACGATGCAGTCGCTTGGTCAACTTCTGCCAGCCGGGCCAACTCGTTGTTGCCGATAGGTTCCAAGTTCAAGCAACCGCCGCCGGCGTACTTGTGGTGCTTCGTCAGGGCAGCAATCAACTTCGCTCTGCCTTCGCCCCGCTCCGTGCTACGCTTGGCCTTCCGCGGCGTGGGACTATCACCAAGGTCGGCCACTGGCTCGGCTTCACTTGCCGCCGAAGCTGCGGCTCGCACGTTGCGGTTGAAATCGCGTATCAACTTTAACTTGTTCCTACGATTCCAAGTTTCTGATTCGCCCAACGGACTGGCGCGCCTTTCACGTTGAATTGCCGACGCCGAAATGGGCTGTCCCAAGTACGCTTCCAGTAGCGCCAACTCGCGGTCCGATAGTTCGGCATCGTTCGGCCCGGCCAGCAGCCCCTCGATAAGGTCGCCTTCGCCGGCCTTTACCGAGTTCAAGTTGCCATCGCCCCTGCTGCCGGTCGCCGCCGCCACGAATTCCGCAAGCGGCATGTTGATGACACTTGCCCAGTCCGAATCCGTTTGCAGTTCAACGCGGGCGATAAGTTTCTTCATGGTCGATGCTTCGTCCCCGCCTTCGGCTCGGATCAACGCCATCGCGCGTCCAAGCGATCGCCGCTTGGTTTCGTCGGCGCTTTCGGGAAACGTAACGATGGGCGTATTCGCGCCGCGGCGAGATGAAATGCTCGAAGTCGTGACGCACGGCTGCCGGCCTTCCGATAGCGCCTTCCACAAGTCGCCGGCCGTGTTCACAATTGCAACCTTGCTAGCCAACGCGCCGACGCGGGCACGCTCCCAGGCATCGCGCAAGGCGTTGACCGCCGGTGTCAAAAGCCCGTCGATTTGTTCCACCGTGCCCGCGGTCAACTCGCGGCGCAGCACATCGCCCGCGATTGCCTTCGCTTCGTCCGGCAAGTCCACCAGCGCCGCCAGTCGTGCGCCAGCTTCGGCCCAGTAGATACCGCGAACCATGCTTTCGATGGTCGCGTTCGGATACCCGCGTTCAAGTTGCTGTCGCTTCGCTTCGGCCGCGTAGCGAACTTCGTCGCGGACGATTTCCAGAAAAGCAACGTGCCCGGCCGGCGTTGCCGGAAACCGATCCAAGAGCGAAAAGGCCGGCTTCGCCGCTGCCCGCCGGGCGTCATCGACGAACGCGAAAGGATCGTCCCGCCGCCGCGCTTTGGAAACTTGCTTCACCGCTTCCCAGCCGTCGTGGAAAACCGTTTTCAGTTCTACCGCAGCGTCCAGATGATCCGTGAATCCACCGTCGCGGCCCAGCTTATTCCGAATCTCCTTGGCGATGCCAGCCGCTTGCAACAACCGGTCAGCCACGGGAGCGAATCCATCGGGTGCATTCTGCATCGCATCGCGCAGGTCTAACAGCGCCGCGCAGAACGCATCGAACGCCGGGGCGTGCTTTTGCCAAAGCGACAGGTCGTAGAAAACCGCCCGCGATTGGCCTTGCTCGTTGAACGCTTCGGCTAGTTCACGGGCCAGGGAAAAGACGTTGCCGGCCCGGTCCAAGAGTGTTTCGAGCGAACGCCCGCCCAGGGTCGGATTCTCGTTTGTCGCGGTCGCCGTCGATGCGCATTCGTCAATGCGGACAGCGCTCGCCGTCGAAAGATGAAGGTCCAGCGATTTCGACGCCGATTTGAGAAGGCTTAGCGATTCGCCCGAAATCACGTCGCCCCTGAACCAGCGCTGCTTTTGATGCTGCTTGGCGGCGGGCAACGCAACGACTTCGCGAGCCTTTTCGAGTGCGGCCAACAGCCGTGGCACACCCGTGCTTGGAATCCGTCCGACCCGCACGCTTTCCGCGCCGATGGGCTTCGACGATCCGTCGGTCGACTTGGCTTGAAGCAGCGTCACGCCTTTCGGCAATTCGCTCAGCACTTCGCCGATGGAAGCGAACAGGTATAGATATGCGAACCCGATGGCGTTTGTTAGCGCCGCTGTCGATTCCGAAAGCGCCTCGGCATCGTGAATGCCGATGACTTCCCAACCGCCATCGACTTGCCGGGTTGCGGCGTCGAAGTCCGCGAAGAATCGGTCGAATGCAGCGCGAAGCGCCGACAGAACGCCCGTGGCGTCGCCCATGATGCACCTGCCTTTGCCGGGCCGATTCGCGCGGGCCGTGGTAGGCAGGTGAGAACCACGCGCCCGCGGGAATCGCTCGCCGGGGATCAGCCGGCTACCCGATTGAATCCTGTTTCGCTGCGCCGAACATAGGCCGCGCAGCAAAAACCTGACCTTCCCGATTCGCGTCGCAATTGGGCGGCGCGAAGGAAGGGGCCGGCGAAAGCGACAATCGTCGCCGCGGTCCGCTCGCCGGCTCGAATCATTATACGCGGCGGCCAAAAGCAGTCGCCTCAAGGCGCTTGGCGGGCCGCCCATCGCAATTCACTGCGCCCGGCGTCGCTCGCGGGCCGCGGCTCGCCGCTCGGCTTGCTCGGCGCGGAGATTCGCACCGTCCATCGCGATTGCAGCCCAAGCCATCGAAAGCACAAGCCGCGTATACCGGTCGGAACGGGCCGCCGCGAAATCCGCTTCCCAATCGGCCACGACGGCATGGCGAACGGCCTGCGGCGTCGGCCAATCCTGATTCGCCGCCCGGCAGACCAATCGCCAGTCGCCGCGCCGATTGCGCAAACCGCGCCCCCAACCCCCTGACAACTTCCGCTGTCGCAGTGTCGGGGACTCGCCCGCGGTCGCCTCCGCCAGCTTGCGGCGGTATCGTTTCCGGGCTTTACGGGATGGCATATCGCCAATCGTATCGCCGCGCCGTTTGCGGGCAAACGGTCGCCCGCTATGGCGCGTCGGCGTCGGGACTTCCGTCAGCATGAAGCGCCCGCACCTTCGCCACGATTTCGGCGAGTTGTTCCGGGGGCACGATACCGCCAACTTGCTGAATGTCGCCCAGCGCGACTTCCGCGAGCCAACTACAAACGGCAAACGTCGGCTTCCTCAGTTTCGTGCGCGTCTGGCCGGATGGATGCCACGGCAGCGCCACTTGATCCGCCGGCATCGGCAAATCGTCGCGCGTCGTACAAACGACAACGGCGAGCGGTTCGTCGGGCCGTTCCGCGGGCGGAGTCCCCAAGACGACAGCCGGGCGCGGCATCGGCTTCGCGTAGCCGTTTGGATCGGCAATGACGGCCCAAATCAGCCTTCCAGGCTCCGGGGTCGACACGCCGCAACTCCCCGCCGCGAGTTAGAACGGGTTTTCTTCCGCCCGGTCGCCGTCCAGATACTTCGGCGGGCCGCTCCGCTTCGCCATTTCGCGCAGCTCGTCATACGACGGTAGGTCTGCCGCCGCGTCCCGCGGCCGATTGCGGTTCGGACGCTTCATGGTACGGCGGTCGGGAATCAGTTGTCCGGCCAACACCGCGAGCGCGTCGTCAGCTACTTTTTCCGCCCGAAGTTCGCCGGTCGTCACGGAGCGTGTTTCGGCCGACTCGTCAAACGGCAATGGTTCGGCGCACTCCGGTTCCACGGCTCGCGTCTCGGCAAATGTACCGTGGTCTGTCGCAATTCCGCTCATAGGTTACTCGTTGCCTTCGCTTGTGCCGTCGCCATCGTGACGACGGGCATCGGTCAAGCGCAGTCGTCGCGCCATTAAGTGTTCGTCGCCCGAATACAGTTCGCAGTGATAAACGCCCGGCTTGGGCAATTCGATTTTCGCCAGAATACAGAACCCTTCGACAGTCGTCAGTGGGTCCGGAAACTCCAAGTCGGGCAAATGGATCGTCTTATCGAACGTGTCCGTTTCCGCAATGTCGCCGGAAGATTCCGCGATGCGTAGTCTAAGCGGGACGCGGCCAACCCCATCGGTAAACGCGAAGTAAATGCAAAAGCCCGCGCAGCAGGGAAACTCACTGGCGTTGATGTTGTTGAACGTCCCCAGGATCGTAAACTTGCCCGTCGTTCGGTCGCGGTGGACGGCATCGCAAATCACCATCGCCAAGCAATACGGGGTTGCCATCCGGTGGGCCTTCGCACGCTAGCAAGAGGGCGCAAAAACAAACCCGCCAACCGACCGAACGTCAAAAGGCGGGCATCCGTTCACTCACGACCGCGGCCGCAGGGCCGCCGCAACTCGCATCCATCCAAGCCTATCCTACACAAACAATATCGGCAAAAACAACCTTCCGGCGGGGGCTTTCTCCGCCAAACCCGACCGGCCGGGCACTCGTTTTAGCGTCCCCCGCGGCCCACCGCAACGCGGCTTTTACGCCACTTTGGAAGGCCGCCTTTCCCCAAGACGCCGGAAATCAAGCCGCCGGAACAAGTTGCGGGACAACGCCGTCAAACTGCCGCCGTCCCCGCCGCCCGCGAAAGCCCCAATCCCGCCTCTCCCCGTCGGTTTCGCGGGGCCACGGTTCGCCAATTCGGCACGAAGGCCGCCAGCAGCGCCTTGAATAGCTTGCCGTGGTTCGGCACGTGCAAATGCAGCAGTTCGTGGACAATCACGTATTCCTGCCACTCGTGCAATTCGCCGAGCAAGTCGGCGCTAAACGTAACGCGGCCCGTGCTGGAACAGCTTGCCCATTTGGTCGTCATCGTGCGGACGTGGATTTCCTTCGGCCGCACGCCAATCCGCTCCGCCCAAGCCCGCACGCGCTGCTTGAATGCGTAAACGTCGGTCCGTCGCTTCGGTCGCCGTCGTAGCGTGGTCGTCATCCTTCGTGCCTTTCCATAGCCAGCAAGCTGTCGATAGCCGCGGAAACCCGATCCTTGCCAAGCGGCTTCAACAGGGCCACCGTCAGCCGCAACCGCAGTTGCCGCATATTCTCCGGGTTCACGTCGCGGGAGGGATGCTCGGCGATGATACGGTCGACTTCCGTCGCCAGTGCCGGATCGTCGCGGCCGCAATCCTGTTTCAATCGCCAATAGACCGGGAACGTGGTCGACCGGTCAAACCCCATCGCCGTCTCTTGTTTCTTCGCTTCGGTGTACTCGCGGACGAATTCTTCCATCGCCTCTAGCGCGGTCTTCGTGTCAATCTGCCGTTCGTCGTAGCGCTGGACCAACTCTTCGACGCGCTCGCCAATCGTTCGCAAGTGCGGCTTCTCGCCCGCCTCTTCCGACACCGTGACGACCAGACTTTTCGCCAGATTGATGACCTTCGCTTCGTCGGGCGTCTTGCCCTTGTGGAGCGCTTCCAGCGTCTTCTCGTTGATTTCGTACCGCTTGACCGCCCCCGTGGGATCGTCGGCCCGCACGTGCTGTTGCACGAGCGCTTGCGTTTTGCGGAGCAATTCGCGGTCCAACATCGGCCGCATCGAAAACATTGCCCGCACGAC
Organism: Planctomycetota bacterium; assembly: GCA_003576845.1. GTDB lineage: Bacteria > Planctomycetota > Planctomycetia > Pirellulales > PLA5 > PLA5. The sequence goes on from QEVJ01000056.1 coordinate 32,028, forward strand.
CGCGTACAGCCGGGCCAGCTTGCCGTAATCGTCGATGAAGTCCCGCAGAAACGCATCGGGCGAAATGATTTCATACATCCGTTCCAAATCCTTGAATCGGTTGTAGAAACTCAATCGCCGCTCGCGGTCGGTAAACGCGGCGACCGCGGCTTCGACAGCTTTATCGTCGCCGCCCTTGGCCAGCGTCAGGAACTCGCCGCACAACTCGCCCAGCCGCACCTTGAACGTCGCTTTGAGCAAGTCGATATTCTCGATGACCGATTGCACTTCGGCCGAATCGAACGCCAGCGCCTTTTGCAGATTGTCGAAGATGCCCACGAAGTCCAGCACGTAGCCCGCCGGCTTCACCCGGCCATCGTCGGCTTCGTAGGGCCGATTGACGCGGGCGATGGCCTGCAAAAGCACGTGGTCGCGCATCGGCTTGTCGAGATACATGCAATAGAGCACGGGCGCATCGTAGCCCGTCAGCAGCTTTTCGGTGACGATCAAGATTTGCGGATCGGTGTCCGGCTTGGCGAACGCCTTGCGGATGGCCTTTTCGTCTTTCGATTCCAGCTTGTACCGCTTCAAGTCCGCGCCGTCGTTGTGGGCCGACGTGTAGACGACGCGGCTCCACTCCGCCGGCAAATAGCGGTCCAGCGCTTCCTTGTAAAGTGCGCACGCTTGCCGATCCACGCCCACGAGAAACGCCTTGAAGCCAAGCGGTTGAATCTTCGCGCGGAAATGCTCCGCCACGAATCGCGCAATCGCGTCGACCCGCTCGCGGTTTTTCATCGCGGTTTTCAGCGTCACGGCCCGGTCAAGGATCGCGTTCAATTCGTCGATGTCGCTCACGCCCTGCGCTTCGGCCAGGGCAAGAAACTCCGTTTCGAGCAATTCGCGGTCCACCTTTAATTCGTTCGGCGCTAGTTCGTAATGCAGCCGCAACGTCGTGCCGTCGGCCACGCTCTCGGCAATCGAATACTTGTCGAGATAGCCCTTATCATCGTCGACGCCGAAAGTCTTGAACGTCCCTTTGCCGTGGGCCGTCTTGTCGATTGGCGTCCCCGTAAAGCCGATCCACGTCGCATTGGGCAGCGCGCCGAGCAAGTAATTTCCCAAGTCGCCGCCCGTGCTGCGGTGAGCTTCGTCGATGAGCACGAAGATATCTTCCCGCGTATTCAAGTCTTTCGGGATGCCCTCGAATTTGTGGATCATCGACACGATCAACCCGCAGTAGTCGCTTGCCAGCAAGTCTTGCACGTCGCGTTTGCTCTCCGCCACGCGGTGCGCCACGCCGACGCCGGCCAGATTGCCGAAGAGTTGCGTTTCGAGTTCGTTGCGGTCCACCAGCATCAGCACCGTCGGCTTGCCGAATTGCTCGCGTTCCAACAGCATTCGCGCCGCGGTAATCATGGTGAACGTCTTGCCCGATCCTTGCGTATGCCAGACCAGCGCCCGGCGTCGCTTGGAATCGGCACAGCGGGCGACCACCTTATCGACGGCCCGCGTTTGATGCTGCCGCAGCACGTATTTTTTCAGGTCGTCATCCTTCGCGGCGAACACGATGAAGTCGGCGAGAAACCGCAGGATTCGCTCCGGATCGCAAAACGCCTTGATTGCCGCTTCATAGTCGCCCGTTTCGTCGGTCCGCCAGCGAAACAGGTTTTTGCGCTCCAGCGACCACGTGACGCCGTACCACAGTTGCCGCAGTTCCGACACGTCGAACAATTGCAGCGCCGCCATCATTTCCGGCGTTTCGCGGTGGTAGCGGCGGATTTGGTCGATGCCCTGCGCGATCGCGTCTTGCTTGTGGGCCGCCTTCGTTTCGGCGACCAGCACGGGCAGACCGTTGACGAGAAACACCACGTCGTAGCGGTTGTGTTCCTTGCCGTTCGTATACCGCCATTCGTGCGTCACCTCAAACTCGTTGGCCACTCTATCGTCGAAGTCGATAAGCCGAACGTTGATTTCTCGTTTCTGCCCATCGTGATACACGCTCCGCTCGCCGCGCAGCCAGGCGAGCATCTCGCGGTTTCCTTCAACCCTTGCGGGCAGGTTTTGCAACTTGCGGAGCACTTCGGCCGCGTGAACGCCGTTTAGACCGGCCGCCTTGTTCAGCTTGCAGAATTGTTCCGTGAGCCGCTGAACGAACACGATACCCGTTTCGCCGCCGCGGCGCTTGAGGGCTTCGGCTTTGTCTACGGGCGTCCAGCCGATTTCCCGCGCGTACCGCAGCATCGGCAGTTGCACCGCGGGAACTTCTGCGCCCAAGTTAGGCATCGGCGGACACTCCCAACGCGGCTAGGTCCAACTCGTTGACGCGAATGCGGCCCGTCATTAGCTCGTCAAGCATCGCGGCGAAAAGCTCGTGAGATAATTCCCGCTGGGCTTCTGCAAAAGCAATGCGTTGGTCCACCGCACCCAGCGCGCCGGCAATCTCCTCTTGTTCATCGGGGGTGGGGAATGCCACGTCAAAGATTTTCAGTTTGCCAGCGCTTATGTTGGACTGACTCACGCCCCGCGTTGCAATTGCCTTTAGCCGCTGTTGCGTCCGTTCCCAGTTCAAGTAATGGTTCAAGTAAGCCGGCAACAATTCGTCGCGCCGCGGCTGCATCCGAATGAGATACGACGCGAACACCGCGTCGCGGTCGTCGTCAAAGATCGCCGTTCTGCCCACAAGGTCAGCGCTATTCGTGCGGTTGAACAAAATGTCGCCGCGCCGCAATTTGTACGCAGCAAAGGTTCGATCGTCGATATCGACGTACTGCAAATCATCGAATGCCACGCGGCCGTTTCGCTGGCAATTCATTCGCAAGATCGGATATCGCCCGGCCGCCTCGCCGCGAACCGAAAGCCCGTATTGCGGTGGTTCGATTGCGTCGCCGAGCGGCTTTGATCCCCAACTTATCGGCACGATTCCCGATACGGTTTCCTTCGTCGGCTCGCCGCGGGTTCCTTCCGTGAACAGTTTGGCCATGAGGGCGGCTTTGAGTTCGGCGGTTCGGTCGATGATCGCCTGTTGCGCCGCCACCGCCGCTTGCAGCTTTCCCAACACCGCCGCTATCGCCCGTTGTTCCGAAATCGCGTCGGGAACCGGAACTACGATTTGAGAAAACGCGCTTGGGTCAACTCGTTGACGGCTCGGCGTTGACCCGCTCACAAGTCCCTTTGCGATCGGCATTACGTGACGCGACCAGCACGCGAAATAGAGAAAAGTCGCGTCAATCAATTCCGGGTGTGCAACAATCGGAATGAATTCCGTCGACGCAATCTTTCGCCTTTCGCCTTTTCCGGAAACAAGCCAAACCTTTTCGACGCGGGGATTCAGTTTCCCGTAACAGTTTAGCCGTCTGAAGTTCGTATTGTCGGTTTGTGGGGTGTTCGTTTATGACATGGCTCATTGACAGAACTTGGTCGAGTGAGCCGTGGTAT
>QEVJ01000002.1 GCA_003576845.1 Planctomycetota bacterium
CCCAACCGTTCCATTCTCGCTGGATTCCGATCGACCAATTCACCCTAACCCGCTAGCCCAACCGACCACGAATTCCAATTCACGCTGAACCAGGACAGGGCGTTTTTCAATTCCCGCGAGGTTTTCGCACGACTTGCGTTATCGCCTCGAAATGCGAAAAACTCACAAACCTCGGGAATATCGCAGTTTCGATCGTCAAAGTGCTAGAAACTACTGCCTAAGGCCCTCGACGACATGCGCGTTCGTTACGATTCGGCCACCGCGATCCAGCCGTCACAATTACGTCCGCTAATGTTGGAGCGGGCGCGTTGCTATCATTCGCGCGAGGTATCGGGGCGTTGGGCCCCCAGGGCACGGCGCCATTCGCTTGGCCTCGTTCATTAAGAGCCGGCGTCAAATTGCGTGGACTTCCAGCGCTCGCGGAATCAGCCGATCTTGATTGGACTTTCGCAATTGCGTCGCACCGGGAGAGGGCGGGGAGTGAGCTACGTCTCCGGCGGCGTTCTTTGGCGAATCAACTGCGGCATCTCGAAGAGAGCCATTCTTGGATGCCAAGTACCAGACAGTCGGGACGACGGCAGCGAAAGCCACGACCGACGCGATTGCCAACACTCCAAAGCGACATCGCGATCGCGACTCTTGCGGCACGATGTGTTTTGTGTCCAGGTCGGTCGCGAGCCGCATCATTTCAGCAATCGTGAGCCCGGCCGAGTAGCTTTGGACGTAGCGCTACTATCCAACGACTCTCGAATACAGGACGCGGCGAATTCATCAGCATCTTGACTTTGGACCGTACTCGCAACGGAAAAGGTTGAATCGTCAAGATTGGCATTACGTTTTTGCAGGCGGACGCCTTTGAGACGTTCTGCCGGAACCCATTCGCCAGTTGATCCTTGGCGAAGCTCATCGCCAATTGCGAGCGTTCCGTTCCGCGCGAGCCTTCGAACGTCAGCGGGAGTGAAGGGACCCTGCACTGCTCCGCGAACGCGGCAAAACCACTCGGCGGCCATCGTCTACCTCGGCTTGAACGGGTACATATATGAAACCCGAACCGGAGGAGGCTTCAACTCAACGAGCGGGTCCGAGGGGAACTTTCTTAGGCTCTCTACGAGGTTTGTGTGCCAAGCACGCCCTCCGCCAGCCGCGTCGTTTCTTCGTCGTCATTGTCCCACAGGTCCTTGAGATTTCGCCGAATTCGCCGCTCGGCCGTCTTTAGATAGTACCGCGCCGTCGCCAGCTCGCTCGCTTTGCGCTCCGCATCCGCGTGGTGATCGCCCACGAGTTGCTCCAGCCGGGCGAGAACGCAGCGGCTCACGTACAACTCCGTCGCCGCGTCCGCTACGCGGGCGAGTTGATACTGCCGCTCCAAGATCGATTCCCGATACGTCGCCAACAGCCGCGTCATCTGCAAACCGAAATGCCCGATCGCACTCGCCAACCGCGCCGCGTCCCCTTCGAGTTCCGCGCCGTGCACCGGCACGTCCGGCGACGAAACGAGCGACCCAAGCTGCCGCGCCGCGAAGTTGCCGAGCCGCGCAAGGTTTGAGAGTGGCTTCGACATCGCCTTCTGCACGTCCTGCAACTCCATGCCCACCGCCCGCAGACCGACGAGCGCGATGAACGGCCGCAGCACGTCGTTCGAGCCTTCGCCGACCGTGTTGATCCGGGCGTCGCGAATCATCCGCTCAAAGGGTTGATCGGCAAAATACGCCATGCCGCCGTGAATCTGAAACGTGTCGTCGAGTATCCGCCACAACACTTCCGTGGCGAACACCTTGAGCATCGCCGTTTCGAGCATGTACTCGGCGACGCCCGCGTCGATGAGGGCCGCGGTCTGATACGTCGCGGCTTCCATCGCATACACGCCTGCCGCCATATAGGCCAGCTTCTCCTTGACCAGCTCGAACGAGCCGATCTTCTCGCCAAACTGCACGCGCTCGTTGGCATAGGCCCGCGACCGCGCAAGGCAGTATTTCGCCGCGCCGGTGCAACTCGCCCCGAACGTCGTGCGGCCGAAGTCGAGCACGGTAAGCGCGATCTTCAGCCCCTTGCCGACTTCGCCCAGCACGTTCTCGCTCGGCACGAACATGTCGCGAAACGCCAGCCGGCTCGTCACCGTCCCCCGAACGCCCATCTTCGGCATTCGGGCTTCCGTTACGTCGAACCCTGGCATGTCCGGCGAGACCAGAAACGCCGTCACCTTCGTCTCGCTCGAATCGGCAACCGGCGTGCGGGCCATCACGGTCAGCGCCTTGGCAATCGAACCGTTCGTGATGTACCGCTTCTCGCCACGGAGCACATATCCGCGGCCGTCGCCCGTCGGCGTGGCGGTCGTTTGCACGTTGGCGGCGTCGCTGCCTGCGTCCGGTTCGGTCAAGGCGAACGCGCTGAGCCACTCGCCCGTCGCCAGCTTCGGGAGCCACGTCGCCTGCTGCTCGGGCGTGCCGAACAGCACGATCGACCGCGGTCCGATCGAGTGGTGGGCGTTGACGAACAGAGCCGTGCTGCCGCAATGCCCTCCGAGCACCTCGATCAAGCGGCAGTATTGCGTTTGCGTTAGCTCCAGCCCGCCGCACGACTTCGGCAAACACGCCCCGAGCACGCCGAGCTTGCCCAAGCCGGCAACCACGCGGTCGGGAATGTTGGCATCCCGGTCGATCGCCGCGGCATTCACCTCTTCGCGGCAAAATCGCCGCAGCTCCTCGACCCGCGCGTCGTTCGCCTCGTCGCGATCGGCCGGATAGGGCGCGAGCTTGTCCGACAAATGCAAGCCGAAGTACAAACCTCCGGCAAAGCTCACGTTCTTCAGGCGATCGCCGAACAGCGCTTCCGCCTCGGCCATCTGTTTATCGCGGTCGGGCCTCTTCATCGTGTTATCCGCAAGTGTGGTCGGCCGCAAAAAAATGCGGCGAACGAATGTGCGTGATCGCGCGAATCGGCGCGATGCAATGAATCGTGCGCGGCAGCCTATCCCATGTCCGTCGTCACGGTCTAGGGGAGAACCGTTGGAGCGGAGCCGCGCCGGGGCGAACAAATCGAGCACGGGGCACGGCATTTGCCCGTGATGACTTGCCCGAGCGGCATAGGTATACTTAAAGTATAGGCCCCATCTCACCAAAGTCCGCGGCGGGCCGCTCGCTTGCCGCGATTCAGAATACGCGTTCGGTTCTGCGCTTAAGCGCCCGCCGCAAGCCGCCCGCCGCGGCAAGACGCCGCGCGTGGCGCAACCTCGCTGAATCCGCTCTCAATAGAGGATCGTCACTCAAGCCACGCGGATCGTCCTATGACTCAATCCACCCTGCCCGCTAGTCCGGCGGCGAGTCGTGTCGCCCAGGAGCCGGCCATGGAACGCACGAACTACGCCTCGCTGTGCTTGATGGAGCACCAGATCATGCAGCACGTCAAAGACGCGCTGCGGATCACGCTCGGGTGGGACGTCCGCTCGGTCGGACTCGCCCGCAAAGTGTCCAGCGTCCAGTTCACGATGCAATCGCTTCGCCGCCACCTCGAGCGCGTCATGAACCTCGAAGAGGAAGACGGTTACATGCGGAGCGTCCGCGAGCTCAAGCCGAACCTTTACGACCGCGTCGCAAACCTGCGGCTCGAACATCAAGAGTTCCGCCGCACCCTGGAGTCGCTCTTGCCCGCGCTCGAAAAAGTGAACCCCAGCGACGAAGATCGGTTCGACGAAGTCTGCGCCGAACTCAACGCCTTCCTCGCCCGCATCGACCGCCACGACAAGCAAGAGACGGAACTGCTGCAGACGGCGTTTTACGACGACATCGGCGGTGAGGGGTGAGGTTGGTTACGGTTGTCGTTGCTAAAGGCAACCGCCGTACACTGCGCAGACGAAGAACAAGCTATACCAAATCAGCGCGAAATACATTGCCAGCGGATAAAGCGACGTGATCGCGATTCGAACGATTCGAGGCAAATCGCGCGTCGCGTGCCAGCAGAAAAAGCCGCCGGCCGTGAGTGCGGTTGCTATCGCCGGCCAGATGGAGATCGAAGGCAGATTCGCGCTATTGTCGAGGACGATGTAAAAACTCATTGCGGCGCAAGGTACGATCGCCGCTGCAAAGATTCGGCACAAACGCTTTCCATCACTTATCGTCGGTTGGATCGTTGTTCGATTCATTCGACATCTCTTTCCGCGATCCCAAACTTCCGCCAGTTCGGCGGCAGCGGCGCAATGAACTCCAACAATTCGTGCGTCACCGGATGCACGAGTTCCAGCCGCCGTCCGTGCAGCGCAATCCCCTGGGGAAACGGCTGCTTCGACCCGTACTTCCGGTCACCGAGGATCGGATGTCCCGCGTGCGACAGTTGGACGCGAATCTGATGCTTGCGGCCCGTCTCTAGTCGGACTTCCACCAGTGTCGCTTTACCGAGCGTTTTCATCCGCCGATACGCCAGCACGGCCCGCTTCGACCCGGGCGCGTTCTCCTTGACCACGCCCATTCGCTGCGCCCGGTCGTCGTGGGCGAGAAAGTCGACCAGCTTTCCTTTCGGACGCGCCAATTTCCCTTCGACGATCGCCCAGTAAGTCTTTTCGACGTCGCGGTCCCGAAACTGGTCCGTCAACCGCGCCGCCGCCTTGGACGTTTTTGCGAGCAGCAGCACGCCCGACACCGGCGTGTCCAGCCGGCTCACCACGCCCAAGTACACGTTTCCCGGCTTATTGTCGCGGTGCTTCACATAGCTGCGGGCCATCGACAGCACGCTCGCCCGGTTGTCCGTTACGCCCATCGTCGGCACGTCCGGCGGCTTGGCGATCACCAACAGGTGATTGTCTTCATACAAAATGGCGAACGGCGCTCGGGCCATGTAAGTTCCTTCGCGCTCCGCTCGAAAGCGCGGCCGCATGGGTGCAGGGGTCAAGATGCCCGGGCCGTTGCATACCCCCGCTCCAGGCCGGGGCCGTAGTTCGCCCGACAGACCGTTTCACTGTATATTAACAGGCCAAAACCGCCCCGCTCACCCTGGCCGTGTCGCATTCGTCCCGTTTTGGCAATCTATTGGTTAGGGCGCGGCGGTCGCACGTCCCAATTCGTTCATTTCCCAAATCAGATTCGAACCTGGCGAGGCTCGCGTGAGCGATGCACGACGCCCAGAGCCCGCGGCGGAAAACGCCGGCGACGCGGCCAGCGACCCGCATGCGCCCGCCACGCGCCCCACGCCTTCGCGTCCCGGTCCGCTGGCGGCCTGGATGCATCGCTCGCCCCACGGCTCCGTGGAACATACCGAAGCGCCATCGGGCGAATCGACGGCCGCATCGCGCGACGCCAAAGAACCGCCACAGCCGCGCCGCGCCGCCGACGCCACATTCGACTACGCCCCCGTTGGCATCATGCATCTCGACAAGCGCGGCGAACCGACCCGCGTTAACCAGGAACTCTGCGAGTTGCTCGGACTCGCCGCCCGCGACCTCATCGGCCGGCCGCTCGCCGCCGCGCTGCATCCCGACGACGCCGCCCGTTGCACGAGCGGCCTGCATCGCCTCGTCACCGGGCGGAGTGCCTCGTTCGTTCTCGAACAGCGGATGCGCCGCCGCGAGGGCGACTGGCTCTGGACGCAAATGAATCTCGCGATCGTGCCCGGACGCGAAGGCGCCGAAGACTACGTCCTCGCCGTCGTCACCGACATCTCGCGCCAGAAGCGCGCCGAAGAAACCGCCCGCCAGACGAACGAACGCCTCGATTTCGTCATTAACCGTGCGCCCTTGGTCCTCTGGGCGATCGATCGCCACGGCATCTTCACGATGTCCCGCGGCGCCGGGCTCATGGCGCTCGGCCTCGGCGCCGGCGATGCCGTCGGGCGCTCGGTTTTCGAGATGTACGGCGAGTTTCCCGATCTCGTCGCCAACATCCGCCGCGGATTGGGCGGAGAAACGCTCTCCTTCGTCGCCCGGATCGGCGCCCTGGCCTACGACGTCTTCCTGATGCCGATTCGCGACGAGCTCGGCGAAATCAACGGCGTCATCGGCGTCGGAACCGACATGACGACCCGCCAGCGGTACGCCGACGAACTCGCACACCGTGCGGAATTCGATCGGATTCTCTCGGGCATTTCCTCGCGGTTCATCAACTGCGAAATCCCCGAAGTCGATCCCGTTATCCGCGCGGCCATCGAAGAAGTCGGCACGGTCTGCCGGGTCGACCGCGACTACGTCTTTCAGCTTCGCGAGGACGGCGCGGCCGACATGACCCACGAATGGTGCGCGCCAATCTGCGGCCCGATCGCTCCGCGGTTTCAGGGATTTCGCCTCGATAAGGAAGTCGCCTGGTTGGCCCAATCGCTCGCCAAGCTCGAAGCGGTCCACGTGCCGAAGGTCGGCGACCTGCCGCGCAAGGCCCAGGCGGAGCGCAAGCGCCTCGAAGCCCGCGGCGTGAAGTCGCTCCTCGTCGTGCCGATGGCGATTCGCGGACGGCTCGTCGGGTTCGTTGGATTCGAGCGGCTCGAAATCAACAAAGCCTGGACCGACGAAGAAATCGTGCTCCTCACGCTCTTTGGCGAAATCCTCGCCAACGCCCTCGAACACAAGCGCAATCGCATCGACCTCCTGCACGCCCGGCAGGAGCTGGAATCGCGCGTCGCCGAACGCACGGCCGAGCTGTCGGCCGCCAACGTCAGCCTGCGGCAGCAAATCGCCGAGCGACGCCGCGTCGAATCCGACCTCCGCGGCCAGCAGCAGTTGATGGAGCAACTCCTCGCCGCCCACGAACGCGACCGCCAACTCGTGGCCTACGAAATTCACGACGCGATCGTCCAGGACATCGCCGCCGCCATGATGCACGTCGAAGCCTATCACGACGCCTGCCGATCCGCGCCGGGCGCCGTGCAGCAACGGCACGACGACGCCGTGCAACGGGCCATCGCCCTGCTCCGGTCGACGATCGACGAATCGCGGCGGCTCATTTCCGGCTTGCGGCCGCCGATCATCGACGAAATGGGCGTGGTCGCCGCGATCGAATACCTCGTCGGCGAGCAGCCCCGCGGCGGCTCGGTCCCGGTGACCTTCAGCCACGACGTCCGGTTCGAGCGGCTCGCCCCACTGTTGGAAGGTGGCATCTATCGGATCGTTCAGGAAGCCCTCGCCAACGTCCAGCGGCACAGCGCCGCGCCTCGGGCGGAAGTCCGGCTCTGGCACGAAGACGACCGTGTCTACCTCGAAGTCCGCGATTGGGGCGTCGGCTTCGACCCCAACCAGGTCACCGAGCACCGCCTTGGCCTCCGCGGCATCCGCGAACGCGCCCGCCTCCTCCGCGGCAATGCCGAAGTCGACAGCGCCCCCGGCAAGGGAACGGCCATTCGCGTCAGCCTGCCGATCGCGCCCTCGATGACGTTTCAATAGCCCGCCGTTTCAACGACTCGCCGCAGATCGCCCAAACGTTCCCGTCCCCGCCACGACCAGAGTCCGCGACGTTTCCTCCCTACTGTCCACCGCCCACCGCCGCTGCCCACTTGGCGGATCGGATTGCGGCCGAAGGCCCCGCCCGCTGACTGCCCGCATTCTCGCGCAAATCGCCAAGCGATTGCTCTGGTTTTCGCTTGAACCATTTGCTATGGTCCCCGCCCACGTCTCATTTCGTGCGCGTCACGAGGGTGAGGTCGCGCGAACCTACGGCGGGAATCCCCCGTCGCACGTCGAAGCTCCGCGCACAACACCGCCGGACATTTCGGTTATCGAGGCACTCATGTCGCTGTGTCGCCGCGTTCGTTGCGCATTGTGTAAACGGCTCGCCCCGATGCGCGCTCTGGCGGTCGCCGGTGCGATTTCGCTGCCGTGTCTCGCGGCCGGATGCAACGGCGTAATGAACGCCGCCGGCGCGAACCTGCTCACGGCCTCGGAAGGCGACGCCGACTACGCGGAAGCCGACCGCTCCGCCCGGACCGGTTCCACGGCACGAAAACTACAAGTTCCGTCGCTCATGGCGGCGGAAAACGCGGCCGATGCGCCACTCGACGGGCAGCGCGACGATGCCGCGTCCGGCCTGAGTCAAATCACGACAAACGAATCGCCCGGCGAATCGGCCGCGGGCTCCATCGAAGAGTCCAACGACGAGCCGCGGGCCCTGCCCTCCGATGCGTCGCTCGCCGCACTCTCGGAAATCCAACCCACAGGCGACGACGCGTTGCCCAGGACAATGCGCGAGCGCGGCTCGGCTCGCTTGGCCCCGTCGAATCGCCTTCCGCGCCGCGCGCCGACGGGACCCGTCTCGATCTTCGCGGACAGCGCGCTCCTGTCTGAGCCGGCGACGTCGCGGTCTTCGCCGCGCCGTAGCGGCGAACTCCGGCTCGCCGCCGTGCAGGAAGAAGTCCCCGCCCGCCGCAACGGCGCGACGAACGAACGCACCGGTTTCGACCCCAGCGACGAAGACGAGATGACGGTCCAAGAGATCGTGCAATCGACGGCCCAGAATCACCCGTCGCTCGCGGCGATGAGGGCGGAAGTTCGCGTGGCCGAGTCGGCCCTGGTCGACGCGAGCCTCTGGCCTAACCCCCAGTTGACGATCGACACCGACAATCGGATTCAAGAGCCGGAAGGCGCGGAAATTACCACCCGGCTCATGTTCACGATTCCAATGGGGTTCAAGCGGTCTCTTGCCCAACAAGTCGCCGACCTCGGCATCCGCCGCGCGCAAATGGCCGTCAGCCGCGAAACGGAAGTCGTCGTCGACGAGGCGATCGCCGCCGCGATGGAGGTCGTGTATTACCAGGAGCTACTCGCGCTTCAGGCCGATCTCGTTCGGCTCGCCGACGAATTGGTGCGGCGCGTGCAAGGCGACGTGGTTCCGGTCCCCGATCAGGTCACGGCATCCGTCAATCAAACCGCCGTCGAGTTCCAACGCCTCGACACGCTAAGCCGACTCCGCGTTGCCCGCGCCCGCTTGTCGCTGGCGATGGGTTTCGATCCGCCGCGAGCGATTCGCGTCCGCGCGACGCTTCCGGATACGCCCGCTCCGCGGATCCGCCTGGAAACGCTGCTCGCGGCGGTGCGCGAGAATCGGCCCGAAATCGCCGAAGCCCGGTTGGCGATCGCCGAAGCCCGCCGAAAGCGGGCCCAGGCCGAGGCGGAAGCCATCCCCGACTTGGAGGTCGGCCCTCGGTTCAACGACACGTTCGACCGGCCGGAAGACTCGCTCGGCTCGCGGTGGCAATTCGACCTCCCGATCTTCGACCGCAACCAAGGCGGCGTCGCCGAAGCCGACGCCACCTATCAACTCAACCAGGCGAACCTCCGAGTCACGCAAATGACGACGCTCAACCAGGTCGTCGCCGCCTACGCGGAACTCGAGCCAATGCAGCGAAAGCTCGAAGAGTATCGCGACCGGATCCCGCGGCTGGCTCGACAAGCCGAAGCCGCGATTGCGAACGCATTCGAAGTCGGCAATATCGACGCCAACAAGATGGCCAACGAGCAGCAGCGACTCGGCAAGCTGCGGATCGAGCACCTCAACCTGCGGTATCAATACAACCGCGTGCGGGCGAAGATCGAACTCTACGCCGGCCGCTCGCTCGAACAACTCGCCGCGATGGAAGCCGCCGGCGAAGGCCCGGACGAACACGGCTCGCCGTTCCGCGACGATCCCGACCAGCCGCCAAACGCCGCGCCGAAAGCGGCCCCGCCGAAGTCCGCTCCACCGAAGTCCGCTCCGCCAAAGTCGGCGACGACCGCGCCGCCATCGAGCAAAACGCCGTCGCGTACGGCCACGCCGCGCACCATCCCCGCGACGCCGAAACCGCGAAAAGAACAAGTCGACACGCGCGTAGCTGGCGCCGGCCGCGACCCAGACGTCGTGCGCACGTCGGCCGAAAGCACCGGCAAGTCGTCGATCGCATCGCGGCTGGGCGCCCTCAACCCGTTCGGCGCCCGCCCGGCGCCGCCGAAAACCGCATCGCTCCCCTATGGCGACGTGAAACCGTCCGCAGCCAAGAAGTAGGCTCGGTCTAGAACATTCTCGCTGTAGGAGGCGAATCCCTTCGCCGACGAAGCCGCCGTTCGAGCGCGGTCGGCGAAGGGATTCGCCTCCTACGCAATTCCGGGCCGCCTGCTTATCGCTCCAACTCGCCGCGGCCGCCGGTAAACGTCAACTCCGACGCGGCGTAGCTTGTCCCGTAGTTCTTGGCCAGCGCCGCGACCTGCCGCAGGCCCTCCGCCACCTGGTCCGCCGTCAATTCCGCGAGCGGGTGCAGATAGACGGCCCACAGATATCCGCCGGCGGTCGCATACCGCGCATCGAGCGTGCGATCGAAGTTCGCGGCCAAGAGCACGCGAAAATCGCGAACCCGCAACTCGTCGTAGGCGGCGATGATCGCCATGATCCGCATGCGGTCCGCCGCTTCGTCGGTCACGACGAGCATTCGATAGCCGCCGAACTCGACGAGCCAGCGGTTCGCCTCGCCGTCGGCATCGACGATCAGGCAGTTCTCCGCCAAGACTTCGCCGAGCCGTTCGTTGTCCATCAGGGCAATGGGTGCAAGCATGATGATTCCCCTGGCTCCTCGGCGCACACCCTCGGCCCAAGCTCGGTCGCAGCGCGACGAGCTGCCCACCGATCGGTGCGTGCATGTACGATAATCACTTCGATGGCTTCAGTTCTGTCATTCTCCCTCCGGACTACGAGCAAGGCAAGGAATTTGCGCGCCTCGGGAATAAAAAACCAAGGAAACGCGATACGTGCACACGCCAAAAACCGTAGCCAAATACCGTAGGTTAGGACAGGCGGCGCTCGACTTGCCACGAGCGAATACCTTGCGCGCGCCGTCCTGACGGCCGGCTACCTGCAATCGGTTCAATCGCCCAAGGACTCGATCGCTTCCGGCCACGGCCCCCGCGGCACGTACCAGCACGAGCCGTGTGGCGTCATGCCGATGTGCGGGTAATACGTCTCGGCCTTCGGCGCGGCGATCAGAATGAGCATCGTGTGCTTGCCGGCCGCTTCGTGCGTGCGATGAATCAACTCGCGGCCGATGCCGTGGCCCTGAAACGCTTCGTCCACGGCCAGATCGGAGAGGTAACAGCAATAGCTATAGTCGGTCACGGCCCGCGAAATGCCGACGAGCAACCCGTGCCGCTCGCCGCCATCGACCCGAGCCGTCAGCACGATGTCCGCGTTCCGCAGCATCGCCGCGATCACGTCCGGTCGATCCACAGGCCGCCGTTCGGCAAGCGTCGACCGCCGCAGCACGTCGATGAACTCGTCGGCGGAGAGATCGGGTTCGAGGGCGTAGCGGATCATGGCGGGGTAAACGAGCGCAGCCGTTTGGAAGTGGCCGCATTATTTCAGCAACCAGAGCGATCGCCAAGCGGCAGACTCCGCTCCGTCGAAGGGCCGTCCTCAGTGGCGGCGAGATCGTCGCAACGTCGAGCGAGAACTGCTGCGAGCGAGTATAGTGTTGTCGCCTGCCGGACGCGCCGCGAAGCACCTTGGCGGTGACGAGCCGATCGCCCCCGGTGTGTTAACCGGGGGCTAAATGGTGTTTCCCCGAATCCTGAATCCCGACCCCCGATCCATGAAGATCACACAAGTCGTTTGCCAAATCTTGCGCATTAAGAACGTCCAAGCGAAAACGGCCAGCAGTCAGGACTCGGTCCTCGTCCGCGTTCGCACCGACACCGGTCTCGAGGGCATCGGCGAAGCGGATTCTTCGCCGGAAGTCGTCAAAGCCATCGTCGACGCCCCCTTCAGCCACAACATCGCCTGCGGCCTGCGCGAGATCCTCGTCGGCGAGAACCCGCTCGAACACGAACGGCTCTGGCAGAAAATGTATCGCCGCACGATGTACTTCGGCCGCACGGGCGTCGCGATCACGGCGATGGCGGCCATCGACATGGCGCTGTGGGACCTCAAGGGCAAGCATTTCGGTGAGCCGATCCATCGCCTGCTCGGCGGCGCGCACCACAAGCGGATCAAGGCCTACGCCTCGATTCTCTTCGGCCGCGACGGGCGAGAAACGCGAGACATCGGCCACCGCTGGATCGACGCCGGCTATCGTGCCGTCAAGTTCGGCTGGGAACCGATGGGTCCCGATGAAGCGGTCGACATCGACCTGGTCCGCGGCGCACGCGAAGGTCTCGGCGGTGATGCGACCTTGCTGATCGACGCGGGCTGCGTGTGGGACGCCCGCACGGCGCTGCGACGTGCAAATCGTTTCGCCGAGTACGACATCGGCTGGCTCGAAGAGCCGCTCCGCGAGGACGACGTGGCGGGCTATGTCTGGCTGCGCGATCGTTCGCCTGTGCCGATCGCGGCCGGCGAAGGCGAATGTGGCCGCGAGTCGTTTCGCCCGCTCATCGACCGCCACGCGCTCGACGTGTATCAAGTCGACCTCTCGCGGTGCGGCTTCACCGACGCGGCGTTCATCCGTTCCCGCGTCGAGGAGATCGGCGCGCGGCTGTGCAACCATTGCTACACGAGTCCGGTCACGGCGGCGGCGAGTCTGCACTGGCTCGCGACGTGCCGCGATGCGTTCCTGTTCGAGGATTGCGTCGAAGACTCGCCGCTGCGGCACGAGTTGACGATCGAGAAAGTCCAAGCCCGCGACGGGTATATCGAAGTCCCCGACGGCCCCGGTCTCGGTGTGGCGCTCAACGAAGACTTCGTGCGCTCGACGCTGATCGCCGAGTCAAGTTGATCGGCGACCGTGGAAAGTCCCTGGCTCAAGTAAGAAGTTGAGTTCTTTGGCTTTCTTAACGCAGAGGGCGCTGAGGATGCGCAGAGGTCGCAGAGTAGAAAATGACATGTTGTCCCCTCAACGCCACGTTTTCACTCAACACAATCGCATTCTCTGCGCCCTCCGCGAAACCTCTGCGCCCTCTGCGTTAAAAAACTAACCCGCGCATTTCTTGAGATTGCTCAAACGCGTTAAAGAGACGTCGTAGTTCGGCGGTTCGAGTGGGCTGGTCGTGCGTCGTGGGCCTTGGCACAATTGAGCGCGTGACTTGGTGGCGCATTTCTCGTAAGGCGAGTTGCATCATGCCCGACATCGACGCTTATCTCGACGCGCACCGCGACCAGTTCGAGGCCGATTTATGCGAGCTTCTGCGGATTCCCAGCGTCAGCGCCGATTCGCGGCATCGCGGCGACATTCGGCGGGCGGCCGAGTGGCTCGTCGCCAAGTTTCGCGGGCTGGGTCTAGCTTGTGACCTGGTCGAAACGGCGGGGCATCCGATCGTGCTCGCCGACTCGCCGAAAATCGACGGCGCGCCGACGGTGCTGGTGTATGGGCATTACGACGTTCAGCCGCCGGACCCGCTGGGCGAATGGATCTCGCCGCCGTTCGAGCCGACCGTCCGCGACGGCAATCTTTACGCCCGCGGCGCGACCGACGACAAAGGGCAAATGCTCACGCACGTGTTGTCGGTCGAAGCGTGGATGACGACGGAGGGCAAGCTGCCGGTTAACGTCACGCTGCTCATCGAAGGCGAAGAAGAAGTCGGCAGCGAGAATCTCGACAAATTCATCGAAGCGAATCGCGCGCGGCTTGCGTGCGACGTGGTCGTCATCAGCGATACGAGCCAGTTCGCCGAGGGCGTGCCCGCGATAACGTATGGCCTTCGCGGGATTGCGTACTATGAGCTTCGCCTCCGCGGGCCGAAACAGGATTTGCACAGCGGCACGTTCGGCGGCGCGGTGAAGAACCCGGCGATCGCGCTGGCCGAGATGTTCGCGGGCCTCATCGACGAGAACGGCCGCGTGCAAGTGCCCGGATTCTACGATGACGTTGCGGCGCTGTCGGACGCCGAGCGAAAACAGTTCGCCGCGCTGCCGTTCGACGAGGCGGCGTTTCGCAACCAGGTCGGCGTGGCCCAAACGTTCGGCGAGGCGGGCTTCTCGACGCTCGAACGCCGCTGGGTACGGCCCACGTTCGACGTGCACGGGCTAACGAGCGGCTATCAAGGCGAAGGGGCGAAGACGGTGCTCCCGGCGAAGGCGAGCGGCAAGTTCAGCTTTCGCCTCGTGCCGAATCAGGATCCGAAGAAGATCGCGGCCGCCTTGAAAACGAAGCTCGCGGAACTCTGCCCGCCGGGAATCGAGATGGAACTCGTCGAGTTCCACGGCGCGCCCGGCGTCGTCGTACCGCTGGACAGCCCATTCATGGCGGCGGCAGCCCGGGCGATCGAACACGGCTTTGGCCGCGCGCCGGTCTACATGCGCGAAGGCGGGTCGATTCCCGTCGTCTCGACGTTCCGCAACCTGCTCGGCGTCGACACATTGCTGCTCGGCTGGGGCCGCGACGACGACAACACGCACAGCCCCAACGAGAAGTTCAACCTGGCCGATTTTCACCGGGGGATACGGTCGAGCGCGCGGCTTTGGCGCGAGCTCGCAACTAGGAAGTAGCCAATGAAAATCACCGACATCGAATGCCACATCCTGCTCGCCCCCGACGTGCGCAAGGACGCCACCAGTTCCGCGCAGGACGACATCGTCGTGCTCGTCCACACCGACGAAGGAATCACGGGAATCGGCGAGACGGACGTCAATCCGTGGATCGCCAAAGCGTGCATCGAAGCGCCCGGTACGCACACGATGGGCTTGGGCCTTACGGAGATGCTGCTCGGCGAGAACCCGCTCGACATCGAACGCTTGTGGGAGAAGCTCTACACGGGCAGCGCGATGAACGGCCGCCGCGGGGCGGTCATCTGCGCGATCGGGGCGCTCGACATGGCGCTATGGGACATAGCCGGCAAAGCGGCGGGGAAGCCGTGTTGGCAGTTGCTCGGAGAGCGGCGGCCCGACCCCATCGTCCCCTATGCGTCGCTGCAACCCAACGGCAACTCGTTCGCCGAATATCGCGACTCGCTCGTCGCCTGGGCCGTGCGGGCGAAGGAGCTCGGCTTTCGCGCGGGCAAGATGGAAGTCACGCTCAGCGGCCCGTACAACCACAGCGGCCTGAACGAACCAGACGAACGCATGACCGAAGTCGTGGCCGCTTGTCGCCGCGCCGTAGGGCCGGAGTTCGTGATGATGGTCGACGTGCAATACACGTGGCGCGATGCGGAGACGGCGCTGCGGACGCTCCGCGACTGGCGCGAGCTCGACGTGTACTTCGTCGAAACGCCGCTGCAAATCGACAATCTCGCGGGCTACGCCCAACTGCATCGCGAAGCGCCGATGCCGATTGCCGCCGGCGAATGGCAGAACACGCGGTTCGAGTTCGCCGACTTGATGGACGTCGGCCTGGTCGACGTCGCTCAGCCAGACGTGGGCCGCGTCGGCGGTTTGTCGGAAGCGCGGCGCGTGTGCCAAATGGCGGCCGAGCGCGGGCGGCGGATCGTGCCGCATTGCTGGAAGACGGGCATCGGCATCGCGGCGTCGGCGCATCTCGCCGCCGTGACGCCGCACTGCCCGTTCATCGAGTTCCTACCCGCGGCCCTCTGCGATTCGCCGCTGCGGCAGGAGCTGGTCGCGGACGAACTCTCGATCGAGGGCGGCACGATCCCGCTGCCGGAGCGGCCGGGATTGGGGATCGAGCTCAACGCCGACGCGCTGCGAAAGTTCCGCGTCGGGTAGCGGTTCCAACAGCCGAACGTCATCGGAACCGCCGAGACGCAGAGACGCCGAGAATCGCGGTCGAGCGAACGCCGGCCACACGGTCGCCGCGAACCTCGGCCGTGCCGGCGACATCTGCGTTGGTGGGCGATGCGCTTGCCGCGCGCTCGGCGGACGCCACGCCCTGGGCGATCTTCAGCGGGCCTGATACGCTGGGCAAATCGAGCGTTGCTCCGGAAAATGCCGGATCGCTCGATTCCTTGCGACGCTTCCCGTTCTTTCGCGGCCTTTGCCTTCATGATCGAAAACCTCCCCGTCAGCACGATCCACCATAACGGTCTGACGATCGAGGGCTATTCGCGCGCGGCGGTGCAAACTTATTGGCGATGTCCGGAGTTGCGGCTGGGGTTCGATTTGGGCGCGCAGCCGTGGTCGTTCATGGGCACGGAGAACTGGTTCGTTTCGCACCCACACCTGGACCACATCGCGGCCTTGCCGGTCTATATCGCGCGGCGGCGGATGATGAAGATGGAGCCGCCGCGGATTTGGCTGCCCGCCGAGACCATCGAAACATTCGAAAAACTGCTCAAGTGCATTTCGCGGCTCGATCGCGGGCGGTTGCCGTGCGAATTGTTGCCGATCGAGCCGGGCCAGGAAGTTGAGCTGTCGCGCGAGCTGGTCGTTACCGCGTCGCGCACGAAACATACCGTGCCGTCGCTCGGGTTCGTCGTCTGGGAGCGGCGGCGAAAGCTCAAGCCGGAATATCACGGCCTACCCGGAGAAAAAATTCGCGACATTCGGCTCTCCGGCGTCGACGTGACGCACGAATTTCGCATGCCGAAGCTAGCGTATCTCGGCGACAGCGCGCCGCAGGGGCTGGACGATTGCCCGGCGATGTTCGAGGCGGAAATCCTGATCGCCGAAATGACGTTCGTCGCCGCACGGCACCGCAAGGACAAGATCCACAAGTTCGGTCACATGCACTTGGACGACTTCATCGACCGCCGCGCCCGGTTCAAGAACCAACTCATCATCGCGGCCCATTTGAGCACGCGGTATCACGACGACCAGATTCTCAAAGTCGTCCGGCGCCGGTTGCCCGACATGCTCGACGGCCGGCTGCGGGTGTGGCTATAGCGGTTCGCTTAAGCGGCCGGCACATCGCAGGCATCGGAAAATGCTACGCCTTCCCCGTCCACTCGCCCAGTTGCATTTCGATCATCTTCAGGCTCATGCGGTTGCCGGGCTTGTAGTCGTTGGGCAACACGGCCGAGCGGGGGGCGGCGTTCTCGTTGGCTAGGAACACGGACGGGCCGGGACGAAGATCCGTGATGAAGTGGATCGGAATGATGTATTCCTTGCCCGAAAGTTGCCGCGGAAGTTCGTCGCCTTCGAGGATTTCGGCGCCGAAGACGTGCAGACACTTCATCCGAGGGTGAAAGAACGGCGGATCGTCGACGTCGACGAGCGATGCGCGCGAGCAAAGCAATCGCACCGTCGCCTCGCCGATGTCGGCCCGCACGACGATGTGCTTGGTGAGCTTCGCCGGGGACATGCGGGCGAAGACGACCCGCGGCAGGCTGGAGGATTGAGGATCGAGGATCGAGGATTGAAGGGAGGACTGTAGGTCAGGCACTCCCGTGCCTGACGCCGCGCGTGCGTCAACTGCCGCCGCCGACTCCCGCGAATCGCTGTCGGGCACGGGAGTGCCTGACCTACTTAGCCAGTCGCGATATTTGTTGGCGGAGAGGGCCCAGGCGTATTTGACGCTGTCTTTGGTCCGCTCGAAGCCGCCATCGAGGACGATCGTGTCGCCCTCGGCCGCTGCGTATCGCGGGGGCTTTCCGTCCCAGCGGCCGGTGTAGCGGGCGAACGAGGCCGTTTTCTTGTGACACGTGAGCGGAACGCCAAAACTCTCCGCGATCCGCGACCAGATCGCATCGAGCGGCATTTGGCGACGGATTTCCCCGGCCGGCAAGTCGGGCCGCAGGCGAAGAGCGACGCGGAGCGTGATTTTCGCCGGCACGCTGCGATCGACTCGCCATTCCATGCGGGTGAACTCGCCGCTGGTAAAGATCGCTTCGCCCGTGTCGAGCCAGCGGATGGCGTACAGCACGGCGGGCACGCTGGGAACGACCATCGCATCGTCGCGGCGCTCGAAGGCCTCGATCGCTTCCGCCTCGGTCAAGCCAGCGACAGGCAGCAGGGCCTGTAACTCCGGCGTGAAGACGTATCGGCTGGAACTAGTCGGGGTTGCGGGCGTGGCGGCGGCGTCGGACATGGCGGCGAACTCCCGAGGACGGGAAGCGGACGAAAGGAAGCACGAAACGCGCGGCTCTGCGAAGGGATTACTTTCAGTTTATGCGAACGCCGTCGTTTCGCCAGCACATTCGCCTCCGCAACGCCCGCGTCCCCGGCGGCGGCGAGCGTTACAATCGCACCCGGAAATCCATCCTATACGGTAGACGCCGACCGCGATTGGCAGCGGCAAAGCACCCGGCCTTCCCGGCTGGGCCGCGTTGCCGGAACGCGGCAAACGACGCGATTTACCGGCACAATCGGTTCTTCGCCGAACACCGTCAATCGGCGGCGGCGATTGGAGTTCGGCTCGGCAAACTGCCGATCCACTTGCAAACGTGCGCACGGCCGCTTGCAGCAGCGGCCCCGCCTTTCCTATGCCGCCAGCGGATGGCGGAATCTCGCGCTTCGCGCGGAGGAGAATCGAACTTGGCCGCATCGCTCAGCCTTCTGTTGCCGGTCTGTAATGCTCAACGCGGCCTGGAGTCGCAGGTCGAACGGGTGCTGGATGTCCTACCCGACATTTCCGACCGGTTCGACGTTGTGATTATCGACAATGGGTCGACGGACGAGACGCACGAAGTGGCCGAGGACCTGGCACGCCGATACCCCCAAGTGGGCGTGATTCGCCACAGCGTGCCGTGCGACTTCGACGAAGCGATCGAAGCCGGCCGCAAGCATTCGACGGGCGAAGTCGTGCTGGTTCATTCCTCGGACGAACCCCTCGACGCGGCGCGGCTGACGAACCTGTGGAGCAAGAGCAGCGGTGCGTCGAATTCGGCCCGCACGCGCAACGTGCCGGCCGAAAAGGCGGCCGCGAACGCTTCCCGCCGCCGGCGCACGGCGGCGGCCGCAGATTAGCCGGCGTTCGCTGATGGAAGTCTCCGCGGAATGCCGCGACTGGGCGGAGTTTCTCAGCGGACCAAAGTGTCCAGTTCGCGCGATCGCACGGATGA
This sequence comes from Planctomycetota bacterium, assembly GCA_003576845.1. Lineage (GTDB taxonomy): Bacteria > Planctomycetota > Planctomycetia > Pirellulales > PLA5 > PLA5. The sequence continues at coordinate 18,755 of QEVJ01000002.1, forward strand.
GTGCGCCGACGAACGCTCGCACCGGGTCGGCCACTCCCTTGGACGAATGGCGGAGGCATGAGCTTTCGCGCAATGCGATTCCGCGACGCGGCGGCGTGAATACGTCGCTGTGATCCATCGGACCACCGGGGTAATTCCTGATAAGGAATTGTCGATATTTTCCGCAGAATCGGCCCGCGCCTTCGGTCGCTGTGCCCGCGCCGACGCGGAGCTTACCTCGACCGCAATCCGCTTCCGGAGGGACGCGCCTACAGCGACGCGCCGCGCTTGCGTCGGGAGCGCCGGCGATTTTTCTCGGCGCCGCGTTACCGATTTGCACCGGCCGTCATCTAGTTGCATGGGACGCGAAGCAAGGGCAACTTGTCCCTCGCGTCGACCGAACTTACGATTTGTCGGGCACGTCGATTCAACACATCGTTACTCGTTGACGTGTCCGTAGAAGGCGAAGACGGTCCTTCCCATCACTTGGGACCGAAGGAAGCTGTGGTTTCTCCGAAATGGCGAAACGCACGAAGTAGTCTGTCTCGCGCGAACCTGGTGGACGCAAGCAACCGTAGAGCGGATTGGAACCCCGTCGCGCGGCGCATGCGTATTGCCGGTCGCAAGGGACGAGTCGCGTAAGAAAAATGCCGCGGTACAAACGGTCGCGGCGCGCGCTTTAGCCGGAACAGAGAACAGGCACTCGGCAGCAAGCCCGTCGTTTGCGGCCGAAATCTCGCGCGGCGAAGAGCCGCGGCGGTTTCCGGAAAGGCGCCGAACATGCATCGCAACGAGTCGTATTCGACGACGTGCAAGTGTCGGCCGCGTTGGGCGGTGGGCGACGCTCCAACGCGCGGTTGCGCGACCTTCTTTCCGGACTCCCGGCCACGGACCGACGCGAGTCCCTTCTCTCCTCTCTCCTCTCCCCAGCCTTCGTATTGCGCTCGCGGCCACCGCGGGCCAGGAGGGTCACGTCATGGGTACGGTTTACTCGCGCGAACGTGGTGATAATTCGCCCCCCACGTCCACGCAAAACGCTCCTTCGGCCGACGGACTGCGCGCTGCGGTTTCCGCCGCCGAAGCCGCCGAAATGTCCGCGTCCAACGCGGCCAAACGCAAGCAGGCAGCCGCCGCGCGGGCGGCCGCCAAACGCCAGATGCACCGGATCAATACGATCCGCCAGCGCGAGGGCGTTTCGCTCCGCAGCGCCTCGCGCAGGATGCACGTCGACATTCGCAGTCTTCGCGCCCAAGAAGATGAGTCGAACGACATCCTCTTGAGCACGCTCTACAAATGGCAGCAAGTGCTCGACGTGCCGATCCAGGAACTGCTCGTCGACACCACCGAGCCGCTCACGCCGGTCGTCCTGCAACGCGCCCGGATGGTCAAGGTGATGAAAACCGTCGCGGCGATCCGCGAGCGAACGGAGCAGAAGTCCGTCGGGCGCTTGGCCGAAATGCTCGTCGAGCAATTGCTCGAAATCATGCCGGAGCTCAAAGACGTCAGTCCCTGGCACTCGGTCGGCCAGCGCCGCGCGGCCAACGAAGTCGGCCGAGCGGCCGAGCATCGGCTACCCGACGAGTTTTTTATGGAATGAGTCGTAAAACGCTCGTCCTCGTCATTCGGTTGGTTGGCGCTGGCGGATCGGCCGCCGGCGCCAACGCCCGCAGAAGCACGGGGCATCGGCTCGAACGGCGCGGCCGCTACTTCGCCAGGCGTTTGACCCGCCCTTCGAGCGTAGCCATCGTTTCCTTCATGGCGTAGTCGAGATACTCGTCCTGTGGATGCAGCAGCCCTTCGACGGCAATTTCGATCGCCTTCTCCGCCGCCAAGCCGTCAAAGAAACTCAGCGCTCGCGTCGCTTCGAGCCGCACGCGGGGATGCTCGTCGTTGATCTGCGTTTGTAGCAAGGTGAGCGGATCGTCGACCCGATGGTGCGAATAGCAGAGTACCCGCGTCGCCGCCGCTCGGGCCCGCGGCTCCGGACAGCGGAGCAACTTGCGGAGCAACTCGCGATCGACCGAATCGTGGCTCTGCTGCACCCACAGGGCTTCGAGCAGGCCGTGCCAATAGGCTTCGTCCTTCTCGTCCAAGCCGGCAATCCATCTGTCGACGGCGGCGAGCACTTCCTTCGTGTCGCGGTCGCGCAGCTCGCGGCGAACCGTGTACCGCGTGCGATCTTCGTAGGTCTTGAGCAAGTCGAGCAATGCCGGAATTGGCTCTCCGACAATACTCGGCGGCGTCACCAGCGGCCGGTCCTTGTAACGAATCCGCCAGATGCGGCCTCGCGTCCGGTCGCGGTTCGGATCGCGGATCGAATGCTGCATGTGGCCGACCAGCGGGTTGTACCAGTCGCAAATGTACAGCGCCCCGTCCGGACCGAACTTGATATCGACCGGCCGATGACTCGGATCGCTCGATCGCAACAGCGGCTCAACCGGCGTGGCGGCAAAGCCCGAGTCCTCCTCGCGCATCCGATATTGCAGCGTCCCCTGAAAGCCGATGTCGTTGTTCAAGAGGTAATCGCCCTGCACCTCGTCGGGAAAGTTGCGGCTCGAAACCAATTCGCAGCCGCACGTTGGCCGCCACTGCTTTTCGAGAAACTGCTTCATGTTGGGGTGCTTGCGCGGGTAGTCGACCGCGCCCGAAAACGCCGCCGCGAAGTAATTCGCGCCGGGCGAAGCATCGGCAACGAAGTTCTGGCCCCAGCGGTCGAACACGTGGCCCCAGGGATTCGCGAACGGATAAGAGATATACACGTCGAACCGTTCGCGCTTGGGATCGTAGCGAAACACGCCGGCGTCGCTGCACCGCTGAGGCCCATTGGGGGTTTCGATCTGCGACTGGTTGAACGTGCCTTCCTGGAAGTACAACTCGCCGCCCGGTCCCCATGTGAACGCGCTGATCGAATGATGCGAATCGGACGAATCGAAGCCGTGGAGCACGATTTCCTTGGTGTCGGCCCGGTCGTCGCCGTCGGTGTCGCGGACGAATAGCAGATGCCGCTGCTCGGCGACGTAGCAGCCCTTGTCGCCCAACTCCAAACCCGTCGGTAGATACAACCCGTCGGCAAACACGGTCGACTTATCGGCGCGGCCGTCGTTGTCGGTGTCTTCGAGGATCAGCACCTTGTCGCTGACCGGTTCGCCGGGCGTGTAGTGCGGATAGCCGGGCATCGTGGTGAGCCACATCCGCCCACGGGCGTCGAACGTGAACTGCGCCGGCTTGGCGAGGTCTGGAAACTCGACCTCCGACGCGAACAGATTGATCTCGTAACCCGCGGGCAGCTTGAAGCTCTTGATCTGTTCCTCCGGCGTGCGGAGGCTGATCTTGGCGGTAAAATTGGTTTCGGTTTTCGGCAACTCGCCCGTGTCGCCGTCGTCGATCTCGGCGGTCACTTCCTGGCCTTGGGCGACGGCCCAGATCCGCTCCTCGCGCTTGGCGATCATTTTCCGCAGCTTGGCAAACTCCGGCGGAAAGTTGACGACGCCGAACGGATTCTTCCGCCCGCCGTAGATGTAATACGCATTGCAGGCGCGGTAGTCGAACCAGAACTGGCGGTTCTTTTCGAGCACTGCGGCCCGCAGCAGCTTGAGATCGGTCTTCGTGTCCTTCGACCGCGGACCGAACAGCGACTCGTCGAGGATCGCCGCGACGCGCTCGTCGCCCGACTCGGTGAGATGAATCCCGTTGAGCGTTAGCCGCTTGCCGGCCGAGTCGCTCATCAGCTTCTCGGTCGGCGCAAACAAATCGACGAACGCGACACTGTACTTGGCCGACAGCGTCCGCATGGCTTCCGTATAGAGCTTGATCCGGGCGTTGTTCTGCTTGCCGGCCGACAAGTTTCGCTCGGTCAAATCCTCGTTGGCGATCGGCGAAATCACGGCCAATCGCGGCGCGGGCAAGTTCGTGTCTTTCGTTGCCTTCGTCTCTTTCGTCGCCTTCGTCGTTGTGACGATGAACGCTTCGAGGTCCTTCTCGAACTTCGCCAGCCCCCGCTCGCCCTGAAACGACTCGTTGAATCCAAAGAACGCCAGCACGACGGTCGGCTTGTGATCGGAAAGCTCGTGTCCGTGATCCTGAAACGACGCCGTCCGCAGCCGGATCGTCAATTCGTCCGCCGACCAGCCGAGATTGCGGACGTAGAGCTTGTAGTCCGGAAAGCGGCTGTAAAGCAGCGTCTCGAAATGCCCGTGATAAAGCATCCGTTCGGCCAGCGTGTTGCCGATCATCACGATGCGGTCACCGGGCTTGATCTCCAACCGCTCGGGGGACTCGGCCGCCGAGCGAGAAGCCAGAATGCAGCCAATGGCCGCGGCAAGGAGACCAAAGCACAAAGCGAGGCGGCGAAACGGCATGGAAAACTCTCGCGTCGGGTCGGGGCATACGGCGGGAAAGAATCGAATAATCGGCCCATTCTGCATCAACTGCCCCGCCGGATCAAGGAACCGCCCGCATCCGCGTATCCGCGTCCTGCTGCGCACCCCGCGGCGCAATACGTTTGCACGACGAACGTTATGTACGCGCCTCTGGCCTCTGGCCTCGAACCTCCGGCCTTCCTAGTCATGCCCGCCTACCGCTTAATTCAACATCACGACGCCCGCTCGTTCGTCGATCAGGCGGACCGGTGGAACGACCTTTGGCGGCGGAGCGAGGTCGCCGCGCCTTCGGCCCGCGCCGAGCAGATCGCCCATTGGCTCGCGACATTTGCCGCCGACGAAACCTTCTATGCGCTGACGGTCAACGACGGCGAGCGGCTGGTCGCGGCGCTGCCGCTCGTCGGTCGCCGCGTCAAGCAACTCATGCGCGTCGGCATGTTGCCGCACAACGAATGGACCTCGGGCGGCGAACTACTCGTCGACCCGACAGCCGACGTCGCCGCGGCGCTCGATTGTTTGTGCGAAGGCATCGCCGACGTGCCCTGGCCATTGCTGTGGCTCGACGAAATCGCACTCGGCGCGCCTTATTGGCAAGCGTTTCGCGCCGCACTGGAACGCGCCGGCATTTCTTTCGAGGCCACGCGCCTGGCCAGCACCGCTCAGGTGACAATCGCCCACGACTGGCAAGCCTATGAAGCGACGCGCGATGGCGATCATCGCCGCAGCCGCCGCCGTTACGCGAAAAAGCTGCAACAGGCGGGGAAGCTGGACTTCATCGTCCACGCGCCGCGCGACCCGAGCGAGGCCGAGCAACTCGCGCGGATTGCCTTCGAAATCGAAGACCGCAGTTGGAAAGGCGCGGCGGGAAGCTCGGTCATCAAAGCCGGGCTGCTCGACGCCTTCGCCCGCCAGGCCGCGCTCGCGGCGAACTCGGGCCACGTCGAGTTCGCATTCCTTCATCTCGACGACCGACCGATAGCGTTCGCATACTTCTGGCGATCGAAGGGCGTCGTCTTTATCGTGAAACTCGGTTACGACGAGTCCTTCCGCCAGTTCGGGCCGGGTCAGCAACTCGTGATGCACGTGCTCGAACGGTTGCACGGCGAGCGCGATTGCCGGCTGTTGGACTTTTGGGGCCGCCTCGCGCCGTGGAACGAAAGCTGGGCGACGCATACCTATGACGTGAGCCGCCTCGTCGTTGCCCCGCCGCGGCTCGTGAGCCGCGGCCTGCTCAAGGCGTATGCCTCGCTGTGCGACCTCAAAGCGCCGGAACGCGAACCAACGCCGCCGCCGGTCGTTATCGCCGAATGACGCGGCGGCATTCCGCATTCTTCATTTTGCCTTTTGCATTCCGGCCGCCGCCAGCATCTCCAGCGGATGCTTGCGATTCACGAGCGGCATCTTGACGGGTCCGCCGACGCGGTGCGACTCGAACACGGCCGAGATCATCTCGACCGTTGCCCGCGCGTCGAGCACGCCGCATTTCGGCTCGCGGTTCTGTTCGATCGCGTCGAGCAAGTCGTCGATCGCGACCACGTTGCCCGGGTGCAACGGCCCGCCCTCCGGCTTGAGCGGCTCGGGTTTGTCGACGCCGGCGGTCGTAACGTTCTGCCATTTCGCGTTGCTGCGGCCGGGCGACCACGCCGGATCGGTGAGCAGCTTCACGCTCGGCAGGTAGCCCGTGAGGATTTCGATGATCCCGCGCGAACCGTGAATTTGCAGACCGAAGCGTCCGGCGCCGCCGCCCATGTTGGCGCGCGAGGCAAAAAACCCTTTCGCGCCGCTCGCCAACTCGAACGTCGCGGCGATTTCATCGCCGGCGAGCGGCCCGAGACCTTCATTGCCCGGCTTGACGTCGGCCGCCGTTACCGGCTTTCCGTTTTGCGATAGCGTCGCAAAGCACCGCGTGGCGTCGCCGCCGAAGAGCCGCATCAAGTCGAGCACGTGCGATCCGAGCACCCACAGGTCCTCGCCCCCGCCGCGGCGATCTTCCTTGCCGCGGCCGCGAAGTTCCAGCACGTCGCCGATCGCGCCGTCGGCGATCAGCTTCTTCACCGCGTCGATCTTCGGGCTGTAATGCGTCTGGTGCGCGATCGCCAGGCGAACGTGCTTTCGCTGACAGGCATCGACGATCTCGTCCGCTTCGACGAGCGACCGGCAGAACGGCTTCTCCATATAGACGTGAATTCCCCGGTCGACGGCGGCCACGATCATCGCGTGGTGCTGGTCGAGCCATCGCGGGCAGATGCTCACCACGTCGGGCTTCACGTCGTCGAGCATCTTGCGGTAGTCGACGAAGCTCGCGGCGGCGTCGAGATTCAAACGCTTCGCCGCGGCGGCCAGACCCATGCGGTCGGCATCGGCGACGGCGACCATTTTTGCCCGCTCCACGTCGAGCCATGCGACGTCGAGCCCATGTCCATAGTCGCCCCGGCCCGTATGGCCGATCACGGCGACGCGGTATGTGCGTTTTTCATCGGCCATCTCGGTTCTCCTCGAAGTTGGCGCGGCGCAGGGCAAAGATTGTCCGACGATTTTCGGCGACTTATACTGTAACCTTCCGCGTCTTGTGTTCCCACCTTTCCGCCGATACAGCGAGCCACCGCCATGTCGACCACCGCTTCCCGCCGCGAGTTTCTCACGTCTTCCGCCGCCGCCTTCGCCTCGCTGTCGCTCGCCGGGCGCGGGTTGCTTGCCGCCGAAGAACCGAAGTCGGCCAAAAAAGCGCCGCTCTTCAAGATTTCGCTGGCCGAATGGTCGCTCAACAAGGCGCTGTTCGGCAAGAAGCTCGACAACCTCGACTTCCCCAAGACGGCCAAGGAAGACTTCGGCATCGAAGCGGTCGAGTACGTCAATCAGTTCTTCAAGGACAAGGCCAAGGACGAGAAGTACCTGGCGGATCTTAAGATGCGGTGCAGCGATCTGGGCGTGACGAGCGTGCTCATCATGTGCGACGGCGAGGGTTCGCTCGGCGATCCCAACAACGACCGCCGCACCAAGGCCGTCGAGAATCATTACCGTTGGGTCGAGGCCGCGAAGTTCCTGGGCTGTCACTCGATCCGCGTCAACGCACATAGCGAAGGCTCGTTTGAGGAGCAGCAGAAGCTCGCGGCCGATGGTCTGCGGCGGCTTAGCGAGTTCGGCGCGAAACACGACATCGGTGTGATCGTCGAAAACCACGGCGGCAATTCGTCGAACGGCAAGTGGCTCGCCGGCGTGATGAAGATGGTCGACATGAAAAACTGCGGCACGCTGCCCGACTTCGGCAACTTCGGCGGGTACGACCGCTACCAAGGCGTGACGGAGCTGATGCCGTTCGCCAAAGGCGTAAGCGCCAAGAGCCACGACTTCGACGCGGAAGGCAACGAAACCAAGACGGACTATCGCAAGATGATGAAGATCGTTTTGGAAGCCGGCTATCGCGGCTGGGTCGGCATCGAATACGAAGGCGGGAAGCTCTCTGAGCCGGAAGGAATCAAGGCGACGAAGAAGCTGCTGGAGAAGGTGCGGGAGGAAATGTCGGCATAGCGAACAGCCGATAGCGACTTAGAATAGTCGGCCTTGCGCATCATTCGGATCGCGGGTTGCTTGCAAGTCCGCATCGGTGATGATGCCATCTTCCATACCTTTCATCAAGACAAACGGCTGCATCAGTGGATTCTCGAACCGAAATCTTGGGCGGTTAACCCAATCCGCTTTTTTCAGTACCGGTCCCCGGTCAGACTCGCTGAACGCATGGAGGTGGCGCGCAAAGGCTTCTATACCGTATTCTCGTTTTAGAATTCGCTCCAGCGGCTCGCGAACGTCGGCGGGCGAGAAATACCCGAACTCGTCGGTTTCGGCCATTGCGCACGCAACTAGAACCTGTTTGTAGAGTGCGTTCTTCTTCGTACTGATCGTCGCACGCTTATACGCATTATGAATCGTGACCTGCGCCTTACCCGTTGCAACACGGACCGCGGCAGAAACGTGTGTTTGGTGGATTTGTTTGGACATTTCTTGGAGTGCGCATCTTCCGGAATGGAGACCGAGCAAGTGAGCGTAGTGCGGGAGGCCGATCGCGATTCGCGAAATCTCGTGAAGCCCGGCTTTGTCGATTTCCATCCCCGTCTTTTCTAGCCCGCTCGTGATGATCATCTCAACTTCATCACGCGACATTCGCGGCATTCGGACTTGAGCGACGCATCGCTCGATTGACTGATGCTCCTCGATTAGCGAATCGACGTCATCGGCAACTCCAATCAAGACGATCGTAGCGGGCACATTGCGGTCGGAGAAATACTTGATTGTCTCCGCCATTGCCTCGCGCGATTCGGCGTCTTTCATCGTGTCGAATTCGTCAACGACGAGCACGACGCAGAGCGTCGCGTCGTCGTCGACGAGGTCGATCATCACTCGCCGGGCAAGCTCGGGCGAAAAGTCGACTCGGAGGCCATTCTCAAATTCGTGGATCAGCTTCGCCACGGATCTCGGCAACTTCTCGCCCGCCTTTTCGCTGCGGTAAGCGATGTCGTCCAAAAGCGCTTTCCAGATCGTGCTGTAGTCGCTGTTGCCGGCACAATTGATATGAGGCGCAAGCACCCTCCCTCCGGGGTTGCGAAGGCGGAACATGAGCATGTTCGCCAACGACGTTTTTCCAACGCCTCGTTCGCCGTAAAGGATAACGTGCTGGCCTTGTTGGTTGATCGCGCTTAAAACATCCTGACATTGGGCCTGTCGACCGGAAAACAAATCTTCTCGGTTTATTGGCATGTTTGGTTTGAAGTATTGGCCCAGTTGGAACTCCAATTCGTCCCGCTCGGATTGAGAAATAGCCATTAAAGTACCTTCGGAAGACCGTGGGCGTGGCTTCGTGTAGTTTCGTGTAGTTTCCGTGTAGCGATGATATTTCGCCGGGCTTCGGGTGTCAACGAATCGACGCCGTGATCTACTTAACTCCGAGGGGTACCAACTTGCCGGGGCAAGGGGCTGCGGCGCGAAAATGCGAGCGAAAGTTAGTGGTCCTGAAGCCCCAAGAACCGCTCGTAAACCCCGTCCCACGCCGCCGCGTTCGTCGGCTCGTACGTCTCGACGCTGAAGCTTCGCCGGATGACTTCGCGCGCTTCGGCGATCGTCGCCACGTCACCCGCCGCCACGGACTGCATCATTAGGTTGCCGATGGCCGTCGCTTCGACGGGGCCGGCGACGACGCGGCGGTTGCAGGCGTCGGCGGTCATTTGGCAGAGCTGGTGGTTTTGCGTGCCGCCGCCGACGATGTGGATCGTGTCGATGCGGCCGCCGACCAACTGCTCCAGCCAGCCGAGCACCTGGCGGTACTTGAGGGCCAGGCTTTCGAGGGCGCAGCGGATGACCGCGCCTTCGCTGTCGGGCACCGTCTGGCCCGTGCGGCGGCAGTAGTCGCGGATTGCTTCGCTCATGTCCGCCGGAGCAAGGAACGCCGCGTCGTCGGGATTGATGATCGAGCACAGCGGCGGAGCTTGCGCGGCGAGGAGCGTGAGATCGTGCCAGCCAAAGTTGCGGCCGGATTGATTCCAAATGCGGCGGCATTCTTGGACGAGCCACAGCCCGGCGATGTTCTTGAGTAAGCGGGTGGTGCCGCCGACGCCGCCTTCATTGGTGAAGTTGAGTTCGCGGCACAAGTCGTTCACGACGGGGGCCGGCGTTTCGACGCCCATGAGCGACCACGTGCCCGAACTGATGTAGCACCAGTCCGGCCGCGCGCCCGGCTTGCTCGCGGCAGGCACGGCCATGACGGCGCTCGCCGTGTCGTGCGTGCCGGGAACGACGACGTTCACGCCGGAGAGGTGCGTGTCTTCGGCGACGGCCTTGGCGAGCGGGCCAAGCTTCGTGCCCGGCGGAATCACGCGGCCGAGAATGGTCGACGGAATGCCGAGGCGGTCAACGAGGTCGATCGCCCAGGCTCTCTTCCGCGGATCGTAACACTGCGTCGTCGTGGCATTGGTAAACTCGTTCGCCTTCTCGCCGGAAAGGAGCCAGTGAAACGCATCGGGCATCATCAACAGCGATTGGGCCGCGCTCAACAACGGCGAATGCCGCTCGCGCATCGCGAGAAGCTGGAAGAGCGTGTTGAACTGCATGAACTGAAGACCCGTCGCGGCGAAAATTTCGTCGCGAGGGACGATGGCGAAGGCCCGGTCGAGGATTCCGTTGGTGCGGGCATCGCGGTAGTGGTAGGGATTGCCCAAAAGTTCATCGCCGCGGCCCAGGAGAACGAAATCGACGCCCCAGGTATCGACGCCGACGCTGGCGATGCGGTGGCCGTAGGTCCCGGCGGCCTGGCGGAGGCCGTTGCGAACGTGGGTCCACTGGCCCAGCAGGTCCCAGTACATCCGCCCGGCGGCGTGGACGGGACCATTCTCGAAGCGGTGGACTTCGGCGAGTTCCAGACGAGCGCCGTCGAAGAGTCCGGCGACGTGCCGGCCGCTCGACGCGCCCATGTCGATGGCGATGTATACCTTGGACATAAACCGGGGCTGGGGATTGGGGGCTGGAGAATCGCGGCGTGGCTCGGATGGCTTGTCCACCCGTGGGAAGGCAGCGCCACACCCGATCATCACGGGTGGACGAGCCACCCGTGCCACCCCACGCGCGACAGTCGCTGGTAAATGTTAATGAAGCTGTGCGAATTCGCCAGATTGACCTGGACTCGGTCAAGGGTTTTTGGGAGACTCCCGGCCCGAGTTTCCGACTCCGCCGTCCATGTTAGCGTTATGTTGCGACGACTGACCACATTTCGGCCCATGATTGCCGCGTCGGTGCTGCTGACGTTGGCTGCCTGTGCAACGACCGGCTGCAAGACCTGGACGCCCCGGTCCTGGGGACAGTGGGGACAAGGCGACGACGAAGGGAATCCCGAGAACGACGAGAAGCTAATACAAGGCCTTCGCCCGCGCGAGCAGAACGCGACGTTCTGGGGCACTGACCCCCGTAGCCGGCAGGTCGAGCGCAACGTTGGAATTGGCCGCTAGAAACGGCGTTTCTCCGCCGTTGGATTCACACTCGACGCGCCGCGGCTTGTGCAACGCACCGGTCGCCGTTACGCTCGCAGGGAATCCGATGCCGGCCGGCCAGGGTTCGCGCGGTGCGTCCGATCCGCGGGAGGCCCGCCGGCATCCGGTCGTTCTTGCGTCGGCCGCCGCGTGTCCGCACTGTCGCTTTCCATCGTCGAACTAACCGCTGCCGTCCGTCGCGGTGAGCTGCGCGCCGTCGACGTGCTCGACGAATGCCTGGCGCGAATCGACGAGTTGGACCACGTAATTCGGGCATGGGTGTGCATCGACGCAGACGGCGCGCATCGGGCCGCCGAAGCGATCGACGCCCGAGCCGAGCGCGACGACCCGCGGCCGCTCTTGGGCGTACCAATCGGCGTCAAGGACATTATCGACGTTGCCGGGTTGCCGACGCTGGCCGGCTCACCGCTTCGCCGCGGACACGTGGCCGAGCGCGACGCAACCATCGTCGCCAGATTGCGGGCCGCCGGCGCGATCATCCTCGGCAAGACCGTGACGACCGAGTGGGCGTGTTTCGACCCGCCGCCGACGCGGAATCCCTGGAGCCGCAGCCACACGCCGGGCGGTTCGAGCAGCGGATCGGCGGCGGCGGTGGCGGCGCGAATGTGTCCCGCCGCGATCGGCACGCAAACCGGCGGTTCGATCGTCCGGCCCGCGGCGTATTGCGGAGTCGCAGGCTTGAAGCCGACGTTCGGCCGGGTGAGCCGCAGCGGGGTGCTGCCGGTGAGCGAGAATCTCGACCACGTCGGACCGATCTCGAAATCGGTCGCCGGACTGGCGTTGCTGCTCAATGTCCTCGCCGGATACGACGAGACGGATCCCCATTCGTCGGACGAAGAGACCGCCGACTACACGAGCGACATGTCGAGAAAGGACCCGCCGCGGATCGGCGTCATCGAGGAGTTCTTCGCCGAAAACTCCTCGGAGGAGATTGCGGAAGCGACGACCGCGGCCATCGGCCAACTCCGCGCCGCCGGGGCGCAGGTCGTGAACATCGTGTTGCCAGAGTCTTTTGCGGAAGTCATCGAAATGCACGCCCGCGTGATGGCGGCCGAGATTTCCGACGTTCACAAGCAGGCGTTTGCGGAGCATCCCGAGGCATTTGGGCAGAGCGTGCGGTCGCTCATCGAGACGGGCTTGGCCATGACGCAGGACGAGTATCGGCAAGCGCTCGACCGGCGCGAACAGTTTGCGGACGAAATGGCGGACGCTTTCGGCGACGTCGACGCGCTCGTCACGCCGTCGACCGACACGACCGCCCCCGACGATCTGGCGACGACGGGCCGGCCGCTGTTTCAGTCGCCGTGGAGTTTTGCCGGTTTGCCGGCAGCGACGATTCCATGCGGGCTGGGCGAAAGCGGTTTGCCCGCGGGCCTACAATTGATTGGCCGTGAGTTCGACGAACCGCGCCTGTTGGGCGCGGCGGCGTGGTGCGAACGGGTGTTCGATTTTCATGCGAAACCACCGCTGGTGGATGGGTAGTCAACCGTGCCACCCGAGCAAGGATTCGGAACATGGAAAGCTCCTACCTCATCGTTGGCTGTCGCACGCCCATCGGCAAGTTCTTGGGCGGGCTTTCGAGTTTGCCTGCGCCGCAGCTTGGCGCGGTTGCCGTGGGCGAGGCGCTTCGCCGCGCGGGAATTGCCGCCGAGCGCGTGGATGAAGTCATTCTGGGCAACGTGCTGTCGGCCGGATTGGGCCAAGCGCCCGCCCGGCAAGCTGCACTTGCGGCCGGGTTGCCGCCGACCGTCACGGCCCTGACGGTAAACAAAGTTTGCGGCTCGGGACTCAAGGCCGTGATGCTCGCCGACCAGGCGATTCGCGCCGGCGATGCCGAAATCGTCGTCGCCGGCGGCATGGAGAACATGAGCCAAGCCCCGCATCTGCTGCTCGGCGCGCGGGCGGGCTGGAAGTTCGGCGACCGCACCGCCGTCGACTCGATGATCCGCGACGGGCTGTGGTGCGCGTTCGAGAACCAGGCCATGGGCGACGAGGCAAACTACATCGCGGTATCGCGCAACGTCGGCCGGGCGGATCAAGACGCCTTCGCGGCCGAAAGTCACCGCCGGGCACTGGCCGCGATCGCCGCCGGGTGGTTTCGCGACGAGATCGTGCCGGTAACGCTAAAATCCGGCAAACAAGAAACGACGCTCGCGGCCGACGAAGGCCCGCGCGAGGACTCGACGCTCGAACGGCTTGCGAAACTTGCGCCGGCGTTCGATCCCGGCGGAACGGTGACGGCCGGCAACGCGTCGCAGCTTTCCGACGGAGCGGCAGCGGTTGTCGTCGTGGGCGAAAAGACGCTCGGCAGCATCGGGCGGCCTGCCGATGCGCTCCCGCCGTTTCGGATTGTCGCCCATGCGACGAGCGGTGTCGCGCCGAAGGAGATCTTCATCGCCCCGGTGACGGCGATCGAGAAAGTGCTGGCCAAGGCCAAGCTGACGCTCGCCGAGATCGACCTCGTCGAACTCAACGAAGCGTTCGCGGCTCAATGCCTGGCGTGCATGCGGCCACTGGGACTCGATCCGGCTGAAACGAACGTCGCCGGCGGCGCGATCGCATTGGGGCATCCCATCGGTGCCAGCGGCGCGCGGGTGCTCGTCACGCTCATGCACGCTCTGACGAAAACCGGCGGCAAGCGGGGACTCGCATCGCTCTGCCTCGGCGGCGGCAACGCAGTCGCCTTGATCGTCGAGCGGGTTTCTTAGCGGAAAAAATGCAAAAGGCAAAATGAAGAATGCAAAACACCGGTAGGCGCGATCGCGCGAACCATTTTGCATTCTTCATTTTGCCTTTTGCCTTCCCCGTATCAGTCTCCGCGGAGCTTGAGGCCGTGGGCCGTGAGCTTCTCGCGGACTTCGTTGAGGCTCGTGACGCCGAAGTTCTTGCATTCGAGCAAGTCATCGCCCGTGCGGCGGAGCAATTCGCCGATCGTCTGGATGCCGAGGCGGACCATGCATTTGCGGGCCCGGACCGACAGGTTCAAGTCGGCGATCGGCCGCTCCAGCGATGCGATTTCGTCCGCCGACATCGACGTGTCGTCGTAGACCGGTTCGGGCGGGCGGGCTTCGTGGGCGAATTGGCCGAGTTCCAGACCCTTGGACCCGAGCATCTCGCGAATCTCGACGAGCGACGTCTCGCCGAAGTTCTTGCTGCCCAGGAGCTGCTGTTCCGTGACGCGGGTCAGGTCGCCGAGCGTATTGATGCCCATCTTTTGCAGGCAATTGCGGCTGCGGACCGACAGCTCGAAATCGGTGACGGGAATGCTGAGCACCTGCGAGAGGCGGTCCTGCCGCTTTTGCGCTTCTTCGTCGAAGAACATGTCGCGCGAGGCCCGCGCGTCCTTGAGATACAACCTCGCCCGAGCGTGGTTCGGAAAAGCATCGAGAATCCGCTCGTAGCAATACTGGGCTTTCTCGAACTTCTCTTGATCCTCGTAGAGCACGCCCAGGTTGAGCAGCGCGCCGACGTTGGCTGGGAAACGGTTGACCGCCCGCTCGTACAGCTGCTGGGCCTGCGAATCGTTGCCGCGGCGATCGTTCTCGCTCGCCAGGCCGAAGAGCGCGCCGGGATGGTTTGGGTCGACCTCGACCGCACGTTCATACAGGGCGGCGACTTCGTTGGGATTGCCCCCGATGGCGGCCACGGTGGCGCCGCGCTGATACAAGTATTCGGCGGTTTGCTCCACCGCGCCGCTCAGGGCGTCGAGCGTGGCCAAGGCCGCGTGGTGGTCGCCGCCGTAACGCTGCGCTTCCGCCTTGGCCAGCGCGCATTGATCGGCGTTGTAACCGGCGGTTTGGGCCGCGGCGTAGGATTCGATGGCTTCCTTATACTTTTCGAGGGCGAACAGCGCCTTGCCCTGATAGAATCGAGCCAGCGCCCCGCCGTCGCCGTTCTTGAGGGCATTGACCGCGCCCTCGTACCGGCCGAGCACATAATAGCAAACGCCCAACCGAACCGACATCGCCGGGCTGCGGTCTTCGATCCGTTCGAGTTCCTGCACGGCGTCGCGGAGCACGCCATACCGCGAAAAGTCTTGCGAAATCGCGTCCTGAAGATGAACCACGTCGGCCGGGCCAAACGTGCTGCTCGACAGGACGAACTGTTTGACGTCAAAATCGACTTGTAGCATGGTCAACTCACTCCGCAGGACACAAACGGAAACGGCCACCGATCGAAATGCACGTCACCTAGACTAGAAGCGATCCGCCGCGTGGGGCGGGTCCATGGTCCATGCCGCCAAAGCAACTCGCCCGTGGAATTAAGTCCACGGCGGCAGGGTCGACGCGAGGTAGGAAAGGGCGGCGCGCATTCAGAGACGGTGGATTCTAGGGCCGAACGAAATGAGCGTCAATGGCTGGTCCCGTGGAGGGGCATTCGATCTCGACGGAACCGCCGGCCGCGAAGTAAGCTGCCGACCAAGGGGAGCCCCACGGATCGGGAGGGATCATCCAATGATTTTCGTTCGGTCAACGTTCCTCGCGGTAATTGCCCTTACCGCCTTCGGAGTCGCCGTAGGGGCTTCGCAGCCGCACGAAACGTCCGGCGCGGCTTCCGATGCGTCATTGCCGCTAACGATTCCGCAAGCGATCGACGACCTTGCCGACCCCCGTGCGCAGGTCCGCGCGGCGGCGTGCTCCATGCTCGACCGATTGGCGGAAGAACACTTGGACATCAGTCCGTTCATGATAAGCGAAGACGCTCGGCGACTCCGCGACGAGACTGAGCCACTTCTGCCGAAGTTGATAGACGCGTTGTCGAGCGATGACGCGACCGTCCGAACAAGCGCAACCTACGCGCTAGCGGCCATCGGTCCGAAAGCCCGCGCCGCGCTGCCGATTCTCAAGCGACGGTGGCTCGCGATCACGGCGAATTCCTCTGACGACAATTACGAAGTATTGATGCTAGCGCTAGTTCGACTCGTGCCCGTGGACGAGCCCGTGCTTCCCATATTGCAAGCGGGGATGCGACGTTTACAAGACGAATGCGGCGCAGCTTTGGCTCTCGAATTGACGCCCGAGTGTCTGCACTCCATCGGCAACGGCACGTTCTATCTGAGTTGCATGCTCGCCAACGCCAACCGCACCGTCCAAGAAGTCCCTCATCTCATCGAAATGGCCGAACGACCGACTCCGATCGCGATGCGTCTATTCGCCCTCGGGATTCTCGAAAACTTCGGCCCAGAGGCGAGAGACGCGATTCCGGCGCTGCGACGTTTATTGACCGACGAAAGCGAGGCCGTGCGCATCTGCGCCGGCGGGGCATTGGTGGTTGTCGAAAACGATCGTCGCCGCGTCAAAGAGATTGCCGCGTCGCTGCGAACGTCGCCGGAACACGAGGCAGCGTTTCTTGACGGAGCACACCTGCACTTCGAGCAACAAGACCAGATGCTTGCGTCGCTGCGGAGTGTTGCGAAGGACGTTAGTAGCGACGATGCCATTCTTGCGGAAGAGGCGGCATATTTTATTCATCATTACGTCGTGGGAATGAATTCTTCCGAAGGGGCTACGCGACGCCAATACATCGACGCGTTGCGCCAAATTGGCCCACCGGCTCGATCGGCCGTCCCTCAGTTGATCGTACTAGCTCGCGATGCGGATGCTTTCACCCGCGAATACGCCCAAGCGGCCTTGAGGGCGATCGATCCGGGGACCGCCGAGCGCCTCGCGTGTGGCGACACTTGTCGTCGTCTGGCTCATCCTCGTCGATTGTTCCGGCGACTTCGTTGTCGCGGGGCGCTCATTCCACGATAGCGTTCGATTGCGACTGGGTGCGTCCATTGACCGGGATTTACCTCGATCACAACTCGACGACTCCAATCGACCCCGCCGTTGTCGACGCGATGGCCGAGTGCGACCGGCAAGGTTATGCCAACCCGGCGAGTTCCCACGCCGCGGGGCGAACGGCGCGGCGGGTTTTGGAAGCGGCTCGCGAGGAAGTTGGGACGCTGCTGGGGGCCAATCTGGCCGGAATGGCCGCGGATCGTGTGATCTTTACGAGCGGCGGGACCGAGGCGAACAATCTGGCGATTCTGGGATTGGCCGCGGCGGCGCTCAAGACCGCCAGCGGGAGACAGGAGACAGGAGAGCGGAGCGCCGAGACCGCCGCGTTGCCGCCCCGTGCTGTAATTTCCGCCATTGAGCACCCGAGTGTTCTTGGACCGGCGCAACAGCTTGAACGGCTCGGCTGGCGCGTAGATCGCGTGAACGTTTCGCGGGCGGGCGTGGCCCAACTCGACGAACTTGAGCGGCTGCTTTCGCCCGAAACCCGGATCGCGAGCGTCATGCTCGGCAACAACGAGACGGGCGTGGTCGAGCCGGTCGCCGAGATCGCCGCCATTTGCCGGGCCCGCGGAATCGTGGTCCATACCGACGCGGTGCAAGCGGTGGGCAAGATCGGCGTATCGTTTCGCGATTTGGACGTTGATGCCATGACGGTCGCCGCGCACAAGTTCCACGGGCCGCGGGGGATCGGGGCGTTGATCCTGCGGGGCGGCGTTCCAATCGAGCCGATTCTGTTCGGCGGGTTTCAGCAGGCGGGGCTGCGACCGGGGACCGAATCGGTGACGCTGGCCGTCGGGATGGCGGCGGCTTTGCGAATCTGGCATGATCGGGCCGCCGACTGCGAACGCCATCTGCGCGAACTTCGAGATTCATTCGAGGCCCAACTCGCCGCCGCCTGGCCCGGGCTGATCGTCAACGGCGGCGAGGCCGAGCGGTTGCCGCAGACCTCGAACGTCGCGTTTCCCGGAGTCGACCGGCAGGCGATGTTGCTGACCCTCGATATGGCGGGCATCTGCTGTTCGACCGGTTCGGCTTGTGCCAGTGGGTCGAACGAGCCGTCGCCGGTGCTGCGGGCGATGGGCTGCGACGAGGAGGTTGTCGGCTCGGCGCTGCGGTTCAGTTTCGGCCGCCCGAACACGCTTGCGGAAGTCGGTGATGCGGTCGCCCGTATCGTGAAGTTAGCCAACGAGTTGCGAGTGCGGAAACCGGGCTGCGCGGGCCGGGAAATTAGCTGATTTTCCGGGGTGCGGATACTCCCGGCGGCGATCGAAAACCGGTATAATCTGGGCCGAGTTTTAGGGCTGGCGGTGCGCGCGTTGCCCCGGCGGTTTTTCGCACATTTTTTCCTCCAAGTTCGCGGACGGAGCCGAGTGGTCGACGGCGCGATCCATCTTCCGTTACCTCCCGTGCGGTTGCACGACGAGCGGCTTGCGGCCGAACGGTTGACGGCTGCGCCGCGGTTGCGCTCGTTCGTGGTGGACCAGGCAAACTCGTATGCCATCGCGGCCGCTCATGCGGTGCTGGACGATGCCTCGCCGCCGCCCGTCGTGTTGCTCTATGGTCCGTCGGGCGTGGGAAAGACACACCTCGCCGGGGCGCTCGCCCGACGTTGGCAAACATTGCATTCCGAAGCGCGGATCGTGGCGACGACGGGCGCGGACTTCGCTCGCGCATGGGACCGGCCGTACAGCGACGACGCCGAAGACTTCGGCGACGATGACACCACATCGCGAACGCGCGAGCCGCGCCGAGCCGCGTGGAAAATGATCGCGCTCTTCGTGCTCGACAACATCGACGACCTCGCCGGCAAGCCGGCGGCGCAACGCGAATTGTGTGCCGCCCTCGATACGCTGGCGGTTTCCGGCGGAAGGGCAATCGTCACGGCCCGATGTAATCCGGCGCGAGAACCTCGCTTCTCGCAGGGGCTCGTGAGCCGTTTGGACGGAGGCTTGGTCCTACCGCTCGGCAAGCCGGGCAAGGCCGCGCGAACCGCCATCCTCGCGGAGCTGGCGCTCATCCGCGGATTATCCCTATCGTCGGCCGCAATCGAACGGCTCGCCGAGTGCGATTTGCAAAGCGTGCCCGAGCTTGCAGGATTGATCCTGCGCCTCGACATGGAAGCCCGATCGGAAGGGGTCGCGCTTGACGACCGTTTCGTGGCCGAGCGCGTCGCCGCGAATCGACAGACTGGGGCAACGCTGCGGACAATTACGCAGCACGTGGCGGAACATTTCGGCGTGAAGCCGTCAGAACTTCGCTCGCCGGTGCGGCGTAAAGAAATCGTTGCCGCCCGGTGTGTTGCGATTTACCTGGCACGCGAATTGACCGGCGAAAGCCTGGAAGCGATCGGCCGGCATTTCGCGGGACGCGATCACGCGACGGTCGCCTACAACGTCCGCAAAGTGGAACGCGAACTCGCGGCCGGCGTCGCGGAAACGACCCTGGCGATAACCCGCATCAAAGAGCGCTTGTACGCCGAAGGATGGTGATGAAGGATTGCATTCCGATTGCGCCGCAAAACGTGTTAGCGGCGCGTTCGAGAATGCTCGCAAAAGAACGACTTACGCACAACGCCTAAGAGACAACTGCAAAAGCACGCCGGTGACGAACGAACGCTCGACGCACCGCGAACGAGCCGCAAACAGGTTTTCCGCCCCAGCGAACACGGTAGAAGTCCGCCAATTTCCCGGATACGACGTTCCTTTTCGCCTCCGCCGCAAGCACGAGCGACACGGATTCGCCCCGCTCTTATAACAATACCGTATTCAAAACAACAATTAGGTTTCATCATCGCCGACGATTGTTCGTGGGAGTACCCAGTGCCCTCGAGCGTCGGCCCAAAAGGGATTGTGCCATGAAAATCACCTGCCAGCGCGAAAAGTTCCTGCACGCATTCCAAACGGCCGCCGCGGTGGCGCCGGCTCGCAGCCCGAAGCCGATCCTCCAGAATGTCAAGCTCGAAGTCACACCGGAAAAAGCGACGCTCATCGCGACCGACTTGGAGATCGGCATTCGCATCGACGTGGCGGGGATCGACGTCGAGACGCCGGGCGTGGCGGTGCTGCCGGTCGGCAGATTCGGTTCGATCTTGCGCGAATCGAGCGACGAGAAGATGCGGCTGGAAACCGACGGTCAAGGGACGATCGTCAAGGGCGAGCGGAGCGAGTTCCGCCTGCCGGCCGAGAATCCCGCGGAATTTCCCACGGTGGCCTCGTTCAACGATGCGAAGTTCTTCGAGCTGCCGGCACGGCTGTTTCGCGAGATGATCCGCCGTACGGTGTTTTCGACCGACAGCGAGAGCAGCCGGTATGCCCTGGGCGGCGTGCTCTTGGAGTTCGGCGAGAAGAGCGTGACTGCCGTTTCGACCGATGGCCGGCGGCTCTCGAAAATGGAAGGCCCGGGCCAGGCGGTCGGCGGTTTCGAGAAGACCGCCGCGAACTCCGCCACCATCGTACCTACGCGGTCGATGCAACTCATCGAACGGGCGCTCTCCGACGGCGACAGCGAAATCCAAATCGCCACCCGCGATAACGACGTGCTCGTGCGGAGTCCGCGGGCGACGATCTACTCGCGTCTGGTCGAAGGCCGGTTTCCGCGGTGGCGCGACGTGTTCCCGATGCGGTCGGATTCGGCCAAGATCGAGCTTTCCGTCGGGCCGTTTCACTCGGCCGTGCGTCAGGCGATGATCGTCACGAGTGAAGAAAGCCGCGGCGTCGACTTCCAGTTCGCCGACGGCACGCTCACGCTTACGGCCAGAGCCGCGGACGCGGGCCAGTCGCACGTCGAACTGCCGATCACCTACGACGGACCGAAGATCGCGATCATGCTTGATCCGCGGTACGTGAGCGATTTCCTCAAAGTGCTCGACGTCGACCGGACGGTGACGTTCGACGTCAAAGACGGCGAACAAGCCGGCGTGTTCTCGACCGACGACGGGTACGGATACGTCGTGATGCCCTTGGCCCGCGAACGGTAGCGAAATGCAAAAGGCAAAATGAGGAATGCAGAATGACGAGCATTCCGTAGGTCAGGCTAAGCGGTGAACGACTTTGATTTGTGAATAGGCGTTATCCGCGCCGGCCTGACGGATGCGGCGACCAGCGCTATGCTGTCAGGCCAGCGCGGGTCGATTCCAACGATAATCAAACGTTCTTTGGCCCGCTTGACCTGACCTACTTTCGGAACGTCGCATGGCGAAGAGCAAGGCGAGTGAGTCGATTCACGCGAGCGGCGAGTTTTCGCGGCTCGTCGGCGACATCAATCGGCGACGCGGGGAGCCGGGCAACTTTTCGCGCGGAAAAACGAAGCGGATGGGCGATGTCGTGTCGCAGTTGCTTGCCCGGCGAGGTTATGCCCAAGAAACGACCTCGGCCGACATCGCCGCGGCATGGCGCGAAGCCGTTGGCGAAGCAACCGCGACGTACACCCGTATCGGCGCCGTTCGTCGCGGTGTGCTCGATGTTGTCGTCGCCAACTCCGCCGTGTCGCAAGAACTCACGTTTCGCAAAGCGCAGTTGATTGTGCAACTCGCCAAGCGGCTGCCGGAGCACAAAATCAAGAACATTCGATTCCGAACGGGAAGTGTGGGAGAGTGAGCAGCGGGCAGTGGATGGTGAGCGAAAAGTCCTCTGTCCACTGCCCACAAATAACTATTCTCTTCCCCGACCCTTGGTCCCTGACCCTTGACCCTCGACTTCATGGACGCCGAACAACCGCAGCAGAGCGACAATCCCGATCTCACGCACCGCCGTCCAACGGATGGCGAGTACGAGGCCGACGATCTCAAGCATCTTTCCGACTTGGAGCACGTGCGCCAGCGGCCGAGCATGTACATCGGCGATACGACCAAGCGCGGTCTGCACCACCTGGTGTACGAGGTCGTCGACAACTCGATCGACGAGGCGATGGCGGGGCACGCCAAGAACGTGTTCGTCACGATCAACGGCGACGGCTCGGTGACGGTGCAAGACGACGGCCGCGGCATTCCCGTCGACGTGCACAGCGACCTCGGCTTCTCGACGCTGCAAGGCGTGATGACGGTCCTCAAGTTCGGCGGCAAGTTCGACAAGGGGGCGTATCAGGTCTCCGGCGGGTTGCACGGCGTCGGCGTCACCGTCGTGAATTTCTTGAGCGAATGGTGCGAGGTCGAGGTCTGCCGCGGAGGGCACGTCTATCAGCAGGAATACGAACGCGGCGTGCCGACCGGCGATGTTCGCCGCGTCGGCGCCACCGATCGCCGCGGCACGAAAACGACGTTCAAGCCCGACCCGACGATCTTCCCCGTCACGAAATTCGAATACCCGGTGCTCTACAAGCGGTTGCAGGAGCTGGCGTTCCTCAATCGCGGCGTGCGGATCACGTTCAAGGACGATCGCGTCGGCGAAGGGGACGCGTTCTATTACGAGCGCGGGATCATCGAGTACGTCGAGCACCTCAACCGCGCGAGCGAACCGATCCACGCCGACGTGCTCTACTTGGAGACGAACGTCGACGACGTCGGCATCGAAGTCGCGATGCAGTATTCGTCGGAATACACCGAAAACGTCCACTCGTTCGCCAACAACATCGGCACGATCGAAGGCGGCACGCACCTGTCGGGCTTTCGCACCGCGCTCACGCGCACGCTCACCGCTTACGGCAAGCAGGAAGACCTGTTCAAGGACCTCGTGCCGCAGGGCGAGGATTTTCGCGAGGGCCTCACCGCGGTCATCAGCGTTCGCGTGCCGCATCCGCAGTTCGAAGGTCAGACCAAGACCAAGCTCGGCAACGGCGAAGTCGAAGGCATCGTCAACTCGGCGGTCGGCGAGTTCTTGAAGAAATACCTCGAAGAGAATCCCAAGTCGGCCAAGACGATGGTCGGCAAGGCCGTCGTTGCCGCCGAAGCCCGCGAGAGCGCGCGGAAGGCCCGCCAACTCGTCCGCGATCGCAAGGGCGCCCTTTCCGGCCGCGGTCTGCCGGGCAAACTCCGCGACTGCACCAGCCGCGACGTGGCCAAATGCGAGCTGTACCTCGTCGAGGGCGATTCCGCCGGCGGGAGCGCCGAGGGCGGACGCTTGCGCGAATATCAGGCGATCCTTCCCTTGCGCGGCAAGATCATCAACGCCTACAAGAGCCGCGAGGACAAAGTTCTCTCGAATGAAGAAGTGCGGAGCATGATCTCGGCGATCGGCGTCGGTTTCGGCGAGGACGGCGACCTGTCCAAGCGGCGGTACAACAAAGTCGTCATCATGACCGACGCCGACGTCGACGGCTCGCATATCCGCACGCTGCTGCTCACGTTCTTCTATCGCCAGATGTACCACCTGATCCAAGGCGGGCACGTCTACATCGCCCAACCGCCGCTGTTCCGCGTCCGCGAGAAGAAGAACGTCTATTACGTGCAAACCGAAGAGGAGATGAAGGGCCAACTGTTGGACATGGGCCTCAAGGACGCCCAGTTCGACCCGCGCGACGGGCGAACGATCGCCGGCGAGGAGATGGCCCGGCTGTGCCGCACGCTCGCGGCGCTGGAAGAGGCCCTCGTCGCGCTCGAGCGCCGCGGGATCAGCCTGAAACTGCACGCCCTGCGGCAAGATCCCGTCACGGGCCGATTGCCGTACTTCCACGTCTACATCGGCCGCGAAGAGCACTGGTTCAGCACCCGCGAAACGCTCGATCAGTTTTTGGCGCAACGGGAAGCGATCCAAGGCGAGCTAAAAGTCGAAAACGGTCAGGGGTCAGCGGTCGGGGGTCAGGGGTCGGGGACGAATGCTCAATCGTCAACGCCCAACGCTCAAGCCCCAATCTCAAACCTCGAACCTCCAACCTCCAGCCCTGACCCCCGACCCCTGACCCCTGACCCCCAGCGCTTGCACATCGTCGAGCTCCACGAAGTCCGCACGATCAACAACCTGCTCGCCGACTTGCGCACGATGGGCTTCGAGATCGACGCGCTCGTGCCGGTCGAGCGGACCGGCAGCCAGGACGCCCGCTACTCGTTCCGCCGCGGCGAACAGGAGATCGGCCTGGAGGACCTTCGCGGCCTGCTCGCCGCCGTCCGCTCCGCCGGCGAAAAGGGTTTGCAGATCACCCGGTTCAAGGGCCTCGGCGAAATGAACGCCGAAGAGCTCCGCCAAACGACGCTCGACCCAGCCAACCGCACGCTAGTCCAAGTCACCATGGAAGACGCCGGCGGCGCCGACGAAATGTTCCGCGTGCTGATGGGCGATAAGGTGGAACCGCGGCGGGAGTTTATTGAGAAGCATGCGCTTGAGGTGAGAAACCTCGACGTGTAGACTGCCGACGCAAAAACCACAACTCGACGTATCGTTGCCGACTCGTTGCGGATTGCTCGCGGGGCGGGAGCGGATACACTATCTCACGCCTAAAGCCTTTCGCAGAGTGGGTTTGTGAGCAATCGAGGTCAGAATAATTCGAGTTGAGCGGGCGGCGGCGCGGGGAGCTTGCGGATTTTTCCCCAAAAGATGCGCATTCGCTCGAACTGTTTGTCGGTGATGGTGATGATTCGCACTTCGCCGTCGGGTGGGACCATGCGCTCGACGCGCTGGATGTGGACGGCCGCGTTCTCCTCGCTCGCGCAGTGCCGGGCGTAAACCGAGAACTGCATCTTCGTGAAACCGTCCTTGAGCAAGCCCTTGCGAAAGTCGGCATAGGCGCGACGGGCTTTCTTCGTGTCGACCGGCAGGTCGAAGAGCGTAAGGACCCACATACATCGGTAGCCGCTCAGTTGCACGGGACGGGGGCTGGGGAATCGGGGGTCGGGATTCGGGATTCGGCATTTGGGGAGTCCGCTTTGAGTGGCTCAGGAAACTCGATTGCTTTCGCCTTGCCTTGGAAGCATTTGACGAGCGAGGCGACCATGCGATGGAGGTTGACCATCAGCGGTCCCGTTTCGTCGCCGACTTGGGTTTCGATCGTGAGCAGTTCCAGGAGCGCCGCCTTGGTCTGTTGATCGAGCTCGTTGCGCTCGTTTGCGAGCAGTTCTTTGACGCGGGCGTCGACGAGCGGGCGGAGCGGCTCGATCAGGTCGTCGGCCAGGCAAAAGGCGTTCGCGCGGTTCGAGTGCTTGATGCCGAGCGACGGCAAGAGACCCGCGGCGACGATCGCCCGCGCGATGGCGGCGCGGAGGACGGCATAGCCGTAGTTCAAGAGCGGGTTCGGTCCGTCGCCGAAGCGGTCGCGGCGAAAGGCGATGCTCTCGAAGAACGCGGACCAGTACACGCGCGAGGCCTGGGCTTCGTGGTTCTTCGGGTCGCCGCTGCGCACCGTGCGGGCGAGTTCCAAGAGCCGCGTGCGCGCGGGACCGGCGGAGAGGTTCGCGGCCTGGGCGCGGATCTTTGCCTGAACGATCTGTTTCCAGAGTTGCTTTCGCAGCGGGCCGGCGAGTGCGACCTGGTCGCGGACGCGCCACACGACCTGAGAATGATCGGCGAGAGGCAGGAGGATGGCGGCCGGCAGATGATCGCGGCCGCAAACGACGACGGCGGCGTCGACGGAGGCGAGCTGGGCGAGAGCGGCGTGGGAGTAGGTCGTGCCCGGATGGTCGACGAGGACGACGCCGACGTCCTCGCAGGGGATGCTGGCGACGGTCTGCCCGTCGCGCTTGAGCAGAAGCTGCTCGAGCTGCACGGTCAGATGCGCCGGCTCGCGCGAGATTTCGATGGTCCGCTTGATCATCCGCGCGGCCTAGGCCAAGGGAAAGGGCAGGGGCGAAGAACCCTCCCTGGCAGCCGAGCAGCTTCCGGGCGCGCTTGTTACCCTAATTGGAGCGTACCATGCAAACTACTGGCGATGCGTTCAGTCGTTGGCCCAGCGGATGCGGCCGAGCGGGTCGACCGTGACTTTGCGGCCGCGCAGCGTATTTGGCGTGCGACGTTGGATGAGCGGTGGCTTGTCGTAGTCACTCACTTTGCCGGCGTATGTGTGCGGACGAAGGATGATGCTCCCTTCGGACATTTTCTGTACGCGATGCGGCATCGTAGACCCGTTATCGAGTTCCAACAGAATGACGTCGTTAATCGACAGTGACATAATGAAACGGCGTGTCGGGCCGTGGTTGCGCTGTATGACCGGGAAGCGTTCTGCGGTCTCTCTTTTCGTCACTTGAATACTCCGCTCGAGCTTTGATGCGGAGAGCGTCAGGTGCGATAATTCTTGTCGTCGTGTACGAAGCGCTCTTTGTGCGTCACGAATTCGTTCGGCAGCTTCGACCATTGAAACTAAGATACCTTCGCATTGCGGAGTTCCGTCACGATTCAGAATGGGGTCACCATTCTCGTTAAGTAATTCCACGATCTCCATGTGGTGATTGCTGCCGAGTTCGACGTATGTGTGTGTCCGAATGCTGTGATAGGACTCGCCTTTTTCCAGCAAGCGAACCTTTTTGATCGGAATGCCTGATGCCATGGTTGGGCCATCCTTCCAAACCGTGGGGCTGAACTTTTGTGGGAGCGACGGATCGATTCCACGAACACGAAGATACTCTTCAAGAGTTTTCCGAATCGCTGAATCGCGTACCTTCGCAATGTGCTTCGTGCTATCGAGTTCCTCAATCTTCTTTCGGCGCACGTACGTTGTCGCATCTTCTGTCCATGTCTTTGCCCAAGGACGGTCTATCGTCGCGCTTCGTGGCTTCACCGTCGCACCATACATAAAATCCTTGTGTAGCGCTCCTGCGATCCGGCGTTGCGTTCGGAAGGAAACGACGATGCGGTTTGTGACTTCAATGACTTGGTCGCGAAATTTATCCCAAGGGTCGAGCATGATTTCGCCGGTGACATCTTCGCCGCCACGGCGATTCATCTCGGCCAGTTGTTGCAAGCGCTTCTGATCCGTCAGGGCGATGGCGATGGCGTCAACGGCGTGGTGACGGTGGTCGTCGCGGTTCTTGATGTCGAGGTCGTCGTGGCGCAAAACGGAGTTGAGTCCCCAATGCCGGCGGAGCGTCGCGGTTTGCTCTCCCTTGACGCACAGAGCGTGGTGGGGATCTGCGACTAGGCAGCGGACATATTCCAGCACGGCGCGGCTGATGTAGCGTGTGTCGTTGAGTTGCCGCTGAATGAAATCATCGAGTTCGAGCGTCTTTTGCGTAAATCGCTTGCGTTTGTTGTATGGCAGCGATGCGACGTGCTGCTTCAATTGCTCGAATTCTGCCGGCTGGCGCGCCGCGAGCCATTCGTGGGGCGTTTCTTGTCCCTTGTCGTGATTGGCGGTGCGAAAGCAGACGACTTTGTTGGCCATCGAATCATCGAGGCAGCGGGAGTAGGGCAGGATGTGGTCGATGTCGATTTCGCCCGTGCCGCTGAGGAGTTGGGCGATGCTGATCGGTTTGCCGCTGTAGGGGCAAGTCTCGCGTTGTTCCTTCCACAGCAAATAGCGGTCGATCGCGTCGCGGGTGACCTTTACGCCGTGCTCGCGAATCTTGTTCGCGGCATCGTCGCGGACGGCTTCGCGTTCGCGCATGGCTTCGCCAATGCGCTTCCTCTCTTCGGAAGTCGCCTTGGCGTTGCGGGCAAGCTCAATATGAATTCGGTCGGGCTTGCCGTATTCGCGAATGATGGCGTTGACGACTTTGCGAACCTCGTGCAGCGCCTGGCGAACGACGGAATTCGTGACCTCGGGTGGCTTTGGCAGGCAATCTAGTTGCGGGCGCATGATTTGGTCGCGCCGCAGGTAACCGGCTTCCGAGAGTGCAGACGGCGTGTCGTCGTCGGTCATGTAGAGGAGTCCGTGGCGCATGTGCGGAAGGAGTTTTTCGAGAGCCATACGGCTGAGACCCAGGTACTCGGACGGCAGGTCGACATCGACGAGCGCTTCGGCAACATCGGGCGATACGCCCCAGTCGCTTATGGCCCGGCGGCGGATTTCGTCGTCGTCGGCGTGGATGAGCGTGCGGACGATTTCATCGCGCTGGGTTTCCGGGCGTTTATACCAGGCAGGGCCAAACAATCCTTTCGCGGCAAGGGTCGCGTCCGTTACCATACCGAGGAGCTTTGTGCGTTTACCGCGTTCGAGGTTGAACGTGACGTTCTCGGAGAAGTTGAGCGTCTTGCGGATGTCGTTGAACGACAGTTCCTTTTTCTGCGCGAGCTTGTCGATGAGCAGTGTGCGCTGTTGCTCGTCGAGGCGGCAATCGTCGCCGGTCGCCGGGTCGACGTACCGCAAGTTGTTAACTTCTTGCAGCAGGCGGAACCATTGCGCGAGGCGGTCCGCCCGCGGGCAGCGCTTTTGTGTTGGCTCAAGCTCGCAGCGGCCGACGACGGACGCGGGCCAATACATTTTGCGTTGGAAGAAGATCATGCGGTGGATGCGGCCGCGGAGTTCGTCCGTTAGCAGCGAGTTTTTTCGTTGCTGAGCGTCCCAGATGGCATTGAATTCGCATTCGTACATCGCCCGCAACGTGTGGCGATGGCGCACGTGGTCGTCTTCGGCGCGGTTTCGATGGTCGAGGGTCTCGGCCTTTTGGCAAAGATACTCGCCGAGCGTGCGGCAGTTGGCGGCCTTGATCTTGCCTTCGAGGGCGCTGATCTCGGCGAGCATGCCTTTGGTTTCGGCCTTGCGTTCGCGGTCAGTTTTGCGATTGGAGAGGAAGCCACGGCGCTGATTGAGGTGGATCAGGACGCGGCCGAGTTCATAGGGCGCGAGCGGTTCGTCGAGCGCGCGGCGACGGAGGTGGTAGGGATCGAGCCCTTCGAGTCGTTGTTGTTCCGCGGGATCGGCGGGCAAGAGCTTGGCTTTGACAAGTGCTTCGCGGAGCTTGCGTTTGCGGCGGCTGCGGCGAGCGATCTGACGGCGCATCCCGCGGGCGATGCGGCGGGCTTCGCTTTTGGACTTTTCCTTCTTGGTGTCGAAGTTGTCGACGCCTTCGGGAAATACCCGAACGCCGGCGGCGAGGATTTTGTTTTCGTCGGTGTCGACGAGTGCCCAGCCGATCGAGTTCGCGCCGAGATCGAGACCGAGAGTGCGATTTCCCATATCCGCGTACCCCCGCAGTGATTTTATTCTTTGCCCTATTGACAAGGCACCTATTCTAACGGATACTTCCGTTCAGTGTATCCGCTCCTGCTCTGCGAGACTTTTCGTAACAAGACGAAACATTCGCAGGCACTGCCCTACGGGGCAACCAGCCGCAATGCCGTGAGGTAGGGCGGCTTTTTCTTTGCGCTGGGGGCGTGGCTGGCAGCCTCTTTCGTCGTCTTTTCGCATAGGCGTTGGCAAGCTGGGTCGTTGTCAAGGCCTGTTTTTTCTCACCCTTGTTGTGCGTTTCACGTGAAACGCACAACAAGAGGGGGTTGGCGAGCGTCCGGTTTGTTTCGCTTCGCGCGGCGGGTGTGTATCATAAGCGGGCGTTTGTGGTTTGTTTTTTTGGCGTTGCCCGCTGGGCTTTTTGCTTGCGGTGGGCGGCAGTTCTTGGTTTTCGCTTGGCTTTGGGTTGGCTTTTGATTTCCGCATTCGATGGGAGAGCGATCATGGCGCGGTTTCGGAATCGGGCGGTTTGTTGGCTGTGTTGGATCGTGTTGGGCGGGCTGGCGATGGGGGCGGCCGTCAATCTGGCGGCGCGGGATGGCCGGGCGGATGAACCGGCGACCGGCGAACCGGCCGCGGGAGAGCCGGCCAACGGCGCCGCCAAGAAGATCGTCTTCATCGCGGGCAACCCGAGCCACGGCTTCGGGGCGCACGATCATCAGGCCGGGTGCATGATTTTGGCGAAGGCCGTGAACGAGAACGTGCCGGGGGCGAAGGCGGTCGTGTTTACCGGCGGGTGGCCGAAGGACGACGCGGCCCTCGACGACGCCGACTGCATCGTGATGTACGGCGACGGCGGCGGCGGGCACATGGTGATGCGGAAGCTCGAACGCATGGCCGGCATCGCCCAAAAGGGGACGGGAATCGTTTGCATCCACTACGCCGTCGAAGTGCCCAAGGGCGACGCCGGCGATTACTTCGTCGACTGGATCGGCGGGTATTTCGAGACGCACTGGTCGGTGAACCCGCACTGGGTGGCGAAGTTCGAGAAGCTGCCGGACCATCCGGTCGCGCGCGGCGTGCGGCCGTTTGCGATCAACGACGAGTGGTATTACCACATGCGGTTTCGCGGCGACATGAAAGGCGTTACGCCGATTCTCACGGCGACGCCGCCGGACTCGACGCGCAAGGGCGGCGACGGTCCGCACAGCGGCAACCCGACGGTTCGCTCGCGGCTGGGCTTGCCGGAGCACGTCGCCTGGGCGGCGGAGCGGCCGGACGGCGGTCGCGGCTTCGGCATCACCGGCGGGCACGTGCACTGGAACTGGGGCCACGACGATTTCCGCAAGCTGGTGCTCAACGCGATCGTGTGGTGCGCGAAGTTGGACGTGCCCGAGGGCGGCGTCGCGTCGAAGTCTCTGACGGTCGACGATCTACTCGCCAATCACGACGAGAAGGTGCCCGACAACTTCAACAAGTCGGGCATCGAGAAGATGCTCGAAGCGTGGCGCGCGGCGCGGGAAGCGGCGGGCGGGGCGACGACGCAAGCAACGTCCGCCAAGAACGACGACGCCAAGGGCAGCGCGAAAGACGACGAAGAGGGCTTCAAGCCGATCTTCGACGGCAAGACGCTCGACGGCTGGGACGGGAACCCCAAGTTCTGGTCCGTCCAGGACGGCGCGCTCACCGGCAAGACGACCAAGGAGAATCCGACGAGCGGCAACACGTTCATTATCTGGAAGGGCGGCAAGGTCGGCGATTTCGAGCTGCGGCTCTCGTACAAGATCGTCGGCGGAAACAGCGGCATCCAGTATCGCAGCAAGGACTTCGGCAACTGGGTCGTCGGCGGCTACCAGGGCGACTTCGAAGCGGGCAAGACTTACACGGGCATACTGTACGAAGAGCGGATGACCCGCGGAATCATGGCCCAGCGCGGCGAGAAGGTCGTGTTCGACGAGAACGGCAAGCGCGACGTCACCGGCTCCGTCGGCAAGAGCGACGCGATTCAGGCCGCGATCAAGCACGAGGATTGGAACGACTACACGATCATCGCCAAGGGCCGCGAGCTCAAGCACGTCATCAACGGCAAGACGACGATCGAAGTGACGGACAACGACCCGAAGAAGTTCGTCGCGGAAGGGATACTCGCGCTACAACTGCACGCCGGCCCGCCGATGACGGTGCAGTTCAAGAACGTGCGGATCAAAGAGCTGAAGTGATTGTGGCCGTCATGCTCTGCATGACGGAGAGGCGGCGCGCGAGATAACGTCATTGAGCGACTGGCGTGCGCTGCGATTTTTAGTGGCGATTGGCTCGACAGCAGGCCCGTTCTTGGACCGTTCCTGCTCGTAGCGCGCGGCCACGCGCATCGCGCCAAGTCATTGGCGGGGCCGCATGGCTTTCCTGCGCCGCGGAATAGGGTAAACGCACTCGCCCTGCGCCACATATCCGTCGATGTCGCGATTGACCGAACGGCGCGGCGCGTAAAACGCGAATGCGGGATGTTATTGCGGACATCCGAAGCGTGTCGCCCTCAAAATCAAAGTATGCTTTCAACAGTTGACGGCCCCTCGCCGACCGAGATATCGGCACGGCAGGGAACTCGGATTCGCCGTCGGCCCCGCCTCGGAAAGCTCCTTCCTCGACGCCGCTTGCGTTTTTTCCGACATGTGTCCGCAGCGAAAGCACTCCCCAGGCCGCCACGGGAGACCCTCGCGTGCCCATCGCTCACGTTCCAAGTTTCCGTCGATCGAGCGTCCGGCGCCGCAAGCGGCCGACGATCCTCTGCATCGACGACGATCCCGACGCCGTCGGCGCGATCGTCGCGGCGCTGCAACCGTTCGACGTCCGGATTCTCACCGACTTCAACGGCGAACAAGGTTTTTGGGAAGCGATCCGCGCCAAACCCGATCTCATCGTGACCGACCTCTGCATGCCGCAAGGTTCGGGCGAAATGCTCATCGAATGCCTTCGCCGCAATCCGGAAACACGGAGCATTCCCGTCATCGTCGTCACGGGCCGGCGCGGCGGCGACGTCTGGGGCCGCGTCCGGCACTTGGGTGCAGCGCGGGTATTGAAAAAACCGTTCGACGCATCGGCCCTGGTCCGCGAAATACGCCGGTTCGTATACCTGCGTATGAAAAAACCGCCGGATCCCGGCGACCACGCTCCTTGCACCGCGAAGCGATTGCCCCCGCGAGCGTCTTGAGTAAATCGCGATTCGATAACGAGGGATGCGACGTATGCCGCGCAGCGCCACCCAAGCCTTGTTGATCGAGGATGATCCTGGCTTTCATCAATTGCTCCGGAAGAGCCTGCTCCATTCCCGAATGCCGCTCGCGTTGGCGTGGGCGGAGAACCTCGCCGGCGGAATCGAGGCGCTCGCGGACGGCCGATTCGACGTCGTGCTGACCGATCTTTCGCTGCCGGACGCGGACGGGCTCGAAGCGGTCCGCCGCATCCGCCAGATCGACGCGGCAACGCCGATCGTCGTCCTCACCGCGCTCGACGACCCGCGCATCGAAACGCAGGCGATCGAATCCGGCGCGCAGGATTACATTGTCAAGGGCGAGTCGCAACCGCACACGCTCGAGCGCGTCCTATGCCATGCCATCCAGCGCCAGGAGTCGCTGGCGCAAATCGAACGCTTGCTGGCCGAAGTCCAGGCGAGCGAGCAGAAGTTAGCCCAGCAAGCCGGCCAACTCGAAGCGAAGAACCGCCGCTTGCGGAAGCTCTACAAGACGGCCCATCGCTTCGTCGACAACGTGTCGCACGAGTTCCGCACGCCGCTAACCGTCATCAAGGACTATATCTCGCTCGTCCGCGAAGGAACGATCGGGCCGGTCAACGAAGAGCAATGCCGCATGCTAGACGTGGCGGCGGTTCGCGCGAACGATCTCAACAACATGGTCGACGACATGCTCGACGTAAGCCGTCTCGAAGCTGGCTTGCTCGGCGCGTGGCGGCGCCGCGCTCAGGTGGCCGACATCCTCGCCGACGTGACGCCGGCCTTGGCCCAAAAGGCCGCCGTCAAACGCATCGACTTCCAGGTCGATGCGGCCCTCGACGTGCCCGACGTCTACTGCGACAGCGACAAGGCGGGCCGCGTCGTCATCAACCTCGTCACGAACGCCATGAAGTTCTGCAACGAACCCGGCTGCGTCCGGGTGTCCGTGCGCGCCGATCCGGCAAACGAGGAAGTCGCGATTGCCGTCGCCGACAACGGTCCCGGAATCGATCCCGACCAGTTGGAGTTGCTCTTTCAGCGGTTCAAGCAACTCAATCGCAACGTCAAGAGCAGTACGAAGGGCTTCGGTCTGGGCTTGAACATCGCCCGCGAACTCGTGGCGTTGAATCTGGGCGAAATCCGCGTCGACAGCGTCGTGGGGCAAGGGAGCACCTTCAGCTTCACGCTGCCCTTGGCGGAGCCGCGGTCGGTCATACGGCGCTATGTCGATGCCATGGCCCAACGCAAGCACGCCCCGCGGATCGTTTCGCTGCTGACGGCCGAAATCGACGCGACCGTATCTGAGACCGACGCAGAAGACGTCGACGCGTTCTTCAACTACATGCTGCGCCAGCAGGATCTGCTGTTCCGCCGCGACCCGCACCGCTGGTTGATCGCGCTCGCGGCCGACGCGCCGGACGTCGACGGATATCTCAAGCGGGTCAAGCGCGAACACCGCAAGGCCAACCGCAATCGGCCCTTCGGTCCCTTGCCGCCATTTGCGATCGACCGCCTGGGAACGTGGGACGTCGCGGTAGGGCGCGAGGCCCTGCTCGGCCGATTCGACCGGGCGTTGGCCGAGAACGAACCGCACTACGCATGCTAACCATCGAATTACAGCGAGGCGCGCCGTGAGCGACGACAAGCAAGTGTTGGTGGTGGACGACGAAACGGAGCTAGTCCGCGGCATTAGCCTCAGACTGGCCGCGGCCGGCTTCGAGACGTGCGCCGCGGGCGACGGCGACCGCGCGATCGCGACGGCCGTGCAGATTCGGCCCGACGCGATCGTGCTCGACGTCCGGATGCCCGGCCGCGACGGGCTTTCGGTGCTCGACGAGCTCCGGCGGAAGGACGCGACGCACGACATTCCCGTCGTCATGCTGTCCGCAAGCCTGGTCGACAGGCAGCGAGCGCTCGACGCCGGAGCTCGGTTCTTTCTCTCGAAGCCATACGACGGGAAACAACTGGTCGCCGCCGTGACGGCCGCAATCGAAAACCCCGAACCCGCGGAGGAAACTCGTGAGTGCCTCGAAACGCATCCTGTTCGTCGATGACGACGACGACTTCGCCGAAGCGATGGCCACCCGCTGCCGCGAACTCGGACTGTCGGCCCTGACCGCCCGCAACGTGCTGACCGCCATGTCGATCGCCGAGAAATGGCAGCCCGACGTCGTGTGCCTGGACGTCAACATGCCCACCGGCAACGGCTTGGACGTCTGCGAGTTCCTGGCCCAAGACGCGGGCTTGTCCCGCGCGCGGTTCGTCGTGCTCACCGGTCGCACCGATCGTCCGACCATGCGCCGGAGCCTGGAACTCAGTGCGCACTACCTCGCCAAGTCGCCGGCCGCATGGCAACAGCTTCGCGAACTGCTTTACGATTTGCTGCCCGAGTTGCGGCCGGCGTGCGACGTCGCACCGTCCGCCAATTAGTCCGCGCTGGCCTGACACCGCGTTTTTTCATCGTACCGCGCGCCGCACCGCGAACTCCGCGACTCCGTTGAGGAACCCATCATGTCCGAAACCGCTCTTCCCGCGAAAACGATTCTCATTGCCGACGACGATCGCGATCTCGTCGCCGCGCTCGCCCTGCGTTGCCAATCGCTCGGCCTGACGCCGCACGTTACCTACGATGCCATGTCGGCGGTGAGGATGATCGACTCGCTCGCGCCGGATATCGTGATGCTGGACGTGAACATGCCCAGCGGCAACGGCCTCGCCGTGTGCGAACTGGTCACCAGCGGCCGCCTGCTCGGCGACACGCCGATCATCATGCTCACCGGCGAGTCGCAGCCCGAAACGGTTCGCCGCTGCCACGAGATGTGTGCGTACTACGTTCTCAAATGTCCCGATGTGTGGGAGCGCGTCGGGCCGCTGCTCCAGGAGATTCTTGCCAAACCGCCGCGGCAAGCCAAACCGGCGGAAAGCGAGATCGTCGCCGCAACGGACGCCGCGAACGGGGCAGACGACGTCACGACGGCGCCGTTGCGACAATCGCCTCAAGAGCTACCCGCGCACGGCGACGCCCTGGTCGACGCCGTCTTCGCCGCCTTGACGCCGAACGACCTCGCCGTGCAACGCAACACCGAAAGGACGCCGGACGATTCGCAATGGTCGACCGAGGCTCCGGCCGCGTGGATACTCTGCATCGACGACGATCCCGACCTGGCCAAGAGCCTCGAAATGCGCTTGGCCGCACACAACGTCGCCGTTCGCCGGGCCGTTGCCGGCATGGAGGGCTATCGACGCGCATTCACCGAACCGGCTCAGGCAATTCTGCTCGACTTCGAAATGCCCGGCGGAAACGGCGACTACGTCCTCCGCCGGCTCAAAGAAAATCCCGTCACGCGCGACATCCCCGTCATCGTACTTACCGGGCGGCGCGAAAAGTCGATCGAGCGCACGATGTACAACCTGGGCGCCGCCGCATTCCTCACGAAACCCTACACGTGGCCAAAGCTATGGAACACGCTGCGGCCGTACGTCGAAGATTCGCGGGAAAGCGACAACGCTCGCAATTACGTAAAGTTCCGCCGCCTGGGGGCGCAGCGCGAGAACGCGGCAGCCGCCTCTTGAGCGAGGCGACCGCCGCGCCGATTACGCGAAGCGGCCACGCGCCGCCATTCCACGTGCGACGTGCCGCGCGGTTACGTCCGGTAGCCGCGCCGTCTCACGGTCGAGGCCGCAAAAATCAGGCCGGTTAGCGCGATGGCGTACGCCGCGGGCTCCGGAATGGGAACGACGCGGCGCATCTCGGCAGTCGACGGGTCGATGACGAACATGCGCGGCACGTCCTCGACATCCGGCACGACAAGCGCGAGGTACTCGTCAACCGGAACCAGTTGAATGGCGCGGTCGATAAAGTCGCCGAATTGAACGCTTCCGATGACCGACAAGTCGAGTGGTCGGCTGCGAACCAGGCTTCCATCCGGCGTAAACTCCAGGAATGCTTGCCCTGACCAACCGTCGGCGGTTATCGCGTATAGGCGATCGGTTTGCGGATGAAAGGCAATCGCCGTCGGATCGCGACCTTGAAGGTCTGCCAGAATGGACCACGTGTCGGACGCCGGTGCATACGAATACAAATAGCCCGTTCCGCCAAGCGTGGCGACGACGAGCCGGTTTCGCGTCTGATCGAACGCGATGCCCATGGTCCAACTGAATTCGGGCAGCGAGGACGGCAGCAGAAGCGGCGTCAACTTGCGCGCCGCAAGATCGAGCGTGTTCATGCCGTGCAATCCCATCGCGTAGTACGCGCCCTCCGAGGCATCGAAAGCGACTTCTCCGACGCCGGACGGCAGCGGTAACATCGTCGCGAGCTTCGGCCCGGCAAAGGTGAATTCGCCGTAGCGCGCTCCCGACGAGACGGAGAGGCTCCGCCTCGACAACACGGCGCGAAACGGCGTTTCGGGAAGGTCCGACGACCACACGCACCCGGCACACGGCGGAGTCAGCGTACCCGCCCAATTCGGCTGCGACCCGAGGAAAGCGACAGCCGAGCAAATACCCAGACGCAATGCTGTTCCGAACATAGCGGGGCTCCTCTTTTCAAGATGGTGAACGTATTGGATTCGTCATTGGCAATTCAAAAAACGGATGATCCGAAAAAGGAACGACCGGGAACTGCAGGCCGATTACTCCCGCCGCGGATTCGCAAGTGAAAGGGAACCCGTTTGCGACGCGGGCGTCAGGATAGCCCGTTTGGGTGACGCCGTCAAGCAACGGCTATAGACTAGGGGACGCCGAATACCTCGGCAGGCGAATAAGATTCGCGCTCACATCGAGGTCGCGTCGCGGAATGCGCGCTCAGAAGATATAGCTGAACCCCAGAATGTACTGCGCATCCATTTGCTCTTTGAGCCGATTGAGCGGGAAGTTGATCCCAAAGCGAACTTCCGCCGAGTCGGTCAGGATATAGCTGACGCCCGTCAGGAATTGCAGGTACGTTTGCCGCTCGCCGAAAAACTCCGATTGGCCGTTGAATTCGACGATCACGCTGGTCAATCCCGGCGGGTAGCCCGGACCCATCGGCGAAATCGTGCCGCCGCGATGCTCGTGGGCTTCCTCACCGTGCGATCCGTTGCCTGCGCCGTGCCCGTTGCCGTGATGGTGCGGGAAGATCAGCTTCGGTCCCACGAACGAATGCGCGAACACCGCGGTATAGACGAGCGACGTCTCGCCGGAGCCGACGCCCGATTCGGGACCGACGTTCAGATACGCGGTGTTCCAATGCGTCCAGGGAATCCGGTCCAGGCTGCCGAGGTCGTGCCACGACGTGAGCAGCGGCGCGATGGTGGTTTCTCCTGCGCCCAAGTCGCGCGAATCGTCGCCCGTCGGCGCCGTGATGAAGATGTTCGTCGCCAGAAAGAAGCGTTCGGATTCGATCAGCACGACGCGCGGCGCGATTTCGATGTCGCCGAATCCCGTCGCCTGTTCGTCGGGACCGATAAGTCCGAGAAATGGAGCAGCGACGAGAATCCCGAACCGCCGCGTGAGCGCCCAGTCGAGATGAATCTCGGCTTCGTGCTCGTCGATCGTCGTTCCTTCCGCGTCCTTGGTGTACTTGTAGAACATGAACAGGTCGCGGTGCAGGTGCGGCGGCTCGATCGTGAAGGGATGCACCCACGGCGTGCCCGACGAGCTGCGGTGCGTCTCGACGAACTGTCCGCGAAGCAGGTCGCGCAAGAATCCTTCGTTCGGCGGCGCCATCCAAGAGTAAGGCCGATACTCGTCCGACGGTCGCCACCAGCCGGGCGTGAAGGGATCTTCCCAGGTCCACTCGTCGTCGCCGTGTTCATCGTCGCCGTGACCGTCGTGCCCTTCGTGCTCATTGTGAGCTTCGTCGCCGTGGCCTGGGCGCGATTCGCCGTGGCCGTCGGACTCGTGAGCGTGCGCGGAATCATCGCCGCGCGGCACTTGAGTTCCGGCAAGACCAGCAGCTTCCATCGCGCGGAGCCGCGCCGTCAACTCGCGGTGCTGCTCGACCAGTTCCGCATACGATTGCGCACGGGCGTCGCTGCAATATAACGCCACTGCCGCGAACAGATACGCCGCCGCCAGCCAACCTCCTAAGCTCGAACGCTGCATCGCCGCATACCTCCTTGCTCTGCTGCTCGCCACGGACGCCGCAAATCTGCGGCCACCGGCGCCATCCGTGGACGATTCCGCGCTCGTTCGCCGTCGCGCCCGCGTCGTCGGGCGTCCGTTTCGTTTGAATCGGTTCGCCCTCGCGTGCACGTTTACCGAGAGAAGCGACCGCCCTACGACCCGTCCCGGGAACGCGCGATTGCGTCGAAGTCGCCGGACCGTTCGGCCGATTCCGCGCCGATGCTCGTGCTTGGGCAAACTTTGACGGCGCGCCCCGCTCCGCCACGCCCGAACGCGGTCGCTAGTTTCATCGGTCGCCCAGATGCCATTCAATTGCAAAAACAGCAGCGTATTTGCATTTCGATTGCGAAACGGAACCGGCCGCGCGCCGCTCAACGGAAGGCCCGTAACAGTCCCTCCGCCTTGTGCCAGGTCTCGGCGTACTCGCGCTCGGGAACCGATTGAGCCACGATTCCACCGCCGGCCGGCGCTTGCCACCAGCCGCGGCCCGCCGTAACCGTCCGAATCAGAATGTTCGTGTCCATGCTCCCATCGAAGCCGAGGTAACCGAGCGCGCCGCAATACGGTCCCCGCGCCGTCGGCTCCAACTCCGCGATGATCTCCATCGCTCTCACCTTCGGCGCGCCGGTAATCGACCCGCCGGGAAACGCCGCCGCCAGCAGGTCGATCGCCGTCGCATCGTCGCGGAGCGTTCCGCACACCGCCGACACGAGATGCTGCACGAACTGATACGACTCAACACGGCAAAGCTGCGTCACGCGGACGCTCTCGTCGCGGCACACGCGCGAAAGATCGTTTCGCAACAAATCGACGATCATCACGTTCTCGGCCCGGTCCTTCTCGCTTGCCAACAGATCGTCGCCGGCGTAAAGATCGGCCTCGGGCAAAGCGAGCCGCCGCCGGGTGCCCTTGATCGGCCGCGTTTCCACTTCCCGCCCACGCACCGCGAGAAACCGCTCCGGCGACGCGCTGGCGATCTGAAACTCGCCCGCATCGAAATAACCGGCGAACGGCGCGGGATTCCGCTGCCGCAACCGCAGATACAGCGCGGCCGCATGCTCCTCGGCCGCATAGAGCAGCCGTTGCGACAGATTGACTTGAAAAATGTCGCCGGCCCGGATGTATTCGATCGCCCGCGCGACCGCGTCGAGATACTGCCGGCGCGAGAAATTGCTCGTCAAACCCGGCGGCGAGTCGACCGAATACTGCGGCGCCAGCTCGGCAAGCGATACGTGCCGCCCCGCGTCGACCGCCGTGTGCCGCGGCAACTCCGTCGTGGTCGAAAGCCGCTCGACGAGCCACTCAAGCCGCGAAGCGGCCCGCGCGCGGCGCTTCTGCGGTTCTCTCTCGGGCAATCCTTGCGAAATGACCCACGCCCGATACGCCGCATGGTCGAACGCCACGACCGTGTCGTACCAGCCGAGCACGACGAGCGGCGCGCGGAATTCGTCGAACGCCGTCCGAGGCACGCGTTCGAGTTGATGCAACAGTTCGTATCCAAACCAGCCCGCCGCCCCGCCCTGAAACGGGGGCAAATCGGCCTGCGGCGCAACCAGCGCGTATCCCTCGTGCTCGCTTTCTTCGCGGAACGCACCGCGCAGCCGATCGAACGCTGTTTCGCGCGGCAATTCCGCGAGAGGTTCGCCCGTTCGCGCGGAACGGTTGGCACGGTCGTCACCCTCGACGAGAAATCGGTAAGGATCGGCCGCCACGAACGAGTACCGGCCCAACTCCGGATGCCGCAGCGCGCTGTCCAAAAAAACGCAGTGCGGCAGCGACGCAAGCTGCAAGAACACGGCCTCCGCCTCTGGCATCGGCCGCAACTCGGCCACCAACGGCAACCCACCGGTGCTGCCTCGACCGTCGCCGCTACGCACGCGCTATCTCCAGCACCCGATCGGCAACGAAGCCCACGTCCCCACGCGGCCAGACCGGAATTCCTATGCTCGCGGCGTCATCGCTTACCACGGCCCGGATCGTGCTATGCTCGGCGGCATACGGCGGCGTGCCGAGCGCCGCACGCCACACTTCGATCTTGGGCGCTTCCGTCATCAAGTCCCCTTCGACGACAACGAGATCGCAATTCGCGAACAGGCCGGCGACCTCGCGATATCGATTCTCGTCGCGCTCCGTGCCCGTAGCCGGAATGAACACGGCGCTCATCGCGGGCGAAAGGATGCCCACCGCCGCGGCCCCCGCCTCGCGATGGCGGAACGAGTCCTTTCCCGGCGCGTCGAGTTCGTGCCGATGATGCGTATGCTTGATCGTGCCGACGCGCAGCCCGCGCGACGAAAGTTCGGCGACGAGCTCTACGACCAGCGTCGTCTTGCCGCTGTTCTTCCGCCCCACAATATGAACGCGATTCACATAATTCTCGCAGGATGAAACGAGGTCCTTCGTTCAAAGTAAGTGCGACCCAACGTCGGCGTCAAGGCCCCAGGCCGTACTCGCCGGCGGCCCGCGACCGTCGAGCGAGCGGGCCGCAGGCTGCTCCAGAGATCTGCGCGTTGCGCACACATTGGGCCGCGCTGCGAAACGCACCCGCGATCGTCGAGTGGCCGCGCATCCGCGATTTGAGTGAAGCTCGCCCACGGTATGAAGCCGACGACTCGCCGGACGAGTCGCCGATCGGCGCGGCCGCGAAGGGTGGTGTGACGGATACGACCACAGGCGCGCGGTCTCGCTCGGCCGCCCGGGCCGAAAACCGCGTCACGCTCCTCGGCCTGTCGTGTGGCATCGGATTTGCCCAGCGAACGCCGCGGAAAGCCGCACTCGGAGGCCCGACTATGAATGCGCGAGTTACGAAACCGCACGCGAGCCGGAAACCTCGCCGCCGACTGCGCGCCGAGCGGCTCGAGGACCGCTGCCTGCTCACGACGATCGGCGAATTGCCGGTCCTCTTCATCCTCGTCGAGAACGGGACCGGCTACGAGCACGACTTTCACCCCGACCACAGCGTCGCCGCATATCGCGGACTGCTCGACGGCAGCGATGGCAGCGGCGCGCCGGTGA
Organism: Planctomycetota bacterium; assembly: GCA_003576845.1. Lineage (GTDB taxonomy): Bacteria > Planctomycetota > Planctomycetia > Pirellulales > PLA5 > PLA5. The sequence goes on from QEVJ01000002.1 coordinate 60,234, forward strand.
ACGTCGGGGCAATCAATCTCTCGGACACGCCCGGCGGAAACCAAGGAAGGTTCGCCGGCGATGCGGCGTTTCCGCGGACGGGTGGCGATCATTTCGCGCTCCAAGCCGCGGCGTCGCTGTACGTTCCACCCGGTTTCGAGGGCACGTATACGTTCGGCGTCAATAGCGACGACGGAAGTCGATTGCGAATCGACGGGAGTTCGCCGATCGTCGATGACGCGACGCATCCTCCGCAAGATCGCTTTGGCACGATGTTTCTGGCGGCCGGTATCCATTCCCTGGAGCTGACCTATTTCGAATACGTGCTCGGAGCGACCGTCGAGCTGTTCATCGCGCCGGGCACGCACGCGGCGTGGAACGCGAGTTTTCATTTGCTCGGCTCGACGGCCGGCAGCGGCCCGTTTGCTATCGGCGGGTTTCGCGTCCGGCAGCGGAGCAGCAACGCCACGATCGCAAGCCTCGCGAAGGCCGATGCGCTATTGGCCGAACCGTATCACAACGTCGTCGACTACTTCAAGGAAAACTCCGTCGGCAAACTGAAGCTCGTGCCCGCGAGCAACGGCGAGACGCATGGCCAGGCCGACGGAATCATTGGTCCGCTGGAACGGCTCATCCCCGCAACGTCGCCTGAAGCCACGCGCCGCAGTGCCTTGGAACTGGCCGATCCTTATTTCGATTACGCGCGATACGACGCGAACCACGACGGCCAGATATCGCACAACGAGCTGGCTGTCGTGGTTGTCGGCGGCGACGTGAACCACAACTGGCACCAGGCGACGGTGCTCGACGCCAGCCTCTTCGTTCCCGGTTCGTTCTTTCGACAAACCGTGGTCGACCCGGCAACCAATCTGCATTACGACCGCGTGTACGGCGCGCTGCTCTCGCCGCCGGGCGCCGTGACGCTGTATCAATATCAGTACTACGCCCACGCGGGCGGCAACTGGGACTTCTGGACTTCGCCAGCGGCGCAGACGCACGCCGCAAACAACGGCATCTCGCAATTCCGCACGGCGATCGACGGGGCCAACACGCGAACCCTCGACAGAGCCGTGCCGGCCGACGGCATCCAACTGCTTCCCTGCCAAAACGCCGCCTGCGATCCAGGCATCCTCGTGGCCGGTTTGGGCCAATGGATCGACTTCATGACCGTCGTCCACGAAATCAGCCATTTGCTCAGCAACCAAGCCTACGACCTCTACAACTACGAACAGTTCGGTGTTGCGACGGGCATCAACCGCTACGCCACGATGGGCGTCGGCCGCGATGGAACCGTGCATCACGATCCGTGGTCCAAGACGCGGTTTGCCTGGATCGCGCCAACCCTGGCGACGCAGCCCGGCTGGTACTCGCTGCCCGCCGTCGAACAGTCGGGGCAGGTGTTGCGGATTCAGCGCAACGCCGACGAGTATTTCCTGGTCGAAAACCGCTGGAAGGGAACGTCCTACGATGGCACAGCCACCGCGCTCCGCGAAATCCCCGGTTTTCCCGACATCGGCCTGTTCGATGAAGGGCTGGCGATTTGGCACGTCGACGAGACGGAACTGCCCGCTTTCTTGACCGCCAACGGTACGCCCGAGCACCCGTTCACCGAGCCGCCGTTCATTCGCAAGGTCGACGCCGGCGCCGCCGCCAACTCATTTGACGACTTGTGGGACGGGACAAAGATGTTCAGCGCCATCTCCACGCCCAACACCGCGTGGAACGATGGCGCCGTTAGCGACATCGTCATCAGCGCCATTTCCGCCCCGGGACCGGTCGTGACGTTTCACCTGGACTTCACGGGAGTGCCTCGCGACTTGTCCGAGCCGAACGACAGTTTCGAGCTGGCCAGGTCGATCGGATCCGGCGACCGGACGCTCGCCAACTTGTCGATTCACCGCGGCAACGACGATTACTACCGTTGGGTCGCTCTTGCAGACGGTGAGACGCTCGTCCGCATCGAGTTCGACGACGCCCAGGGGGACCTCGATCTGTACGTGTATCGCGACGACCCGCTGCGCACGCCGGTCGGCGTCAGCGCCGGCGGCACGAATAGCGAGGCGATCTCCGTCGCCGCCGAAGCAGGCCAGGCGTACTTCATCAAGGTCGTCGGCTACAACAACGCCGTGAACCCGAACTACACGCTCACCGTCGACGGGCCCGAAGCCCCCGGCGACTACCTGGAATCCAACGACACGTTGGCCTCCGCCGCCAACCTGGGAACTGGGGACCGAACGGAAACCGGGCTGTCGATTCACGCTCCCGGCAACGAAGACTACTTCCGCTGGTTCGCGCCGGGCGTCGGCAGCGCCGTCGTGACGGTCAACTTCCAACACGCCCTGGGCGACGTCGACCTCGCCGTCTACGACCACGCCGGCACGCTGCTCGCTTCCTCGACGGGCACCGGCAACTCGGAACAAGTGACCGTTCCCAACGTCGTCCCCGGCGAAGAATTCTTCATCCGCGTTTACGGCTATGCCGGCGCCGTGAACCCGGCGTACGACCTCGCCATCGATGGCCCGGCAATCGAATCGGACTATCTGGAACCCAACGATTGCACGCTCGGGGGAGCACGGCACTTGGGCACCGGGGATCGAAGCTACGCAAACCTCGCACTCGAATCGGTCGGCGCGGCAGATTGTTATCTCTGGCACGCTCCCGCCGACGGTTTGCTGACGGTCGACGTCGAATTCCGTCACGATGTCGGAGACTTGGATGTGCAAGTCTTCGACTCGGCGTGGAACTTGCTCGGAGAGTCGACGTCCACCGACGACGACGAACGCGTGGAGTTGGTCGTCCGCCGCGGCCAGACGTACTTCATCGACGTGTACGGCTATCGCGACGCGATGCACTACGACTATCGCCTTTCGCTCGACGGTCCCGACGTGCCCGCCGACCCCTACGAACCGAATGACGGGTTCGTGCAGGCGGCCCTATTGGGAACGGGCAATGTGTCGCTCGCGGACCTGACGATTCAAGACATTTACGGTCGGGATTTCTACCGCTGGATTTCGCCCGCCAACGGCGATCTCGCCGTCGACATCGCGTTCGACCATCAGGTCGGCGGCCTCGACTTGTACTTGTTCGACGCCGCGCAAAACGAAATCGGGCGGTCGACCGGGAGCGGCGATACCGAGACCGTCGTCGTGTACAACGTCGTCCGCGGCCAAAGCTATTACCTCCTCGTTCAGGCGCAGGCGTTCCAGGATGCCTACGATCTGCACATCGTGGGACCGCCGCTCTTGCCCGATGCGCTCGAAACGAACGATTCCCGCGAGTTCGCCCGGCAGACCGCGTCGGGGGACATTACGCTCTCGAACCTGACGCTCCATTCGGCGACCGACGCGGACTATTTCCGCTGGGTTTCGCCGGACAACGGCCCCGTCGCCGTCGGTCTTTCGTTCGAACACGACGCCGGCGACGTGGACCTGTTCGTCTTTGACGAATTCGGCAGCCTGTTGGGCGCTTCGACTTCGACCGGCGACCTCGAGCACGTAAGTCTCGCGGCCGTCGCGCGCGGTCAAGCAATCTACGTGCTGGCGGAGGGCTACGGCGGCGCGCTGCAATACGCCTATCGGCTGTCGATCGACGGTCCCGATATTCCCGCGGATCGCTTCGAGAATAACGACTCGTTCGACGCGGCCGCATCGCTCGGCGCGGGCGACCGCGTCGAATCCGACTTGACGATCGACGCCCCCTTCGACGATGACTACTTCCGGTGGACGCCTGGGGCCGCCGGACCGGCGAACGTCAGCGTCTACTTCCGACACAGCACCGGCGACGTGGACCTGGCCTTGTACTCCTCGGACCGGCAGCTCCTTGCGGCTTCGACGTCGACGGCGGACGTCGAAACCATCGCGTTCGCGGCGGTCGCCGGTCGTTCATACTTCGTCCGCGTATACGGATTCTCCGGAGCGCGCCAATGGAATTACGCGCTATCCGTCGACGCACCGCTCCGAGGCGACCTCGATGGCGATGGCGCCGTCGGGCTTCACGATGCCGCACTCTTGCAGATCCAGCTCGGCAGCAGCGGTCCCAGCTTGGCCGCAGATCTCAACGGCGACGGCGCCGTCAATCGAAGCGATGCGGCGATTCTCGCCCGCGAATACGGACGCCTGGGTTCGGCCCTGCGAGCGGGCACGACCGCCGCGGCGGCGGCACTCTCCGCGCGGCGACGGTCGGTCGTCGATCTCGTCGTCGGCGAAGCGCTGGCGGACGATCGAAGCGGCGGTCATCGTCTACTCGCCTCAGTCGTGCGGCGAAACCGGCAGCCCGCGGCACGAACGCCGAGATCGACGTTTTTCGCGAACGGAGACGAGATTCCGTAATTCGTCGGTCAACTTCTCGGCAAGAAACTCGGACGACGAGCGACGATGCCGCGTGTCGCGATTCGCCGCCCAGCAAGAATTCTCGTTCGGCGGCGTAATTCTTGTTGTATTTCTTCCGGAAACCACTAGACTGGCTGTCGCCTGCAAGCTCTCTCGAAGGACGGATCCGCGCCCGGCGGGCGATCGTCCCCACCGGCGCCGGCGGCTCCTTGCGGGAGCACCATTCTCGTTCGCGCGCTTCCAGTTCGATTTCCCGGCCATCGGTTGTATCCGCTCGTCGGCGTGCCGCGCACCGTGTTCGCGGCGCCCCGGCGCCCATCCAGCACTATTCCTCAAGGAGCCGTCCGATGCGTCTTGCCTCGCTGTCGCGGATCGTGTCGCAACTGCACTCGCGCAAGCGCCCGCGACCTCGCCGCGCGCGCCGCCGCCTTTCGATGCTCGAATCGCTCGAAACCCGCCTGGCGCTCGACGGGGTGAACGACGATGGGGCGACCGACGGCAGTTCGTCGAGCGGCGGGACCACCACACCGGACCCGAATGAATACGATCTCGCGTTGGTCGTCTCCACAACCGTCGACGAGGTGGACGGCGACCACAGCGACGGCGATTTATCGCTCCGCGAAGCGATCATCATGGCGAATGCCCACCTGGGCAACACCTCGATTTCACTTCCCGCCGGGCGGTACGCATTCTCGATTGCGCCCGCAGTAGGGGATCAAGAAGATTATGAGTATCAGGGCCTTCGTGGCGACCTCGACGTTGCGTTTGGGGGGCGCGCGATTCAAATTATCGGCGAAGGCCTGGAATCGACGATCATTGATGCCCGCGGTCTCGATCGTGTTTTCGATCTCAACCAATCGCGCGGCGCGTTATCGCTTTCGGGTTTGACGATTCGTGGCGGCAACGCCGGCAGCGGAGGAGGAATCTATAACGGCGAAGGAACGCTGCGACTGGCGGATGTCGTGATCGAAGACAGTTTCGCTAAAAACAGCGGTGGCGCGTTCTTGATCGGCGAAAGCGGTCAGTTATTCATGGACCGCACGATAATCCGCGACAATGTCGCAACGCTGGGCGGCGGGGCGTGGTTCGAAGAAAAGTCGGTTTCGATCGTCCGAGATAGTTTGATTTCGCAGAACCGAGCCTTTGAAGAAGGCGGCGGATTCCGCCTGCGAGAAGCGTTCGTCGAGGTCTATAACTCAACTTTCAGTGAAAACTGGGCCGGCGCCGACGGCGGCGCGGCGGCGTCGCTGACTTCCACGCTGCGGTTGGAGAACAGTGTTGTCCAGGACAACTTCGCGGCAAATCGCGGCGGAGGTATTTATTCCCTCAGTGGCTTGACGCTCGCATCGGTTCTCGTCACGGGTAATGCGACGAGCACAAACGGCCAGGGAGGCGGGGTTTACACGAACGGCGCCGACATCGCCGACAGCACGATCGCCGGCAATTCCGCTGGCAGCGGCGGCGGAATCGCCCTCGGTTGGGGCGCAGGTACGACGATCGCGGATACGTCGATTACCGGCAACTCGGCCGAAACCGCCGGTGGCGGGTTATTTACCTCGAATCTCGCAACTTCCCTTCCGTCCGCATACCGCAACACCCTCGACAACGTCCGACTCATCGGCAACACGGCCACATTCGGCGCCGGATTGTGCAACGGCAACAACCAGTCGCTCGGACTGACGAACAGCCTGATCGCCGACAACACGGCGACGCAGCAAGGCGGCGGGGCGATTAACGACGGCGGCTACTTGCGGCTCGGCGGCACGGTCGTGCGCTCGAACCGCGTGGCGACAATCGGCGAGGCAGAGCTTTTCGCGCCATTGATAGGCGGTGGCATTCTCAACGACGCTTCCGCGGCCGACGCGACGCTCATCCTTGATGCTTCAGAGGTTCGCGATAACGAAATCGAAGTCGAAGGCTGGAAATCGATCCATGCGTATGGCGGCGGGGTCGCCAATTGGATTGCGCCGACCGGCGGCTTCCACACCGCGACGTTGACGATTCGCGACAGCGCGATCACCGGGAATTCCGTGCTTGCCAGGCATGCTTATTTGCCGCTGGCCGACGATCATACGGTTTTCGTCCTCGGAGGCGGCGTGTTCTCTTCAGCCGAAAGCCAAGGCGCCACGGCCGAGGTCCGTATCGAGCGCTCCTCGCTGGTCGACAATCGCGTCGAGGCGATCGCGAACTCTCCTTCGACGTTCTACGATGTCAGCGTTGATGCCGCTGGCGGCGGCGGATACACGGGTTTCAACTCGCGAATGACCCTCGACGACACGACCGTGGAACGCAACTCCGTGCGCGCCGTTGATCTGCAAGAACCCGGCGAAGGCGCCGAAGCGTTTGGCGGCGGGTTGGCGTCGCGGCGATCCGGTTCCGAGCTTGTTGTCAGCGGTTCGACGGTTCGCGAGAACGAGGTGTCCGCCGAAAGCGAGAGTGCGCCGATCTCCTTCGGCGGTGGAGTCTACTCGCAAAATCCTACGCTTTCGATCAACGATTCGATCGTGACCGAGAATTCCGCCGGGGCCAATGGCTCGGGCGGAGGGCTTTACGTCACCGGAGCGACGATCGGTGGCAGCACGATCGCAGCGAATTCCGCCGCAACCGGCGGCGGGATTACCGTGGATGGCGGCGTAAGTGTCGAGATCAGCGGCACCAGCCTTTCCGGCAACGCCGCCTCCGTCGCCGGCGGCGGGCTCATCACGACGAATCTCACGACGCCCGTCTCGCCAGAGCCGAGCATTACGCTCGACAACGTCCAACTCGTCGGCAACACGGCGGCGTTCGGGGCGGGATTGTGCAATGGAAACAACCAGTCGCTGGGCCTTACGAATAGCCTGATCGCCGACAACACGGCGATCCAACAAGGCGGCGGCGCAATCAACGACGGCGGTTACTTGCGGCTGGAAAACTCCGAGATTCGCGGAAACCGCGTGATCGTGGAGCAAGGCGCGAATGTAACGGCCATCGGCGGTGGTATCCTCAATCGTTCGCTTGCTGGCGTGGCTGCGGCCGTTGCGACGCTAGTCCTCGAAGGCGTCGATGTCATCGACAACGAAGTACGGGCGGCGGGCGATGACTTCGCGAACGCGTACGGAGCGGGTATCGGCGTTCTTGCCGTTGCGTCGGACGGAGGCGGAAAGGCTGCGTTCGCAGAAACGTTCCTGAGGAACTCGCGAATAATGGATAATACTGTTTGGGCCAAGACTGCCGAAACGTCCATAGTTCCGGAACCGACTTCGAAGGCGTACGGCGGTGGGCTCTACGGTTCGTCACGCGGTTCGACGGCAACGGCGGACGTGCATATCGTCAATTCGACCTTTGACGGAAACTCTGCGATCGCAACCGCGGATGAATCGCTGAACTTCGACGGAGGCCCTTTCGCGATCGGCGGCGGCATGTATTTTGACGCAGCAGGATCGTTAACCGTTGTTGGAAGCACCGTTTCGTCTAATCTCGCGTTGTCTGAAATGCCATTTGACGACAACGCCAACGCAATGGCCGGCGGCATTGCATTCGCATCCGCGTCGTCCAATTCGGTGCTCAGCGTGATCCAGTCGACGATTTCGGGCAATCTCGCACGAGCGCGAAGTGCGGACGACGCGGTTGCGAACGGCGGCGGAATCGTGATCGGACTTCCCTACGACACGCGGTTCCAGGGACGGGCGGAGATCGTATCGAGCACGATTGCTTACAACCGCGTGTCGGCCGAAGCGCCCGATAACGTCACGGCCCAGGCAAGCGGAATCGACGTGTTTTCGAATCCGGGTAGCGCGACTTTTTATCAGTCTCTCGTGGCCGCGAATGTTGCTGAGCAAACGAAGATCGGACTTCCCGGTGGCGAACAAACCAATACGCCAGCGGGACGTTCGACGCGCGGGGGTAATCTTCTTGCTGGGTTTAACCTGATCGTGGAACAAGAAGCGACGGCGTGGCTCGGCAAGCTCGCCCTCAACGGCGGCACAACGCAGACGCACGCCTTGTTGCCCGGCAGCCCGGCGATCGACGCCGCCGATCCGGCGTTCGATCCCAACGTGTTCACGCCGCCGCTTTCGACCGACCAGCGCGGACAACCGCGCGTGGTGGACGGAAACGCCGACGGCACGCCGCGAATCGACATCGGCGCCTTCGAGTATTCGGCGTCGTTCTTGTTCGGCGATCTCAACGGCGACGGGCAGGTCGGCCTCGGCGATCTTGCCGTGCTGCAACGCAGCTTCGGCGCGACCGGCGCGAGCTATGCCGCCGGCGATTTGAACGCCGACGGCCGCGTTGACCGGGCAGACATCGGCGTGCTCGCGTCGCACTTCGGAAGTCGATCGACGCCAATCGCGCCGCCCTCGGCGGCAGCGGTCGTTGCCCGCGCGGCAACCCGGACAATGGCGCCGGCTCGCTCGGACTGTGCTCGGACGGACGAAGCCCGACCGACCGTTCGCGAAGCGCGGCGGCGAGCCATCGCCGCGGAGTCGGTCGATCGCGTGCTCACGGGAAGCGCCGCCGAGTCGGATGGCGTCCTCACAACGGCGAAACTCCGCGCGCGACGGACCCGCGTGTGACGCACGGAGCTTGGGAAACAGGAGTCAGGAGCCAGGTGCCAGTAGCGACCCTGACCCCCGAGCCCTGACCCCCGACCCCGGACTCAAAAGTTGACTCCCGCCGCCCGCCGACCTATATTTCCCGCCGTGGAGGGCCTCACACGCTGACCGTTGCCGTCGAAGCGCGCGCCGGCGATACCGCCACGTCTCTTGGCTCCTAACTACGGACTCCTGGCTCCTCGAATCTTCTCGTAAAGGATGCCGCACGATGAGCGTCGGCGAAGGGACTGGCACCGACTTTGCCACGATGCGCGGCCGCGACTACCCGTCGATTCGCCAATTCACGGTCTTTCTCGAGAACCGTGTGGGGCAATTGCTCGAAGTCGTCCGGCGATTCGAAGCGAGCCGCGTAAAGATCGTCGCCTTGAGCGTCACCGGCAGCGCCGAGTGCGCCTTCGCCCGCTTCTTGCTCAGTCATCCCGAACAGGGCCGCGAAATCCTCGAACGCGCCGGCCTCGCGCTTATCGAGAGCGACTTGATCGGCGTCGAGCTGCCGGAATCGCCGCAGCCGCTGCTCAAGGTTTGCACGGCGCTGTTGCAGGCCGAGGTAAACATCATCCAAACCTATCCGCTGATGGTCCGCCCGCGGGGCCGGCCGGTCGTCGCGCTGATGGTCGACAACATCGAGATGGCCCAAGAAACGCTCGCCGCCCGGGGCTTCACGATGATCACCGAAAACGACCTGCACGACGAAGAGTAAGTTCATATCGCGAAACTGTAGGAGGCGAATCCTTTCGCCGACAGCGCCGGTTAGCGATTCTATCGGCGAAAGGATTCGCCTCCTGCAGCGCCGAGGCAGGTTCTTGGTTTTCTTTCGAGGAGAAAATCTCGTGATTCGTTCCGTCGCGTTGTGGCTCGCGTTTCTCTCCCAGTCTTGCGTCGCGCCAAACGCAAGCGCCGCGCATCGGCTCGTCGTACAGGGCAACGGCAAGCTGGCCATCGTCGACCGCGAAGGCAACGTCGAATGGGAGATTCCCTGGCGCGACATTCACGACCTGCACGTGCTCGCCAATGGGCACATCATGGTCCAGGAAGGTCCCGCGAAGGTTTCCGAAATCGACCCCAAGACGAAAAAGGTCGTCTGGTCGTACGACAGCGCGAACGCCAACGGCAATGCCGGCAAGCGAGTCGAGGTCCACGCATTTCAGCCGCTCGCCGACGGCGTCGTGATGATCGCCGAGTCGGGACCGGCACGCATCATCGAAGTCGACCGCCAAGGCAAGCTCCTCAAGGCAATCAAGCTTAAGGTCGACAAACCGAATGCCCACAGCGATACGCGGCTCGTGCGGAAGCTCGCATCGGGCCATTACCTCGTCTGCCACGAGAACGACGGCGCCGTGCGCGAGTACGACGCCGACGGAAAGGTTGTTTGGGAGTTCGCCGTGCCGATGTTCGATCGCCCGCGGGCAGGAGGGCACGGACCGGAAGCCTGGGGCAACCAGTGCTTCGCCGCCGTCCGGCTCGAAAGCGGCAATACGCTGATCTCGACCGGCAATGGACACGGCGTCATTGAGGTCACGCCGGAAAAGGAAATCGTCTGGCGGCTCGAACAGAAAGACCTCAAGGGAATTACGCTGGCCTGGGTCACGACGATCGAAGTCCTGCCCAATGGAAACTACGTGATCGGCAACTGCCACGCCGCGCCGGGCCAACCGCTCGTCGTCGAGATCGAGCCCAAATCGAAAAAGGTCGTCTGGCAATTCGACCAGTTCGGCCGCTGGGGAAACTCGGTCCCGAATACGCACGTGTTGGACGTCGAGGGGAAGGTTCGGCGGTGAAAAGGATTCGGGATTCGGGATTCAGCGAGGGAGACCGGAGTCAGGAGACAGTAGATAGGCGCAGACTCCTGTCTCCTGACTCCCGTCTCCTCTCTCCCCTGCCCGCCGCGCCGTTCAAGGAGGACCACGCATGAGCACGCCGGTTTCTCAAAGCAGATTCGTGCGTGCCGTCCGCACGCAGATGCGCCGGGCGACGAACTGGGTCTATCGCAACCTCTTCTTCCTGATCGCGGCGGTCATCGGGCCGACTGCGATCTTCTTCGTGCCGCAGGTGTTCAACGTCTGGTACTCCGAACCGCCCCCGAGCGACACCTTCGCCACCGGCTGGTTCTGGCTGTGGTGGGCGTTCGCCGCGTTTCTGCTCGTCGCCGCGATGTTCTTCGCCGCCTCGGTCTACCTCGTGCCGCGGGCTTACACCCGTCGCGCGAAACGCAAAGCTGCCCGCCGCGTCAGCCTGCACGGCGCCGGCAACGTGCTCGTCACGCTGTTCGACCTCGCCTGCCTGGTCGTCGATCGCGCGGTGACGTTTCCGGCCGCGGCGATCGAACGGGTCGCGGGGCGCGCGATCAGAATCGCGATCGGCGCAGTGCTCTGTGCCGTCGCGGCCGCGTGGCTGTTGTTCGGACCGGCGGTGGACTACGGCTGGCCCTATTCGCTCGCCGGCGCGTTCTACCGCAACGGAGCCTGGTGGATTCTGGTGCTCGGCCTGTGGGTGCTGGGTTGCGGTTTGTTGCTCGGCCGCGGCGAAAAGCTCCGCGACAATCCGGATCGGCCCGTGCTCGTGCTCGTCGGTCGGTTTCTGGCGTGGATCGCGCTTACGTATCTCGCCGCGGAATTGCTGTGGATCGGCGCGAACGTGCCGCCGCTGTCGCAAGTGGTTACGCTCCGCGCGTATACGCTGTGGATGATCTTGCACGTCTGGGGCGTGGCGACCGTGGTTGCCGCGTCGCTCGACTTTGCCGATGCGCATATCCGCCTCTTGCCGGTGCGGATCGTGGCCTTTGTGGCGATCGTGGCCGTGTTTCTCGTGTCGCGGCCGCCGGCGAACTCCGACGTGTTTCACATCGCGAATGCAGCCGGTTCGCCGACGCCGCCGGACGGCTTGAGCCAGCTCGAAGCCCGGCTCCGCGGCATTCCCGAAAACGAGCCGGTCGTGTTCGTTGCGGCCAGCGGCGGCGGATCGCGGGCGGCGATCTTCACGTCGCTGGTGTACGAGTTTCTCGCCCGGCGACCGCTCGCAACCGGCGGCGGAGACGCCGCGACTAGCCCGCCGCGCACTTGGGCCGACAACATCGTCGCCATCAGTTCGGTCTCCGGCGGCAGTCTTGCGACGGCCCACTTCGTCGAGCGCGACGCCAAGGCCAGTCCGCTCCGCCCGCGAACGGAGAACGCGATTCTCGAAGAACTGATCGCGCGTTTCGAGAAGAATCTCGAACAGCTTGCCGCACAGGAACCCGACGCGACCGAAGATCAAGCGACGTTCGCCAAGGCCCGCGACCGCGCACGAGAGCTGCTCGCATCGGTCAAGCAATCCGCCGCAAGCGCCGGCGACGCGAGCGACGCGACCGACGCCTGGGTCGTTCGCAGCAGTTTCGTCGACGATATGGGCACAAACTTCATGGCCCCGATCGTCCGCGGCGCGACCACCACGAATTTGCCTCGTGGGCAGGCGCTCGGGCGGTTTTGGGACGATAAGTTTCATTGGCACGCCAGCGCCAACGTCCGCGGCTTTGCGCCGCCGTCGGGCGATATGGCCCCACTCGTCGCCTCCAGCCGGCCGCTCGTCGTGTTCAACGCCTGCGACGTGGCGAAAGGCTCGCGAATCGCCATCGGCTTTCCGCCCCTGCCCGCCGACGTGTTCGCGCTGGCGGCCAAAGAAACGACGCGGGCAGCGCCGTTCGAGCTGGCCCATCGCTACGCCGGCGAAACCGTCGGCGTCACCCTGTCGAAGGCCGTGCGGCTTTCGTCGAATTTTCCCTGGGCGTTCCACCCGACCGTCGTTGAACCGCTCGAAGCGCAATCCGGCGAAACGCGAACGCTGATCCTAGACGGCGGTATCGCCGACAACACGGGTATCGACACGCTCTTCGAGCTGGTCCGCGGACTCTCGGCCACGAGTCATCCCACCGGCAAGCGCATCCTGCGGCTCTTGCGTCGGCGGCAGATCGTGTTTCTCGAAATCGACTCCGGCTCGAAGCCCAGCCCGCCGACGGCCCTGAGCCAGGCGTTCGCCGTCGTGCTCGAACCGATCCAAGCCCTCGACAACGCGGCCTACACGAACGCCGACCACGCCAAGCAACAATACGTTCACGAAGTCGGCGAATTCCTCTCACTCAAGCGCGATTTCGAGAGCGATTCGCTCACGCCGCCGCAGCGCGACGCGTTGCGCACGGTTCCCGCGAACATCACGCCGATCACGGTCCGCTGCAACCACTTTTCGCTCGAACATCCCGACCGCAATTCGGTGATGACGGCGTGGGCCCTCGGTCCGAACGACAAGGCGAATGTCCTCGCGCGGTTTGCCTTTGAGCTGGGGCGGCTCGAAGACGCGCTCGCGAGCGTCGAGCGCGTCGGACCCGACTTCCTTACGGCCAAGAATAGCCTGTACAAGCTCTTTCCGGAGCAGGCCGAGAACCTGCTCGTCGCCGAGATCGAATCGGGCCAGCAGTTCGCCAACTCGCTGACCGCGAAGCTCGCCCAGGCCGACCCCAAAAACCTTTCGGCGGCCGAGCAACAACGAATCGCCGAAGCGATCCGGCCCTACCAACAAACGGCCGAGCAGGTCGCCGCCGTCGCCAACCAAGTCGAAGCGTCGGGCAAGCTCGAATCGAAGCTCAGTCCCGACGAACTCAAACTCTGGAGCCACACTTGGCAGCACACGGTGCAAACGAAGCTGCCCCAAGCGAAGCCGCCGCCCGCGACGAACGACGCAGCGGCGGCCGACGTCGAATGGGCCCGCGCCCTCGTCGGGCCGAACGCGGCCGAATCACCCGAAGAAACGGCCCGCGCGATCGAACAACTCCGAATCGCCGGCCGCAAGCTGGAATCTTCGCGGCGCACGGTCGAGCGGTCGAACGAAGGAAGCAAAGCCTGGTTCGACGAACAGAAAACGCACCGAGCGCGAAGCCGGTACGATGCGCGACCGCGGCCAGACGTCCGCAGCGGCGCCCAGCCACCGTAAATGAACCGCCTAGACAGAGAGGCGCCGAGACATGCGAATCAATACAATCTCCGCGTCTCTGCGCCTCGGCGGTACATTTCCCTTTTAGTTTGCGGCAATGAATCAGCGGCCCCACTAATGCGCCTCCGGTTCCGCCGCCGCGTCGCGGCCGCGGATTTCGCGAAATTGCCGGCTCAATACGATCTTCTCGACGGCCAGCGATACGTCGTAGTTCTTCGCCCGCAGCTCTTCCTGCATGGCGGCCAAGAGCGGCTCGTCCGAAAGCTGCACCGCGCGGCCGAGCGCGTAACCAAGCAGCTTGCGGCAGAACTGGCGGACGACCGCGTCGCGTCGCTTCGTGACCAAATACTCCCGCAAGCCCGCCACGCCGTTCATCTCGAACCCGTCGGGCGTTTTCACGTGGGCGTCGATCGGCCGATCGCCCAAGTCCTTCTCGCGATAGCGGCCGATGGCGTCGAAGTTTTCGAGCGCGAACCCGTAGTGATCGAACCGCATGTGGCACACGGCACATTTCGGGTCGCTGCTGTGCCGCTCGACCAGTTGGCGGACCGTAAGGTTCGCCGTGGCCGCTTCGTCGTCGGGCAATTGCGGCACGTTCTTCGGCGGCCGCGGCAAGCGTTCGCCGAGCAACACTTCGCTGATCCACGTGCCGCGCAAGATTGGACTCGTCCGCGACGCACCCGACTGTTTGGCGAGCGTCGACGCCTGCGCCAAGACGCCGCCGCGGCCGCGGGCTTTCATGCCGTCCACGCGCCGCCACTCGTCGCCCGACACGCCCTCGATGCCGTAATGCTTCGCCAGCGTTTCGTTCACGAACGTATGATCGGCGTCGATGATTTCGAGCACACTCCCGCCGCGGGCGAACAAGTCCGCGAAGAACTGAATCGCCTCCTCCTGAATTGCGCCGCGCACCGATACGAACGTGGGAAAGTGCTTCTCGCTCTTCTCCTCGAGCTCCGCCACGTCGCGAATGTGCAACCACTGGCACGCAAACTCGCTCGCCAACCGCCGCACCTTCGGATCGCGCAACATCCGCCTCGCCTGCCCGCGGAGCACCGCCTCGTCGCGCAGCTTTCCGCTTGCGGCCAGCGATCGCAACTCGGCATCCGGCGCGCTCGACCAGAGGAAATACGAAAGCCGCGTTGCGAACTCCCAATCGTTGACCGGCCCGCTGGCGTTGCCCTCCGGCGGCGTTTCGATCTTGTACAGAAACGCCGGCGAAACGAGCACGCGGGCAAGCGTCAAGCGAACCGCCTCGTCGTGCGAAACTTCCTCGCGGCGGAGTTTGGCATACAGCCCGCGAAGCTCGGCGGTTTCGCCGGCAACGAGCGGCCGGCGATACGCCAGCTCGGCGAACTTCAGCACCGCCTCGACGTGTTGCGGCTCGGTCTCGGCGAGTCGCCGTCGAAACGCCGCCGCCCGGTCGTTGATCGGCTTGCGGAGCGGTTCGAAGACGCTCGGGTCGGCGTCTTGCGTGGCGTATTCCATCAACTGGAGATACGCATCGACCAGCGTGAGGGCGTCCTGGCTCACGTACCGAAGCTCGTCCCACAGTCGATCGAGCCGCGCCGCCGCCGCGTCGTCGAGCATCAACCGCCGCAAGTGATCGTCCTCGCGATAAAAGAGCGTGAGCGTTACGACTTCGTCGACCGGCACGATCTTCATGTAGCACAGCGCCGGCGGAAACACCTGGCGAAACGCATCGAGCGCCGCAATGGCCGCGTCGCGCGCCGCGCCCGACGCTGGAACGAGAATCGGCAAATCGGGCCGCGGAGCGGAGACCGGTTCCGGTTCGGCGGCCGTCGCTTGCACCTGCACGCTCGGCGTACCGCCCTCTGCACCGGCCAGCGTCGCCGTCGCGGCGAACTCCCAGCCGTCCGCGAGCATGCCGGGCAGCCGCACTTCGACGGTCGATGGCGCTGCAACCGACAAGCTGCCGTCGGCGGCGAACTGCGCGGCGTCGACGCCCCAGCGAGCATTGCCCAGAGCCACTTTGCCCGCGGCGCGAAGTTGGGCGACGTCATCGCGCGCCGCTCGCAATAACGGACCCGTAAACGATGCAAGCTGTCGATACAATACCGCGTCGGGATGCTTGGCGTCGGCCGGCGGACCCGCGGCGAGCAGCTTCTCGATTCCCTCAGCCAGTTGCCGCCGCTCGTCGGCGCTCGTCGCGGCGAACCATGTCGCCAAGAGCGAACCCGCGGGAATCGCCGGACCGGTCGCCGCGCTCGTGGCGACCGGCTCGCTATAGAAGTGCCACACGTTGGCGTTTCCCAAACGGTCGGCGTGCGGATTGCCCGCGAGAATGTCGGGCGACACGTCGGCGGCAAGATTCCACGTCCGCTTCGCGTCGGCCGTGTCGACGAGCACCAGATCGACCGCGGTCAAATCGCAGGAGTGATTGCCGTCTCGCGGCCCAACGACGAGCGACACGAAATCGCCCGGCAACACGGCGAGTGAATCGATCGGCCCGACCTTCACCGGCGCGCCGCCGTGCGAGACGCCTTCCGCAAGCCGCCGCCGAATCGCCCCGCGGCGATGTTCGAGCGACCACACGACGCCGTTGCCGCACTCGGGATGGGCGTGTACGACGGTTCCCTCGATCCGCAGCTTCGCCGACACCGGACTTCGCCAACCCGTCGCCACGTTGAGCGCCGGCGAAGGATGGACCGCGAAACCGTGCGGTTTCATATTGCCGGGAATTCGCACGTGCCGATCGGACGAATTGGCGACCACGCTCGGCAAGTCGCCTGCCGCCCAACTCGAAATGAAATCGTACCCACCGCCGCCCCGCGTGGCCTTGGTCAAATGCGAGTCGATCTTCGCCTCGCCGGTCGATTCGAGGCCCAAGAATTCGAGCCACGCCGCGAGACTGTCGGCATCGACGCCGTGCCGCTTTGCCAGCTCTTCGACGTTCGCCGGCTTCGATGCGTCGCGAACCTCGGCGGCCGCCGCAAGACTCTTGGCGGTCGACGCAAACATCCGTCCGCGACGCGCGGTCCAGGCTTCGCTCACCGCTCGCAAGTCGGCAAGCGGAATATCGCCCTTGCCCGGCGCGACGAGCCGCGGTTGCTGCCACACAACGGTGGCCTTTCCGCCCGCCGCGTTGCCATCGCCGGCGAACACGGGCGTTGCCGACAGGTAAAACACCGCGTCGCCGCTTGCATCCGCCGCCGGCGCGAGCTTGAGCCGCACTTCCTGCCGCGCGAGCACCGGATCGACAGGTTCCATCCACGCCTTCGGTCCGCCCACCTTGCCGATGTGCCCCACGCTGCTGAATTTCCACAGCGCCCCTTGCCAGCGGCCGATGTCGGTCACGATGGCCGGCACGTCCTCGGCTTTCGCGGTGCGCCACTTCGTGCGAATCGGTTCGACCAGCGGCGACCGGTCGCGCGCCGTCAGCGTTCGCCACAAGATGTCCAGATATTTGGAGTTGACGCGATGCTCGGCCGCGGCGGCTTCGATCGTCTTCTTGCCCGCGAGAATCGCCTCGCGTTCGGCGATGGTCGCGGCGAGGAACTTGTCGAGCGGCAGCCGCCCGCCTTCGTTCGTATCCCACACGAGACCTTGCAGGTTGACCCGCGTCGCGCCCGTCGCGTCGGTATAGGGCCGATAGAACCCGCGGATCTCGTCGAGAGTCTCGTTCGTCCAGTCGCGCCGCGTGGTGTGCTGCGAAAAGCGAATGCCGTCGGGCAGCAGCACGGCGTGCTCGGCGACCTGTTTGCCGGCGTCGAGATACTTGGTCAACAGCGCCGGCGACATGACGAGTGCGTTGCCCGTGTTGGTGAAGCCTTCGCCGGCCGCGCCGTCGACGGGGAATTCGCGGGCCGGGTCGAGCGTCGCGACGCCGGTCAAGTCGCGCAGCGTGTACGTGTACTCGACGTTACTGAGCCGCCGCAGCACGACCCGGCCCGGATCGCCGGCATCCGCGCGGGCTTCGGCGTCCAAGTATTTGCCGACCCAACCGCGGAGCGCCTTTCGCTCGTCGGCGGTCGGCTGATCCGCGTCCTTGGGTGGCATCTCGCCGTTGTCGAGCATCTCCGCCACCCGTTGCCACGCGGCCGGCTTCTTGCGAACGTTCGCGAGCCCCGCGAACTGTTCGAGGTCCAACTCGCCTTCTTTCGTTTCGGTCGAGTGGCAATCGAGGCAGTAAGTCTTGACCAGCGGCAGCACGTCGCGTGCGTACGCTTCGTCGAGCTGCGCGAACGCATCGGCGCTCGGCGCGATTGGCGCAGCGGCGGTCGGGGCCGGCCTCTCACCCGCGCCGACGAGCAGCGAGGAAACGAAGAGCAGCGCACAGAATCCGGCAACGAATGCCAGCGTGTGCCGTGGGCGATAGCGAAATCTCAATGGTCGCGAGTCGAGTGGCAAGCGAGACATGCGAAGTTTCCTAGGCGGGAATATCGGGGGCAGGAAGCTACATTATCTGACAATCTCCCGCCGCGTCAAATTCGCCCGGCGATATTCCCTCACTGGTGCAAAAAATGCCCGGAAAATCCCACTGCGCGAAATCGTGCGCCGCTCCGCTTGCCGCGGGACACGCTTGCCGGTTAGGCTGCCGGTAATCTCAAGCCCACGTGTGACTCTTTGCCCTGACGCTGCCATGTCCCGCTCCCGTCTCGACGACGACGATGATGCAGACGGCGACTGGGACGACGACGCTGACATCGACGCCTTCAACGGGTACGACTCGCAAGCCGACGAAGACGAACCGACGGTCCCGTGTCCCTACTGCCGCCGGGAGATCCACGAAGACTCGAACCAATGCCCATATTGCGAGCGATACATTTCGCGCGAAGACGCCCCGCGGCAGCCGAAACCGTGGTGGTTGATTGTCGGCGTGATCGTGTGCCTGTATGCCGTCTGGCGGTGGCTGTGGTGGCCCGCCGGTGAATGAATCACGGCGCGTCGGTTGCTGTCGGCTCCGGCGCCTTCGGTTTTTCGTCCGTGGGCGTCCTTGTCTGGGGTGTTTGACCGGACTTTTCGCCGACGAGGTTGACGTGCGCCGTCCCCAGCGGAACGAGATTGCGCCCCGCGTCGCTGGCAAAGATCCGCATGTCGCGGCTCTCGAACGGCCCCTTGCTGCCGCGGCCATAGCGGACAACGTCGAGCTGCCCGCCCTCCGGCGTTGCTCGCAAATCGGCGTGGCGCACGCCCAAGGCATCGGTCACACGCAGGTGCTGCGTGCTGTGCAGCTTGCTCGTCGACGTGTCGATGCTGGCCGCAGTGGCGACCAGCATACCGGTCGATACGACCGCGGATTTCGTGCGTGCCGCGTCGAGTTCGCCCGTCGCCTTCGCCCGATTGACGGTCAGTTCGTTGCCGGTGAAGCTTTCGGCGGTCACGTTGCGCGATTTCACCTGCGTCGACGCCAGCTCCTCGCTGGTAATCGCCTTGCTCGTGAGCGACTGCGCGACGGCGGCATCTCCGCACACGAGTTTTTCGCACCGCACTGTTCCGAACTGTACGTCGACCATCGTGATGCGCGGCTGCAACGCCAAGCCAATGGCCAAGACCAGCAACGGGTACACAATCCAGCGTTCGCGGTCGGACATAATCGGGCGGCTCCGCAGCGATTGGAACAAGCGGTTCTTCGACGACAACCGCTCATTAAACCGCCCGCCGCAATACGCGAACAGGGTGGATGCTGCTGCATTTTCAACTCTCCGGCCCGCATTTCGAGACGAGCTTGAGCGTCGTCAAAACGCCGAGACGCCCAGGCACGGAGAAATCAAATCGACGATTGCCAAGCGATGCGCACAGTCAGGTTCGATTCTTCATTCTTCTTTTTGCCTTTTGCATTTCCTCCGTGTCTCCGCGCCTCCGTGTTTCAATTGAACCCGTACGCCTAATAGGATTCGCCGCCGCCGTCGATCTCGTCGAGCAGATTGACCATCCGCAGTGCCGCTTCGGCGCATTCCGCGCCCTTGTTCCCCTGCCGCCCGCCGGCGCGATGGATCGCTTGCTCCAGATTGTCGCAGGTCAGCACGCCGAACAGCACGGGCAGACGGTGCTTGAGGCCGATCCGCATGATCGCCAAACTAACCGCGCGATTGATGTGCTGGTCGTGCGTCGTGTCGCCGCGAATGACTGCCCCCAGGCAAAGCACGGCGGCATACTTGCCCGTCGCCGCCATCGCCTGAGCGGCGAGCGGAATCTCGAACGCCCCGGGAGTCCAAGCAACGTCCATCGCCTCGTCGGCCACGCCGTGAGCCCGAAGCGTATCGAGCGCCCCCGCGAGCAGCTTCGACGTGATCGTCTCGTTGTACCGCGAAACGACGACCGCAAACCGGCCGGGAGCAGAGGACAGCGGGCCTTGGAATTCTGTCAGCATTGGGAGAAGTCTGAAGTCTCAAGTATCAAGGATCAAATAAGGCGTAAGATTCAAGTCTTAACCGGGTTAGCGTGCTTCACGGCTCGTTCGGAATTGCTCATTGATTGGTCATTGCGATTTCGGCATTGAGAATTCGGCCTTAAGCCTTATTTGAACCTTGATACTTAAGACTTGAACCTTCCTGCCTAGCTCTTCATGTTCATCAAAAACTCCGCGTTGCTCTGCGTCTTTGCCAGCCGGCTCACGAGCAGCTCCATTGCCTCGGGCGAGTTCATTTCGGAGAGCACGTGCCGCAGGATGCAGACGCGGCGATGTTCCTCGGGGTCCATCAGGATTTCTTCGCGGCGGGTGCCGGAACGGTTGATGTCGATGGCCGGCCAGATCCGTTTGTCGACCAATGAGCGGTCGAGCACGAGTTCCATGTTGCCTGTCCCCTTGAACTCCTCGAAGATCACGTCGTCCATCTTGCTGCCCGTCTCGACGAGCGCGGTGGCGATGATCGTGAGCGAACCGCCCTCTTCGACCTTGCGGGCCGTGCCGAAAAACCGCTTGGGCTTTTGCAAGGCGTTCGCATCGAGACCGCCCGAGAGCAGCTTGCCGGAACTGGGGCATTCCGAGTTCCACGCCCGCGCCAGCCGCGTGATCGAATCGAGAAAGATCACCACGTCGTGGCCGTATTCGACCATCCGCTTGGCCTTTTCGATCACCATGTCGGCCACCTGCACGTGCCGCGTGGCGACTTCGTCGAACGTGCTGCTGATGACTTCGCAGTTGCGGCCCTTAACTTGCCGCTCCATGTCGGTCACTTCCTCCGGCCGCTCGTCGATCAGGAGCATGATGACGTACACGTCGGGATGATTCCGCAGCACCGACTTCGCCATTTTCTGCAGCAGGATCGTCTTGCCGGCACGCGGCGGAGAGACGATCAAGCCTCGCTGGCCGAAGCCGATCGGGGCGATCAGGTCGACCACCCGCATCGAAAGCTCGGTCGGCTCGGCTTCGAGGACGATCCGCTTGTCGGGATGCAGCGGCGTCAAGTCGTCGAAAAACACCTTTTCCGAGGCGACGTTGGGGTCCTGGTAGTTGATCGCCTCGACGCGGAGCAGGGCGAAGTACCGTTCGTTCTCCTTCGGCGGACGAATCGTGCCGGAAACAGTCACGCCCGTTTTCAGTCCGAACCGCCGGATCTGGCTCGGCGAAACGTAAATATCGTCGGGGCAGGAAAGATAGTGATAGTCGGGACTCCGCAAGAAGCCGAACCCGTCGGGCAGGATTTCCAGCGTGCCCTCGCCGTACATCAGGCCGTTGAGCTTCACTCGTTCCTTGAGGATGTTGAAGATCAGGTCCTGCTTGCGGACGTTGGTCAGCTCGGTGATGTTCTCCTTGCGCGCCAGCTCGATCAGGTCCGGCATGCTCATCCGTTGAAGCTCGGCCAGGTGCAGATCGCCGTGCTTGATCTGCTCGTACCGCTGGTCGGCCTCTTCGTCCCAGGCGTGGCCTTGCTCGACGAGCTCTTCGGCCAGCGACATCGGCGGATCGTCGGTGTGGCCGTTGTGGTTTTTGTGGTGCGAGCGGTCGCCGCGGCTTGCGGCAGGGTCGGCGGCCCGTTGGCCGGGCGGCGCAGGGTGATGGTCGGACATGGCGAGAACTCCAGACGTGCGGTGCGGTTGCCGGGCGCGCGAACGGCGCCGAGCGGAGGGAAATGGCAAATTGCGGGGGAAACCCCAAGTGCGGACGCGGACAGGAAGGGAGCCAAACCGGACGATCGCCGACCGCGCGACGTGATCGCGCGGCGGGACGTTTGCGGCGTGGCAAGCTTCGGACGGTTCGCGGCCGCGCGAACGCGCCGCCGCGATGGGAGGACTCGTGACAAGACTGGCTCATCCGCGGCGGAGCGAACGTCCGCAGCGAATGTGTGTTTCAGGCGGGATTTGCGGTCAAGAAAGCGCTCCAAAAACGCTCGACCCAGCCGCGCAATTGTTCCAAATCTCCGGAGTTATCTATTTCAAAATCGGCGTGCTGCCGTTTGGCTTGCAATGTTTCCTGTGCGCCCTCACGGGCGTCAAATTCGGCTTCCGTCCACCCTCGGCCCTTCGCTCGCGCGAGCCGCGTTTCCCGCGGCGCGTCGACGTATACCAGCACGTCGCACATTGCGTCCCAGCCGGCTTCGACCAGCAGGGCCGCGTCGACGACGATCGCTTTTACTCGCCCGCCGGCGGCGAAGGCATCGGCTTGCTGCCTCAATCGCGCCGCGATTCGGCCGTGCGTGAGTTGTTCGAGAAACCTTCGTTCGGCGGCCGCATCGCGCGGCGATTGGTCGGTAGGAATATGAATTTCGCCGCCCGTTGGTTTCGGCGTACTTGTGGCCGGCGGTCCGAACACGATCCTCGCCACGGCGTGACGGTCGATTTCTCCGCCGTCGTCCAATATCGCCTCGCCCCATCGGTCGCGGAGGGCTTGCTTGACCTCGACTTCCCTTAATACTTCGTGGCCCGCCTTGTCCGCATCGAGCACGCCGCAGCCAAGCTCGGCCAACATCCGCGTAACCCGGCTCTTCCCGCTGGCAACGCCGCCGAGAACGCCGATCACGCGCATCGAAAAGCTCGTGTAGGATGGGTCGAGCAACGCGAGACCCACCACGGTTTCGAAATGGACGCGCAATCCATCGGTGGGCCTCGCGTTGCTCGACCCACCCTACAATTCTAGCCGCACGCAAGAATGCAAAAGGCAAAATGAAGAATGAAAAATGGCATTTCATTCTTCATTTTGCATTCTGCATTTATTCGCACTCCGCCCAGTTGCGGCCGGTCTTTACGTCGACCTTGAGCGGCACGTCGAGCGGCATCGCGCCGGTCATCTCCTCGACGACCAACGTTCGCAGGTCCTCGGCTTCTTCAGCCGGAACCTCGAACATCAGCTCGTCGTGAATCTGCAATAGCATTTTCGCCGCCCGCCGCTCGCGTTGCAAGCGATGGAACACGGCGATCATGGCTTTTTTTATGATGTCGGCCGCGGAACCCTGAATGACCGTGTTCACGGCGGTTCGTTCGCCCAGGTTGAGCTGCCGGTTGTTGCCCCGCTCGTCGGCGTCGCGAACGCCGTAGATCTTCCGCCGCCGCCCGAGCATCGTGCTCACATATTGCTCGCGGGCGCATGCGTCGAGCGTTTGGGCGATGAACGCCTCGACGCCCGGATAGCGGCGGAAATAGGCGTCGATGAACTCCGCCGCCTCGCCCTTGGCAATATCGAGCGTCTGCGCCAGCCCGAACGCGCTCTGACCATAGATCACGCCGAAATTGACCGCCTTCGCGCTCCGCCGCTGGGATGACGTCACCTCCGCAAGCGGAACGCCGTACACCTCCGCCGCCACGCGGGCGTGAATGTCCTCGTCGTTGGCAAACGACTGGCACAAGGTCGTGTCGCCGCTGAAATGGGCCAACACCCGCAGCTCGATCTGCGAATAGTCCGCCGCCAACAGTACCCAACCGTCGCAGCCGGGCACGAACGCCGAGCGAATCTCGCGCCCTACGTCGGTCCGGATCGGGATGTTCTGCAAATTCGGGTCGTTCGAGCTCAGCCGCCCCGTCGCCGCCACGACCTGATTGAAAGACGTGTGAATCCGGCAGGTCCGCTCGTTGACCATCGCCGGCAAAGCGTCGACGTACGTCCCCTTGAGCTTCGCGTATTGCCGATGCTCGATGATGAGCGCGGGCAGCGGATGGATCTTTGCCAGATCGGCGAGGACGTCGGCATCGGTGCTCGGGCCGGTCTTCGTCTTGCGGCCCACCGGCAGCTTGAGCTCGTTGAACAGCACGTCCTGAAGCTGCTTGGGCGAGGCGATATTGAACTCGCGGCCCGCGGCGGCGTAAACCTGTCCCACTAACTCTGCCAGCTTCGCGTCGAACCGCACGCTCAGTTCGCGCAGCCGCTCGACGTCGACCTTGATCCCGTTGTACTCCAGCTCGACCAGCACTTCGATAAGCGGAATCTCCAATTCCTCGAACAGGGGCACGAGCCCCAACGCTTCGAGCCGCTCCGCCAACAGCGGCCGCAACCGCACCGGCACGTCCGCGTCTTCGGCGGCATAGTGGGCGATGTCCGCGATCGGCACGTCGTCCATCCGCTTTTGATTCTTGCCCGTGCCGATCAGCTCGACGATCTTGGTCGTCGTGTGGCCGAGGTATTTGAGCGCGAGGTCGTCGAGGTTGTGGCTTCGTTCGCCGGCTTCGAGCAGGTAGCTGGCGATCATCGTGTCGAAATCGACGCCGCGAACGTAAACCCCGGCCGACCGCAGCACGATCATGTCGTACTTGAGATTCTGTCCCAGCTTTTTTACGTTCGGCTCTTCGAGCACCGGCTTGAGAGCCGCAAGCGTTCCGGCCGGATCGAGCAGCCGCGAACCGGCGGGACCGCGAACCGGCAAATAGTAGGCTTCGCCCGGCTTCCAGGCGAACGAATACCCGACGATTTCCGCTTCGCGAGCGCGCAGGCTCGTCGTTTCCGTGTCGAACGATATGAGCGGTTGCCTGGCCAGTTCGGCGACGAACTCGGCGAGCGCTTCGCTCGTGTCGATCGTGCGGTAATTCGTGTTCCAGTCGATCCGCGTCGTTGCCTGCGATTGCTCTGTCGCCGGCAGCAAATCCACGTCCTCCGCCGCGTCGCCGGCCGCAGCGACCTCATTGCCGGGCGGCGTGGAGATTGCGGTTTGCATGCCATCGGCCGGCGGTAGCGAGATCGTCGCGATCTTTTCTCGCAAACTGCGAAAGCCGAACTCGCGGCACAATTCGACGGCCGGCCGACGATCGAAGTCGTGTACCCGGCCCAAACACCAGTCGACCTCCAGCGGCACGTCCGTCGTCAACCGCACCAACTGGCGGCTCACAAAAGCCAATTCGCGCGAGGCCAGCAAATTGTCCTTCCGCTTGCCCTTGGGCAGCTCGTCTGCTCGGGCGTAAAGCTCGTCCAGCGAGCCGAACTTTTCGAGCCACTCGCGGGCTACCTTCGGACCAACCAGCGGCACGCCCGGGATGTTGTCGACCGAATCGCCAACGAGCGACTGAAAGTCGACAACCTGCTCCGGCCGAATACCCCAATCCGCCAGCAGCGCCGCGCGGTCCATCGTCTCGTGCTTGCGGACGTTGTAGACCTTCACGCGGTCGGTGATCAGTTGCCGGCAATCCTTGTCGCCCGTGACGAGGTAGCACTCGCCGCCCCGTTCGTCCGTTTGCCGGGCGAGCATCGCCAGAATGTCGTCCGCTTCATAGCCGGGACAGTCGAGCACGGCGACTTGCAGCGCGTCGAGCATCCGGCGGATCGAACCGAACTGCGGCCCGAGATCGGTCGGCAGCTCGGCTCGCGTTCCCTTGTACTCCGCGAACAGCTCGTGGCGGAACGTCGGCTCGCTGCGGTCGAACGCGCAAAACAAATAATCCGGTTTCTTAGCTTCTAAGAGAAACAGCACGTCGCGGGTAAAACCGAAGACGGCGTTCACCGGCTGCCCCGCCGGGCTGGTCATCTCCGGAATCGCGTGAAAAACTTGGAAGATCAGCGAATTGGCGTCGACGACCCAGACGGTCTTGCCGGCAAGCGAATCGGGAGGACCGACGGCACGCGACGGGCGTCCGGGCGAAGCGACGACGACCGGTTCGATCGCGCCGCCGTCGGGCACGGGAGTGCCTGACCTACTTGCTGACCGACGTTCGGACCGCGGCTCCATGCCGGGAAGGGTCGCTTGGCGCGGGCTGGGTTGTCTTTTCATGCCAGGCAAGTCGCGCCGGACGCGATCGAAGAGCAAAGGACGTGACGCGAGCGCCGGTGCAGCGACGCGCAGGTTCACGGCGCCGCAGCGCGGCGCCGGTTGGATGGGTGCTGTCGATCCTAGGGGCACGCCGCACACCCTGTCAAGGAACTCCGCCTGCTCCGGCCGGCGCGGTTCGGGCTCTCCCAACGGCTGCCGAAACGCCGCGGCCCTTGACGAACGCAATGCCGCCCGACGAGTTTCCCACGATTGGCCGCCCCGACCGCCGATCTTGGATATTGGGTCGCCGCGCGCCGTTCGACAGATAGGAGAGCATAGCGATGTTCAAGCGAAGTGTGTTGCTCGTCGGGGCGCTTGCGGCGGCCGTCGGCGTGCCCATGTTGCTTTCCGGCGGCGAAGGCGGCGGAGGACCGATGCTCTCCCGGCTTTGGAAGAGCATTGCCGGCGACGGCACACCGGCCGCGACCGCGCCTCCCGCGGGCACGCCCAACCCGTTGAGCCGCTTGCCCCCACAGCCGCCCGGACAATCGCCGAACAGCCAGACGCCCTCCGGTCCGCTGCCGCCGGAAATGCTCGGACCCCGCATCGACGGCCATCCCGTCATGGACATCGGCGAGGCGTTCCGCTTCGACGTGACGCCAGCCTGGATCGTCGGCCGCTGGGCCCGCGTGACGACCGTCGCCAGCGGCGCGAACATGCAGGGCTTTCGCATCCCGCTCGTCACCGGGCCGAGCGAGCACGACCTGGCCGGCTCGCTGACTTACTACTTCAACGCCAAAGACGAAGTCCAGCGGATTACGTTCGTCGGCACGACCGGCGACCCGACGGCGCTCGTCAATCTCGTGACGAAGCGGTTTCGCTTCGCCGCCGTGCAATCGGCGATGCCCAACGAATGGCTCTACCAGATTCGCTGGCACAACCAGCCGCGCAGCGAACTGCGGCTGCGATTGAGCGACGTGGTGCGAGCCGATGCGCCGTACAGGCGGTTCGATGTCGACCTGGAAATCAACCACCCGGACGTTCCGCCCAGCCGCCCGCTGACGGGCGGCTCGCCGCTCAAAGCCCGTTGACGACCACGGAACGACCGCGCCGGCAACGCGCCACGTTTGGGTCGACGGCTCGCTACGAGACTTTACCCAAAATGGCCTGCATTTGAACGCGGTCGAACGCCGCCATCGTCTGCGTGCGGACGTTCCCCTTGCGGACGAGGCTCAACTCGATCGCCACGGCCGTCTCGGCGTCCGGCGCGTCGAACACGATCGCGCCGTCGTAGCCGCCGAGCGTCCAAAACAACTCGCGGACCTTGCCGCCGTGCTGGGCGACGGACTTCTCGAACGCCGCCGCACGATCGAGCGTGTGCTCGATGGCTTCGGCGCCCTGTTGCGTGAACGTAATCAGCGAAAGGAATGTCGCCATGATCGTTCTCCTCGAAAAGAAGCGTGACTAGAGGTCCAGGCGCTTTCCAGTTTGACGCAAATCTGCGGCCGCCGGACCGCCGCGGCGCGGCGCGTCCGACGACCTCTCGCGACCGTCGTCTGCCGACACGCCGGCCAAGGCGCGGTCCCAAGCCTCGATCGCCTGCGCGAGCAGCTCGTCGATCGACACGGGCGGGCGTTCGTCGTTCGCATCCGGCGGCGTTCCCGCGAGTTCCGCAATGGTCGTGCGGTCGAGAACGAGCGTAACCATCCGCCGAAGCAGTGCCAACCGGCGATACAAACACGGCCCGAGCGACTCGGACCGAAGCATGCGCCGATGCGCCGCGGAATCGACCGCGCCGACGACGTCGAGCACCGAAATGCTTCCAGCTTCTTTCGCTAGCCGAACGCCGCCGTGCGGTCCGCGAGAGGCGCCGATCAAGCGAGCCCGAGCCAGCGCCTGCAACACCTTAGACAATGTTGCCAGTGGCGCCCCCGTCACCGCTGCGAGCCGCTCGGCCGTCCGGGGCCGCTCGGGATTGCGGGCCAGCGCGGTCAAGGCGGCGATCGCATATCGAACGCGAGAGGAAAGCATGTCCACCGCCCACGAGTCGTCGACGAATCAACCCGCCCCGCGAACGAAATCCCAGCCGTTTTCCGGGGCTTCGGAAAAAATGTTCAAACCGGATATTGACATCCTGTTTCCGCCCAGTATATTCATTGTGGATAAAAGAGTCTAGTATCCGATTTAGATATCGGCGGAACGATCCGGCGGCTTTGGGAGCACGGTCATGCGACGGCCCAAAAATCAGCAGAACGAGCCGAAAACCGCAATTCCACGCCCTCTGGCGGCGGCCGCCGCGGTGCTGGCATGGCTGTTCTCCTCGGCTTTCGCCCAGGCCCAAGACACGCCCGACTATTTCCGACAGAACTGTATGAATTGCCATACGATCGGCGGCGGGCGGCTTACCGGACCGGACCTCAAAGACGTGACCAAACGTCAAACCCGCGACTGGCTGGCCAATTTCCTCACCAATCCCAAGGCCGTTCTCGACAGCGGCGATCCCTACGCCCAAAAGATCTTCGAGGAATCCCGCCGCGTGCCCATGCCCATGGCCCCGGGCATGACCCGCGAACGGGCGGAAAAGCTCCTCGACCTGATCGAGGCCGAATCGAAGCTGCCCGAGTCGCAATTCAAGGGCCTACAGATTTCGACGGCGCCCTTCACGGCGGCCGACGTGCAAGCCGGCCGCGACATCTTCACCGGTCGCCAACGTCTCGCCTCCGGCGGCACGGCCTGCATCGCCTGTCATTCGATCCACGACATAGCGGCTCTTGGCGGCGGATTGCTCGGTCCCGATTTGACGAACGTCTACGACCGGCTCAAAGGTCGCGCCTCGCTCAGCGCCTGGCTTGTCGCCCCCGGCACCGAAACCATGCAGCCGGCGTTTCGCAACCATCCGCTCAAAGCGGAGGAAATCCATTCGCTCGTCGCCTATTTCGAAGACGCCGCGCGCTATCGTCCCGCCGACCCGACGGGCGACCGCGTGACGTTCCTGCTGCTCGGTCTGTTCGGCGCTGCCGCGCTCTTGTTTGCGTTCGACGGCGCGTGGAAATGGCGGTTTCGCGGCGTCCGCCGCCCCTTGGTCGACGCTGCCCACAAGCGAGGTGCGTGATGAGCGTGCTCGATGCGATTGCCTGGATCAAAGACGAATGCGACCCGCGCCAGCGGAGCTGGGAAGAGTTCTACCGCAACCGCTGGCAGTACGACAAAATCGTCCGCAGCACACACGGCGTGAACTGCACCGGCGGTTGCACCTGGCAAATCCACGTCAAGGACGGCATCGTCACGTGGGAAATGCAGGGACTCGACTATCCCGCGCTCGAATCGGGCATTCCGCCTTATGAACCCCGCGGCTGCCAGCGCGGCATCTCGTATAGCTGGTATCTCTACAGCCCGCTGCGGGTGAAGTATCCCTACATTCGCGGCGCGCTCCTCGATTTATGGCGTCGCGCTCGGGCCAACCACGACGACCCCGTAGAAGCCTGGAAGAGCCTCGTCGAGGACGAAACGTCGCGGCAACGTTGGCAACGCGCTCGCGGCAAGGGCGGCCTGCGGCGGGCCGATTGGGACACGGTGCTCGAAATCATCGCCGCCTCACTCATTCACACGATTAAAACCAAAGGCCCCGATCGCATCGCCGGGTTCTCGCCGATTCCGGCGATGTCGATGATCAGCTATGCCGCCGGCGCCCGGCTCATGCAACTGCTCGGCGGAATCTCGCTGTCGTTCTACGACTGGTACTGCGACTTGCCGACCGCTTCGCCGGAAACCTGGGGCGAGCAGACCGACGTCGCCGAGAGCGCCGACTGGTACAACGCAAAGCTGCTGGCGGTCATGGGCGCGAACTTGAACATGACCCGCACGCCGGACGTCCACTTCGCCTGCGAAGCGCGGCACAACGGCACGAAGATGTGGGTCTTCTCGCCCGACTTCAGCCAGGTGTCCAAGTACGCCGACGAATGGGTCGCCGTCAACGCAGGGCAAGACGGCGCGTGGTGGATGGCCGTCAACCACGTCCTACTCACCGAGTTCCACTATCAGAAGCCGACCGAATCGTTCCTTGCATACACGAAGAAGTTCACCGACGCGCCGTATCTCGTCGAACTCGTCGAGCAGTACGGCAAGCTGCGGCCCGGCCAATTATTGCGGGCGAATCGCCTCAAGCCCTACGCGGCCGAAGAGCACGGCGACTGGAAATTCTTGATGTGGGACGACGCTGCGAATCGCCCCAAGATGCCCTTGGGCAGCGTCGGACACCGCTGGGGCGCGGCCAAAGGCCAATGGAACCTCCTCCTCAAGGACGGCGTCGACGGCAGCGACATCGACCCGCGGCTTACCTTCCTGTCCGACAACGATGGCGTCGCAGAGGTCGATCTCGACGACTTCGCCGGCGGCAAATCGCACGCTCGCGGCGTGCCCGTCAAGAAGATCGCGACCGGGGACGGCAAGACCGTTACGGTGACGACGGTGTACGACTTGCTCATGGCCCAATACGGCGTGAACCGCGGTCTCGCCGGCGATTATGCGACGAGTTACGACGACGCCGACAAGCCCTACACGCCCGCCTGGTCCGAGCTTTACACGGGCATCAGTCGCAACGTGCTGATCCGCTTCGCCCGCGAATGGGCCCGAACCGCGGAGCTCACCGGCGGCAAATGCACGATCATCATCGGGGCGGGCATCAACCACTGGTATCACGCCAACCTCATGTACCGCGCGGGCATCCACGCCCTGATGTTCTGCGGCTGCGTCGGCAAGAACGGTGGCGGACTCGCTCACTACGTCGGCCAGGAAAAGCTCGCTCCGATGGAGTCCTGGTCGTCGATTGCACTCGCCAAAGACTGGTATCCGCCCTCGCGCCTGCAAAACGCGCCGAGTTGGCACTACGTTCATTCCGATCAGTGGCGGTACGAGAAAAACTTCACCGACTACCACACCGTTCCCAAGAACGCGGCGACGAACTCCACGGCCCAAGGCCACACGATGGACATGCAGGTCCGCGCGGTGCGGATGGGCTGGTTGCCGTTCTATCCGCAGTTTCCCGAAAGCCCGATCGCCACGGTGCAAGAAGCCCGCGCCGCCGGTGCGCAAACCGAAGACGATATCTCCAAACACGTCGCCAAGCGGCTCAAGGAGCGCGATCTCAAGTTCTCCGTCGAAGACCCCGACGCCGCCGACAACTGGCCGCGCGTGTGGTTCATCTGGCGAGGCAACGCGCTCATGTCGAGCGCCAAGGGGCACGAGTATTTTCTCAAGCACTATCTCGGCACGCACACGAATCTCGTCGCCGAAGATCTCGCCGCCGATTCGGTCCGCGACGTCGCCTGGCACGCCAAAGCGCCCGAAGGCAAGCTCGACCTCGTCGTCGACTTGAACTTCCGCATGGACACGTCCGCCCTTTACAGCGACATCATCCTGCCGGCCGCCACGTGGTACGAAAAGGCCGACCTCAACTCGACCGACATGCACAGCTTCATTCACCCGCTCGCGCCGGCCGTGCCACCGTGTTGGGAATCGAAGAGCGATTGGCAAATCTTTCAGGCCGTGGCCAAACGGTTCTCGAAGCTGGCCGAAAAGCACTTTCCCGAGCCGGTCGAAGACCTCGTCGCGGCGCCGCTGGCGCACGATTCGCCGGCCGAAGTGGCTCAGCCCGACTTAAAACAGTGGATCGACGGCGAAATCGACGCGATTCCCGGCAAAACCATGCCGGCCTTCAAGGTCGTGCGCCGCGACTACAAGAACCTCTACAAGCAGTTCATCTCCTACGGTCCGCAGGTCGTCAAGAACGGTCTCGGCGCGCACGGGACGTCGTACAAGGTCGACGACGTATACGCCGAGACGCTCCGCACGAAGCGCACCGAGACCTGGGGCGGCGGGACGTATCCTTCGCTCGCCCGCGACGAGGACGCCTGCAACATCGTGCTCGCCTTTGCGACCGTAACCAACGGCGAGTTGGCGTATCGCTCGTATCAGAACATGGAATCCAAGACGGGCGTGCCGCTCGTCCATCTGGCCGAGAAGAACCGCGGCGTCCGCGTCGACTTTCAGGCATTGCAGTGCCGCCCGCAGCGATTCATCAACAGTCCGATGTGGTCCGGCCTGATCGAAAACGGCCGGGCCTACTCCCCGTTCACCTACAACGTCGAGACCGATGTCCCCTGGCGCACGCTCACGGGCCGGCAGCACTTTTATCTCGATCATCCGATTTATCTCGACTTCGGCGAGCATCTGCCGACGTATAAACCGAAGCCGCTACCGGCGCAGTATGCCGATCTCAAGTTCACCGAGGAAGTCGGCGAGTCGCTGATGCTCAACTACCTCACGCCGCACGGCAAGTGGCACATCCACTCGACCTACGGCGACAACCAGCGAATGACCACGCTCTCCCGCGGCGTCGAGCCGCTCTGGCTCAGCGAGCAAGATGCCGAATGCCTGGGCATCGTCGACAACGATTGGGTCGAGGTGTTCAACGACCACGGCGTCGTCGTGACCCGGGCGGTGGTCAGCCGCCGAATTCCGCCGGGCATTTGCATCCAATACCACTCGCCGGAGCGAACCTACAGCGTGCCTCGCTCGCCGCTGCGAGGCAAACGCCGCGCCGGCGGCCACAACAGCCTGATCCGAGCCCGGCTCAAACCCAACTTTATGATCGGCGGCTACGGCCAATTCACCTACCACTTCAACTACTGGGGTCCGATCGGCTGTAACCGTGATACGCACATTCTCGTTCGTAAATGTCCCGAAGTGCAGTTCTAGAAGGGAATGAAAAGGAAAAATGCAAAATGAAGAATGAAAAGTGCAGGAGCCACGGGGTAGGCGATTCCGTGAACCTCATTTTGCATTTTTCATTTTGACTTTTGCATTCCTCTCCGTGTTACGAAGGCTACCTGAAAAGGCCCACCCATGAACGTCCGCTCTCAAATCGCGATGGTGTTCCACCTCGACAAGTGCATCGGGTGTCACACGTGCAGCATCGCCTGCAAAAACGTGTGGACCGACCGCAAGGGGACGGAATACATGTGGTGGAACAACGTCGAAACCAAGCCGGGCACGGGCTATCCGACCAAGTGGGAAGACCAGGAGAAGTACAAGGGCGGCTGGGAGAAGAAGGGCGACGACTTGCAAATTCGCTCTACCGGAAAGGCGAAGGTGGTGCCGAATATCTTCCACAACCCGCACATGCCAAGCATGGACGACTATTACGAGCCGTGGACCTACGACTATCAGAACCTGTTCAACGCGCCCGAGAGCGACGATCAACCGACCGCTCGGCCCGTGTCGATGGTCACCGGCGAGGAAATCGCCGTCGAAGCCGGACCGAACTGGGACGACGATCTCGGCGGCTCGTCGATTTACGCCGCCAACGACGCGAACCTCGAAGGTCTCAGCGAGCAGCAGCGGCTGCAACTCTCCAGCGTGGAACAATTGGTATTCTTCTACCTGCCGCGGATTTGCAATCACTGTCTCAACCCGTGTTGCGTCGCCGCTTGTCCCTCCGGCGCCCTGTATAAACGCGGCGAAGACGGCATCGTCCTCATCGACCAGCAGCGTTGCCGCGCGTGGCGAGCCTGCGTTGCCGCGTGCCCCTACAAGAAGGTCTATTACAACTGGTTCACCGGCAAGTCGGAGAAGTGCATCCTCTGCTTCCCGCGGCTTGAAACGGGCCAGGCCCCGGCATGTTTTCACTCCTGCGTGGGCCGAATTCGCTATCTCGGCGTCGTGCTCTACGACGCCGACCGCCTGGAAGAGGTCGCCAAGCTGCCCAACGACGAACTCATCGAAGGCCAGCGTTCCGTGATTCTCGATCCCAACGATCCGGCCGTGATCCGCGCGGCCCGCGAAAACGGCATTCAAGACGGCGTGATCGAGTCCGCGCAGAAATCGCCCGTCTATCAGATGGTCAAGGTCTGGAAGATCGCCCTGCCGCCGCACATCGAATATCGCACGCTGCCGATGCTCTTTTACGTGCCGCCGCTCGCGCCGGTTCAAGCCAACAAGACGAACGACACGATCGACCACGTCAGCGAAAACCTGTTTCACGATATCGACCAGGCCCGCGTGCCCATGCGGTACTTCGCCAACTTGTTCGGCGCGGGCAACGAAGGCCCGGTCCGCTATGCCCTGGCCAAGCAGAAGGCCGTTCGCTGGCACCGCCGGGCGATCACCGTCGGCGACGTCGACCGGGCCACGGCGGACCGCATGTTGCGCGAAGCCGATTGCACCGCCGAAGAAGCCGAGGCGATCTATCAACTCACGTCGCTCTGCACCTTCGAGGACCGGTTCGTGATTCCACCCATGTATCGCGAACAGGCGGTCGAAATGCTCAAAGATCCCCACGAGCATCGGCAAAGCGTCGGATTTGGATTCTCGGCCGGGCCGAAGCGAGGTCTGTGATGAATAAGGCTCTCCAAACGCGATTCGACGCCATCGGCCGGCTATTCCGCTATCCGACGGAAGGCTATCCGGCGCTGGCACGGGAGCTGGCGAAGTCACTGTGTACCGGCAGCAGCCGCGCGGCGGAACCCATGGCGCGGTTTGCCGACTATGTCGCGAGCATTCCGCCGCACGAGTTGGAAGAAACGTTCACGCGGACGTTCGACCTCAATCCGGCGTGCGCAGCCGAAATCGGCTGGCACTTGTTCGGCGAGGAATACCTGCGGGGCCTGTTCATGGTTCGCATTCGCGCCGAGATGCGCGAACGCGGCCTGGAAGAGTCGGGCGAACTGCCCGACCACGTCGTCCACGTGCTCGCCGTGCTCGCGGCGATGGAACCGAAGCCGGCCCGCGAGTTTGCCAGGGCTTGCGTCTGTCCGGCCGTGGGCAAGATGCAACGAGCGCTCGCCGAGGGCGATCCGCCGTTTCGCCCGCTCGTCGACGCGCTCGCGGCCATGCTGCTCGAAGCGTTCGATCTGTCGGCCGACGCGCTCGAAGCCGAAGAGGGCGACACCGCGGCGTTCATCGGTTCGGATCCGTTGCACGCGCCGGCGTGCGGCATGGGCGGTTGTTGCCCCGCGCCGGAAACCGTTGCGCTCGAACTGCCGCGGAGCGAACCGGCACCCGCCTCCGACCGCACGACCAAGGAGCACGTGTCATGACCGGCCGTTACCTCGACCAACTGCTGTTCGTCGCGCTGCCCTATGTGGCGCTGTTCACGTTCTTCTTGATGACGATCTATCGCTACCGCGCGCAGTCGTTCTCCTATTCCAGCCTGTCGAGCCAGTTTCTCGAAAACAAGCAGCATTTCTGGGCGGTCGTGCCGTTTCACTACGCCGTGCTCGTGGTGACCGCGGGGCACCTCGTCGCACTGTTCGTGCCGCGGAGCATCCTCGCGTGGAACAGCCATCCGCTGCGGCTGTACATCCTCGAGGTGTCGGCGCTTGCCTGCGGCTTGCTAACGTTGATCGGCCTGGTCGGCATCGTCTGGCGACGATTCACGACGTCGAAG
This sequence comes from Planctomycetota bacterium, assembly GCA_003576845.1. Taxonomy (GTDB): domain Bacteria; phylum Planctomycetota; class Planctomycetia; order Pirellulales; family PLA5; genus PLA5. The sequence continues at coordinate 95,608 of QEVJ01000002.1, forward strand.
GTCCGCCGCATCACGACCATCACCGACTGGATCATCTACGCGATTCTGCTGTTGCAGGTGGCCAGCGGCGTCGGCATCGCCCTGTTGCTTCCCTGGGGTTCATCGTGGTTCGCCACGAACCTTTCGCCCTATCTGTGGTCGATCTTCACGCTCGCGCCCGACGTCAGCTACATCGCCGCGATGCCCGTGCTGGTGAAGTTTCATATCGCGTTCGCGTTCGTCACGGTCGGATTCTTCCCGTTCACGCGGCTCGTTCACATTCTCGTGATTCCCAATCCGTACCTGTGGCGCAAGCCGCAGGTCGTCCGCTGGTATCGCAACGGCAAGGACGCCTCGCGAGCAGGATGATGCGTTATGAACACGACCGGCTTTCACGACCCGGCAGAGCGGCGCACGGCGTGGTGGATCCTTGCGCTCAACACGTTCGCGTTCACGATGTGTTTCGCCGCGTGGATGATGAACGGCGTGCTCGTGACGTTTCTCGTCGACAACGGCGTCCATAAATGGGACCCCGCCGAGATGGGCTGGCTGATCGGCATTCCCGTGCTGACGGGTTCGATCTTTCGTCTGCCGCTCGGCGTGGCGACGGATAAGTGGGGCGGCCGGCCCGTGCTCGCGGCGCTGCTCTTATGTTCCGCCGTGCCGACGTTCTTGGTCAGCACGTGCGATAGCTACTGGGAGTTCTTCTTGGCGAGCCTCGGCTTCGGTTTCACCGGCACGAGCTTCGCCATCGGCATCGCGTTCACCTCCGTGTGGTTCCCCAAGGAATGGCAGGGAACGGCACTCGGCATCTTCGGCGCGGGCAACGCGGGAGCGGCGCTTACGAGCTTGGGCGCACCGCACGTCCTCAACTGGCTCACCGACAACGGCCAAAACCTCGACAACTGGCGGCAATTGCCGAAGCTCTACGCCGCGGTGCTTGTCGTGACCGGCCTGCTGTTCGCGTTTGCCACGAAGAACCGCATCCCGGTCGGCTCGGCAACCAAAACGCTCGTCGATCGGCTCAAGCCGCTCAAGGTCATGCGCGTCTGGCGCTTCGGATTGTACTACTTCTTCGTCTTCGGCGGGTTCGTGGCGCTGGCGCAATGGTTGGTGCCGTATTACGTGAGCGCTTATGGCACGACCGTGGCGCTCGCCGGAGCGCTGGCCGCGTGCAACAGCTTGCCTTCTGGAGTCATCCGCGCAGCCGGTGGTTGGATGTCCGACAAATGGGGCGCGCGGGCCGTCATGTACTGGGTGTTCGGTCTGTCGCTCATCTGCTGTGCTCTACTGGTCGTGCCGCAAATGGACATCCGCGCGCCGGGAAGCGGCGTGATGGCTCGGGCCGCCGGAAAGGTCACGTCCGTCTCGCCCGAAAAGATCGTGCTCGAAACGCAACGTGCCGGGACGCAGGAGTACCAGTTAGAACCCCGCTCGGGCACGGCCGTCACGCCGGAAGAGCGCCGCGAAGGCAATCTCATTTGGCCCCGCGTCGCCTCGTGGCAGGAACCGGTCGTTGCGCCGGAGCAAGAAGTCAAAAAGAAGGAGCTCCTCGCCCGCGGCGTCACGGAGATCTTCTTCCAGGCGAACATTTGGGTGTTCACGGCGCTGAGTCTGGTCCTCGGCGCCGTCATGGGCATCGGCAAGGCGGCCGTGTACAAGCACATCCCCGATTATTTTCCGTACGACGTCGGCGTGGTCGGCGGCATCGTGGGCGTGATCGGCGGGCTAGGCGGATTCGTCTGCCCGGTGATCTTCGGCTATCTGCTCAAAGAAACGGGACTGTGGACCAGTTGTTGGATGTTCTTCTTCGTCGTCGTGCTGGTGTGCCTCGTGTGGATGCACGTGGTGATTCGCCGGATGACCGTCGAGAAGACGCCGCACGTGGCCCATCACATCGAATAACGAACGTCGCGCGAAAGGCGGTGCGCCGTGGCAGCAACTCCGCGAACCTGGGATGTCGAGAACGAAGCGTTCTGGCGGTCGGCCGGCCGCGCGATCGCCGTGCGCAATCTCGTCGTGTCGATTCCAAACCTGCTGTGCGGATTCGCCGTGTGGATGTATTGGGGAATGATCGCCAAGGTGATTCGCACGATCCACCAAGGAAACGGCGAACTGTTCGACTTCACGTTCGCCAACGACGGCCGACCCTACGACAACATGGCGGCGTATTCGGCGCTGTTGCTGACGCTGCCCGCAGTCGCTGGCTTGATGGGCGCAACGCTGCGGATTCCCAATTCGTTCGTCGTGGCCATCAGCGGCGGCCGTAACGTCAAGGCCATGACGACGCTCCTGTTGATTCTGCCCGCCTTGGGCGCCGGCATCGCCCTGCGCAATCCCGACATCGGCTTCGAAGTGCTCATCGTGTTGGCGGCCCTGTCGGGCATCGGCGGCGGCGCCTTCGCCTCGTCCATGGCGAATATCTCGTCCTTCTTCCCCAAGCGAATGCAAGGCTTGGCGCTGGGGCTCAACGCCGGGTTGGGTAACCTTGGTGTGAGCGTAATGCAGTACTTGATTCCGTTCGTCATCACGTTCGCCCTCTTCGGAGACTTGAGCGGCGATCCGCAGGCGTTCCTCGCCACGCAATCGTCCGCGGCTTACGACGGCGCGGTCACAAGGCAGCTCTGGGTGCAAAACGCCGGCCTGGTGTGGGTCCCGATACTCGCCTTTTTATTCGTGATGGCTGTGCTCGTCATGAACAATTTGCCCCAACACGATTGCGGACCGACGCCGATCGCCGTCGGCAAATTCCTGTGGCTGACTCTCTTGGGGCTTGGCGGCGGGGCCGTCGGCACCCTGCTCTTGATCGCCGACTGGGGCGCGACGCCCGATCTGCTCAAAACCTTTGTCACGCTCGCCGCTACCGTCGCGGCCACGATGGTCCTGATGCGCTACCTCACGCCCGCGCCGATCAAGGCCGGCCTCGACAAGCAATACGTCATCTTCTCGAACAAACACAACTGGGTAATGACCTGGCTCTATACGATGACGTTCGGCTCGTTCATCGGCTACTCAAACGCCTTCCCAATGCTCATCGACATCGTGTTCGGCAACATCGCGGTCGATTCGGCGGGAGTCGCGCTGGCCAGACCGATTCCCAATCCCAATGCACCGATCACGGCCCACTACATTTGGATGGGAGCGGGCGTCGGAGCGTTGATCCGACCGCTCGGCGGATGGCTGTCCGACAAGTGGGGCGGTGCGCGCGTCACGCAGTGGGACACTTGGATCATGGTCGCCGCCACGATTGGCGCAGGCTACGTCACGTACCTCGCCCGGCATTCGTCGACGCCGGAACAGTACTTCATGCCGTTTCTCGCGCTGTTCGTGCTGCTGTTCGCGACGACGGGCATCGGCAACGGTTCCACGTTCCGCATGATCCCAATCATTTTTCCGAAGGAGCAAGCCGGGCCGGTGCTCGGTTGGACTTCGGCCATCGCGGCGTACGGCGCGTTTTTGATTCCGTCGATTCTGGCGACGCAAATCAAGGGCGGAACGCCGGAGTTCGCCCTCTATGGTTTTGCCGTGTATTACGCGAGTTGTTTGATCGTGAACTGGTGGTTCTACGCCCGCCGCGGCGCGGAGATCCCGTGCTAGAGACCTCGTCATGCGTCAACCTTATCTGACTACTGCGCTTGTCGTGGGCCTGCTGTTCGGCGGCGTGCTGCTTGCCGGCAGTGCGCTGCGGCTACGCTTGCCGGGCAACCATCAGGGGTACGCTCCCGAGCAACCGATCGCGTTTTCGCATCGTTTGCACGCCGACGAGTTGCAGATTCATTGCCAATACTGCCATTCGGCCGCCGGCGAGAGTCGTCATGCGGGGATTCCTTCCGGCGAAGCCTGCATGCGGTGCCACAAGTTCGTCACGGCGCCGTTTGGCGCGATGCAGACGGAAGCCCAGGCCGCCGATGCCGAGAAGCGCAAGCCGCGGACGATCGTCTCCGATGAGTTGCGGAAGCTGTACGACGCGATGGGGCTCGACGACAACCTCGAACCGAGCGCGACGCAGAAGCCGCGGCCGATTCCGTGGGTCCGCGTGCACAACCTGCCGGATTTCGTGTACTTCGACCACCGCGCCCACGTGAACGCCGGCGTCACGTGCCAGCATTGCCACGGGCCGGTCGAGTCGATGCAGACCGTCGAGCAGTTCTCGACGCTGTCGATGGGATGGTGCGTGAATTGTCACCGCGACGCGGCCGCGAACGGGATTCAGGGCAAGGCCGTCAGCCCGTCGCTCGACTGCGCCGCGTGTCACTATTGAGGCCGGCTTGAGACAGATGAGATAGGAAGGTCGCCATGACCGCGCCGCACGACACGACGACTGCGAAGTATTGGAAGAGCCCCGCGGCGCGCGCGGGCCTGCGCGAGGAGCCGCCGCTGCCGGGCGTGAATCGGCGCGGCTTCCTCGAAGCGGCGGGGTTCGCCACGTCGCTCGTCGCACTCGGCGGTTGCCAGCGCGCGCCGACGACAATCGTGCCGGCGCTGACTAACGATACCGACAACGTTCGGCCGGGCAGAGCGCGGAGTTTTGCTACGACCTGCGGCGGTTGCGCGGCCGGATGCGGAATGCTGGCGACGGTTCGCGACGGCCGGCCGCTGAAGATGGAAGGAATGCCCGAGCATCCTCTTTCGCGCGGCGGATTGTGTGCCGTCGGCCAGGCGCAAGTGATGGAGCTCTACGACCAGGAGCGGCTTAGGGGCCCGCTCGCGGCCGGCAAGGCGGCGACCTGGTCGGAGGTCGATGCACGGATTGCCGCGGCGTTGGCCAAGATTCCGGCGAGCGGCGCGGTGCGCGTCGTAACTACGTCGACGAGCAGCCCGACGCTGCGGCGGGCGATTGCGGCGTTCCTTAAGCGCTTTCCCGATGGCCGCCACGTCGAAGCCGATTCCGTCAGTGTCTCGGCGATTCTCGATGCCCACGCCGCGACGCACGGCGCGCGGCGGTTGCCGCGGTATCGCTTCGACAAGGCGAACGTGATCGTCTCGTTCGGAGCGGATTTTCTCGGTACGTGGATTTCGCCCGTCGAATTCGCCGCCGCTTGGAAGTCCGGTCGCGCCTTGCCGCACCGGGAAGTCGTGCACGAGCATGGCGCGGAAGCCGGTGGCGCGGCGGACGCGAGCAACGCGCACGCGCCCGCCAAGACCGGAAGAACCGATGCGGCGATGTCGCATCATGTCCAGTTCGAGAGCCGCATGACGCTCACCGGCAGCAATGCCGACGTGCGGCATCGACTGCATCCTGGCGAGATGGGGCTGGTACTCAGCCACCTGCTTCACCGCGTAGCGAGGCTCGCTGGGGAGAGTGGCTCGCCGACCCCGCTGGCGTCGCCGAGCATTTCCGCCGCAGTGCTCGATGCATTGGCTTCACGCCTCTGGGAGAACCGCGGCAAGGCCTTGGTCGTATGCGGCGCGAACGACGTGCCGACGCAGACGCTGGTCAATCACCTCAGTCAATTGCTTGACGCCTACGGCAACACGCTGGACGTCGATCGGCCGAGCCAGCAGCTTCGAGGCGACGACCGCGAGACGGAAGCGCTCGCCGAGGAGTTGGCCTCCGGCAAAGTTGCGGCACTGTTCGTGGCCGACATCGATCTCGTACACGATTTTCCGGGAGGCGAGGCGATCGCCAAGGACCTGTCGCGCGTGCCGTTGGTCGTAAGTCTCGCTACGCGGATGGACGATACGTCGGCCGCGTCCCGATTCGTCTGCCCGGACGAGCATCCGCTCGCGTCGTGGGGCGACGCCGAGCCGATCGCGGGCCTGTTCTCGCTTCGCCAACCGATGATGCAACCTCTCGGCAACGCGCGATCGGCGATCGAGAGCTTTGCCGCCTGGTCCGGAAGCGGCGGCACCGTGCTTTCGCTCGTCCGAGCGACGTGGAAAGAAGTCGCGTTCCCGCGGCAGGCGAAAGAAACCGACTTCACGCGATTCTGGGATCGCGCCGTTCACGATGGGTTCGTCGAGGTCGATGCGGACATAGAAAAGTTGGCGTACCGCGGCTTCGATCCGCAATATGTCGCCGCGGCAGCCACAGGCAAGGGCGTCGCAGTGGTATTGCATCCGCAGATCGCGATACCGAGCAGCCGGCACGCGCATAATCCGTGGCTGCAAGAGCTGCCCGACCCGATCACGAAGATCACCTGGGACAACTGCGTGACGCTCAGCCCGCGGCTGGCGCGCGAGCTGGGCGTCGCGGACAACGACGTGGTGTCGCTCAAGATAGGTGACGGCGTGGTGCTTGAACTTCCTGCGTTCATTCAGCCCGGCCAGCACGACGATGTGGCCGCGATCGCGCTCGGTTATGGCGTCCGCGGAACGGACCGGTTCGCGCGAGTCGGGCCGCAATGGCTTGAAGGACGCTCGACCGTCGGCGTAAACGGCCTGGTCGGCGTGAACGCGGCGCCATTGCTGCGATTCGGCGGCGGCGTGGTGCAATACGTGCGCGACAACGTGCAAATTGCGAAGACCGGCCGCCGCCACACGCTCGCCACGACGCAACTACACGATCACATCGAAGTGCCGGCGAACGTCGCTCCACCGGGCAGCAAGCCGCGCGACATCGTGCAAGAAACGACGCTCGACGAGTACCATCAGAATCCGGCCGCCGGTGCGCCGCACGCACATCACGCGGCCGAAGGAGAACTGTGGCCCGACGATCATCCCTACAACGGCCATCGCTGGGGAATGGCGATCGACCTCAATGCCTGCTCCGGTTGTTCCGCGTGCTTGATCGCCTGTCAGGCGGAGAACAACGTGCCGGTCGTCGGCCGCGACGAGGTTGCGCGGCATCGAGAGATGCATTGGATTCGCATCGACCGCTACTACACGGGCGACGACGACGATCCCGCCGTCGTGCATCAGCCGATGATGTGCCAACACTGCGCGAACGCTCCGTGCGAGACGGTGTGCCCGGTGCTCGCGACCGTGCATAGCAGCGAGGGCCTGAATCAGCAAGTTTACAACCGCTGCGTGGGCACGCGGTACTGCGCGAACAACTGCCCGTATAAGGTCCGACGGTTCAACTGGTTCGACTACGTCCACGACGACGCCCTGGCAAACCTCGCCCTCAATCCCGACGTGACCGTGCGGATGCGGGGGATCATGGAGAAGTGTTCGCTGTGCGTGAAGCGGATTCAGGAGGGCAAGATCGAAGCCCGGCGTCTGGGAATTCCGCTCGCCGACGGGGCGATTCGCACCGCGTGTCAGCAATCGTGCCCGACCAATGCGATCGTGTTCGGCGACGTGAACGACGCCGATAGCGCCATAGCTCGCGCGATGAGTGACGCTCGCCGATACTCGGTGCTCGAAGAGTTGAACGTGCGGCCCTCGATCGGCTATCTGCGAAAAGTCCGCAATGCGACGCGGGAGGAAGGCGATGTCTAGTCCGCACCACGAACCGTCCTCGGCGTTGTACCCGCCGGAGCCGCCGCTGATCGCCGGCCACAAATCGCTTGGCGACGTGACGCGCGAAATCTGCCAGCCGCTCGAAGGCCGGCCGACGCGGCTGTGGTGGATCGGCTTTATTGTCGCCGCGAGCGCGCTTCTCTTGGGCGTGGTGTCCGTAACGTATCAAATCGCCACCGGCATCGGCGTGTGGGGACTCAACAAAACCGTCGGCTGGGGTTTCGACATCACGAACTTCGTGTTCTGGGTGGGCATCGGTCATGCCGGCACGCTGATCTCAGCGGTGTTGTTCCTGTTCCGGCAGAAGTGGCGCACGTCGGTCAATCGGGCGGCCGAAGCGATGACCCTGTTTGCCGTCATGTGCGCCGGCATCTTTCCGCTTATCCACATGGGGCGGCCCTGGCTCGCGTATTGGTTCGCGCCGTACCCAAACCTCCGCGGACCGCTCTGGATCAACTTCAAGTCGCCGCTGGTCTGGGATTTCTTTGCCATCTCGACGTACTTCCTCGTCTCCGCGCTGTTCTGGTACTTCGGATTGATTCCCGACCTGGCGACGATTCGCGACCGCAATCGACGGGGACTGCGGACGAAGATTTGCCGTGCGTTGAGCCTCGGCTGGAACGGCTCGGCCCGCACGTGGCATCGCTACGAGACCGTCTACCTGCTGTTGGCCGGCTTGGCGACGCCACTCGTGTTCTCCGTGCACACAATCGTGAGCATGGACTTCGCCACGTCGGTCATTCCCGGCTGGCACACGACGATTTTCCCGCCGTATTTCGTGGCGGGGGCGATCTTCAGTGGCCTTGCGATGGTGCTCACGCTGATGCTCGTCGCCCGCAAGACGATGCGGCTCGAACACTACATCACCGCCCGGCACGTCGACACGATGTGCAAGTTGATGCTGTCGATGGGCTGCGTCGTGGGCCTGGCCTACGGCACCGAGTTCTTCATCGCGTTCTACAGCGGCAATCCTTACGAGCAGTTCGTGTTCCTCAACCGCGCGGCGGGGCCGTTTGCGCCGGCGTATTGGACGATGGTCATCTGCAACGTGGTGATCCCGCAAGTGTTGTGGCTAAAGCCCGTGCGGAGCAATTTCGCGGCCGTGTTCGTCGTGTCGATCTTTGTGAACATCGGCATGTGGTTCGAGCGGTTCGTAATCATCGTTACCAGCCTGCACCGCGACTATCTGCCGTCGAGTTGGGCGACGTACTTCCCAACGATCATCGAAGTCGCGACGCTCATCGGCAGTTTTGGGTTGTTCTTCACGTGCTTTTTGTTGTTTTGCCGGTTCGTGCCGGTGATTGCGATGGCGGAGGTCAAGGGCGTGCTGCACGCACCGGGACATCGAAGCGATGTGGCACAGAAAGGAGAAGCGGCATGAGCGAGCGAACGATTCTGGCCTCGTTTGCGGATGAACACGACGCGCTCGACGTCGTTCGGACGCTGCGCGCGGCGGGCTATCGCGTGCGCGACGTGTACTCGCCGCACGCCATTCACGGCATGGACGAGGCACTCGGGCTGCGGCCGACGCGGTTGACGTGGGTGTGCTTTGTGTGCGGCGCGGTCGGGCTGTTCGCGGCGCTGTGGCTTCAGAACTGGGCCAACGCAATCGACTGGCCGATCAATGTCGGCGGAAAGCCCTGGAACTCGCTGCCCGCCGAGGCGCCGGTCGCGTTCGAGATGCTGGTCTTGCTGGCGGCGTTTGGCAGCGTGCTCGCGTGTCTGGCCGTGTGCCGCCTTTATCCGGGCAAGCGCGTCGCCGCGGCGGCCCGAGTCACGGATGACCGGTATGCCGTCGCGGTCGACGCGTCGCCGGCGCTGCCGCGCGGCGAGTTGCGGCGATTGTTATCCGAGAAGGGCGCCGTGGAAATCGTGGAGCAACTCAGCGCTGTGGAGGAAGGACGATGACGCTCTCACGGGTAAACGTGGCGCTTTCGGTGCTGCTCGCCGCCATGCTGCTGGCGGCGTGGGCAATCCGCGTCGATCCGCAGACGCCGAATTGGGAGTTCTTGCCCGACATGCAATACTCTCCGGCGCCGGAGGCGCTTGGCTCCAGCGGGAGCTTTCCCGATGGGCGCGCGTGGCAGCCATCGCCAGCGGAAACGATTGCCCGCGAGCAGATGCCGCTGCACTATGCGGCGACTGCGGCGGATGCGATTCGCGCCGGCGAGGAATTGGTAAGCCCGATCGCCAAAGACGACGCCAAGGCCCGCGCGGCGGGCGCAGCCGTGTATCGCGTCAACTGCGCGATGTGTCACGGGCCGCAAGGTCACGGCGACGGTCCATCAACCAAGCGCGGGGTGCCGCCGCCGCCTTCGTTCATTACCGGCAAGTCGGTGCAGATGAAAGACGGGCAACTAATGCACGTCCTCACCTACGGCCAGGGCGGCATGGCGCCGTTCGGGACTCAACTGACGATCGGCGAGCGCTGGCAAGCGATCGCCTACGTCCGCGAACTACAAGCGCAGGGCGCCGCTGCCGCTCAGCCCGCGGCGGCGCCAGCAGTCACCGAACCCACGAACGTGTCGCCGGCCGCTCCATCGGAGAGAGACAAGCCATGAGCGAACCTCGGATCGTCGCTTCGAGCACTGCAGCCCGTGCACTCCTTGTGCTGCTGGCCTCCAGTGCCGCCACACTCGCCGTCGGGCTGTTCGTGGCGCCCGACCGCGTCGCCGATAGCCTGTTGATCGCGGCGTTCGGAGTGCTGACGCTGTTCCTGGGCGGCCTCGTGTTCCTGGCCTTCCATTACATCAGCGGCGCGCGGTGGAGCCATGCGGCGACCCGCGTGTATGCGATTCTGACGAAGAACTTGTGGCTCGGCGGACTGGCTATGCTGGCCGTAATTGCACTTCGTCGCGACGCGTATGCCTGGCTGCCTCCCGAGGGCGAGGAAGCGGGCACGTTCTGGTTCAAAGCCGCCTGGCTCAGTTCGACGGCGCTGGTCGTGCGGGCGGCGATTTACGTTGGGCTGTGGAGCCTGCTCGCCGCGGCAATGGTGCGAAACGTGCGTGCGGAAAACGCAGATGCGCAGCGCCGCAACCGCGTGCTCGCGCCCATCGTGCTGCTAGTATTCGCACCGACGTTCTCGCTCGCGGCTTGCGACTGGTTCATGGCACTCGAGCCGATGTGGTTCAGCACCGTGTGGGGCGCGTATCATTTCGCCGGCCTGGCGACGTCAACGCTCGCGGTCGTCGTCCTTCTCGCTCTGCACCTGCGCCGCGTCGGGTTTTGGCGCGGCGCGTTCACCGACGACCACTTGCACGACCTGGGCAAGCTGCTGCTCGGATTCAGTTGCTTCTGGATGTACTTGTGGTTTTGTCAGTACATGTTGATCTGGTACTCGAACATTCCGGAAGAGACGGCGTACTTCGTGCATCGCACGCAAGGCGCTTGGGGACCGTTGTTGTTGGCCAACGTCGCGTTCAACTGGGTCGTGCCGTTTCTGGTTCTCTTGCCGCGGCCGGCCAAGCGGAGCGCTACGGTGATGGCCCGCGTGGCGGCGATCGTGTTGGTCGGCCGCTGGCTCGATCTGTACTTGATGGTCTACCCGAGCCGAGAGGGCGCCGCGCCTCGATGGGGCGTGTGGGAAGCAGCGGGAATTCTGCTGGCGGTCGCGGGGGGCATGTACTTAATTCAGTCGGCACTGGCGAACGCGCCGTCGGACGCGCGTCTCGCGCCCGCCGCAACCGAGTCCGCAAGTCCCGGGTCGCCCGCGGCGGTCTAATCTTCGGCCTGCATGTCGCGGTTCATCGCATCCTGAACCAGCCGGTTTTCGGCCGTTTCGTGTTCGTCGAATCGGCGGCAGAAGCCGGCGTAGGCGCCGGCGAACTCGGCCCAATCGCCCGTCTCCGATGCCCGCGCGCCAAGCTGCCGTAGTGCATCCATGGCCGCAAGAAAGTCGGCGTGTTCCTGGAACAGCCGGTTTGCCAGGCACGACAGGCGCGGCTCGACCGAGATGGCGTCGTGCAGATACCCGTCGCGCTCTTCGTGTTCGAAATGCGATCGCAGGGCGACGTCCAGCTCATCCAAGAGCCGCCGCACGACGCCGGCGGTAGGTCGCGGATGGAGTACACCCAGTTGGATGAGGCGAACCAGGTCGCGAAGGTGGCGATGCTCGTCGAGAATCGCGTCGAATTCGAGGCTCTGGGATGGGCGACGGGTCATCTTGGGCCTCCTGCTGAACGGCAAGCGTTTGCCGACGAACATCCGAGCGCCAAGCGACCACATCGAAACCGCCGACGTGGCAGCCGCTACTGGGCACGGTAATTGCGTGACGTTTCGAGTCGAATTCGTCGCTGGGTCGCTAGTTTCGATGCGGCTGCGGCATAAAATAGGATATAACGATCAAGTTATCTGCATTATACTCGGCCGTGCGCCCGTCTGTCGAGCTTTCCGGCCCCCCCGGCAGACAGTTTCCCGAACGCAACGCCAACCACATTGGATCGAGCAATCGCGCGGAATTGACACACCCTGTCGCAACTTAGCACACCTGACCTCCATTTCCTCAAGGAGCTTTCCATGTCGAGCGTCACCGAAATCTCTCCCGACCGACCGGTCGGCGAACTGGTTGTCGACAATCCGAACCGTTCGCGGGTATTCGAGCAATTTGGAATCGACTACTGCTGCGGCGGCAAACAAACGCTGGCGGCGGCCTGCGCGAAGGCGAAAGTGGACCTCAACAGCGTGCTCGCGCTGCTCGAAGAAAACCACCACGCTCCGGGCGACGCCTCGGAGCCGGATTGGGCGACGGCGCCGCTTTCGGAACTCGCCCGGCACATCGTCGAACGGCACCACGTCTATCTGCGCGGCGAGTTGCCGCGGCTGGCCAAGCTCGTGTTTCAAGTCGTTTCGGCCCACGCCGAAAAACATCCCGAGCTCCGCGAAGTCGGCCGCGTATACGCCGGACTGCAAGCGGAGTTGTCGACGCACATGATGAAGGAAGAGCGAGTGCTGTTTCCGCTCGTCGAGATGATTGAGGCGGCCGCTGCCAAGGGCGAGGGCATGCCGCCGTGTCACTGCGGCAGCGTGGAGAACCCGATCGCCGTGATGGAGCACGAACATCGAGATGCCGGCGAGGCTTTGGCCCGCATGCGTTCGCTGACCAACGGATACACGCCGCCGGCGGACGGATGCCCGACGTACCACGCGCTGCTCGACGGGCTGAAGCGGCTCGAAGCCGACTTGCACGTTCATATCCACAAGGAGAACAACATCCTGTTTCCGCGCGCGGCGGCGTTGGAGAAACAACTCAATGGATAGCTCCATCCGCGACCGCCACGCGCCTGCGACGATTGCGCCTGCGGCAACCGCGCTCGCTTCGCGGCGACCCAAGCAAAGCGACTACGATCGCAGCCCGCACGTCGCCTTTTACGAGGTGACGCGGGCGTGCGATCTGGTCTGCGTACATTGCCGTGCCTGTGCCCAGCCGCGATCCGATCCGCGAGAACTGGCCACGGCTCAATCGCTTGCCCTAATCGAGCAATTGGCCGAGTTTCCGCAACCGCCGATTCTCGTGCTCACGGGCGGCGATCCGTTCAAGCGGGCGGATCTGTTTGCCTTGGTGTCGCGGGCGGTGGGGCGGGGGCTGGAGACGTCCATCACGCCCTCGGCCACACCGCTCGTGACGCGCGACGCACTTGCTCGTTTGCACGATCTCGGCGTGCGGCGGATCGCGGTAAGCCTTGATGGCCCGACCGCCGAGAGCCACGACGCGGTCCGCGGCGTTGAGGGCAGCTTCGCCCGAACGCTGGAGATCGCCGCCGACGCGCGGCGGTGCGGTCTGGAAGTGCAGGTCAACACGACGCTCACGCCGGCGAACGTCGGCGAGATCGAACACATCGCGGACGTGCTCGACGGATTGAACGTCGTGCTGTGGTCGGTGTTTTTCCTGGTGCCGGTCGGCAGGGCGGACATCCTTCCGCGGCTCGACGCCGCTCAATGCGAAGCGGCGTTCGCTCGTCTGTGGCAGGTAGCCCAGACGCACGCCTTCGGCTTGAAAACCACGGAAGCGCCGCACTATCGCCGGTTCATCGCGCAGGCCGCGACGGACGAACGGCGAAACTCCCGCGCCGCGGAGGCGCTACAACCGCAAGGACGCGCGTCGAGCGGCGAGAGCGTGCCTGCCAATCGCGACGGCGCGCATCGCTTTCGCCCATTGGGCACGAACGACGGCAAAGGCATCCTGTTCGTCAGCCACGTCGGCGAAATCTATCCCAGCGGGTTCATGCCCGTGCGCTGCGGCACGTTTCCCGACGACCACGTCGTGTCCGTCTATCAACGGTCGCCGCTGTTTCGGCAGCTTCGCGATGCATCGAATCTCGAAGGCAAATGCGGCGATTGCGAGTTCCGCAACCTCTGCGGCGGCAGCCGCGCGAGGTCCTACGCCGCGACGGGAAATCCGTTCGCCGAAGAGCCCGACTGCGTCTATCAGCCCACGCGATGACCGACGATCGGGGCTAAGAAGTTGACCGTCACGGCCGCGCCACCATCCCAAAGTCAAGATTTGACATAGCGACTACCCGCGGCTCGCGCGGCTGCGTTCGCCCCGTCGGGCAGCGAGCGAACGAAGCTCGCCGAAATCGGTGGCGAGGGCATGATCCGTCGCTGCAAGAACCGCACGCGGCATATCGTTCGTTGTGCGGCGGACGATCCGCTCGGCACGAAGCGACGGCGCAGCCTCCGAAGCATGGGCGACTGCGCGACTGTGCCGCTCGACGACAAGCGAGGCAGCCGGCGACGGCGGCGGAGTGAAGGCGTTTCGCAGCGCGATGGCGTCCTGCACGCCGAGTCGTCCATCGCCGTCGAGATCGCCTTCGATGGCCTTCGCCGCAGCGGCCTTGCCGTAGCTTGCGAGCAAGAATGCAAGATCGCCCACGTCGACCGTGCCATCGGCGTTAAGGTCTTCAGGTGGTTTGCCCGGCGGCGAGACGACGATTCGGACCGTGGCCGGCTGCGACGAAATCATTCCGTCCGTGGTGGAATACGTAAAGTGGTCGACGCCCGCGAATCCGGCGCTGGGAACATACGTGAACGTTCCCAAGCTATTCAGTTCCAGCGAACCGTATAGCGGGCCGTCGATGAGCACTGCCGATATCGGGTCGGCGTCCGCGTCGGCGTCGTTGCCCAAAACGCCCACGACCGGCTCGACGATCGCCGACAAGCGGGCGTCGAAGCTGACGTCGCTGCTGTTTGCGGCCGCCTGATGAATCTCGACGGCGAGCACGTTCGTCCCGCTTCCGATCAGCCCTGCGTCGATGCCGTCGAAGCGCAAGAACGTCTGGCCGTCGTCCGCGGCCGCTGTTTCGGCGAGTTGGTTGTAGAGGGCATCGGCCGCCAGATTGTCGCGCGCGATCTCGACGCCGTTAAGGTACACCGCAGCGCCGTCGTCGCGCTTCAACTCCAACCGCAAGCTCGCCAATTGCGCGGCGTCGTTCACCGTGAACGCGTGACGAAAGTATGTCGTAATATAGCGGTTGCTGGCGCTTGGACCGTAACCGATTTGCGTGGCCTCGTCGCCTTCGCCGTAGCCCAACTCCGCCGGTCCGAACCGCCACACGGAATCGGAGAACTCTGGCATGCGCCACGCAGTTCCTTGGTTCGATCCATCGTCCCGATATCGCCATATCGCACCGGCGGGCACGAGCGGTAAGAGAGCGTAAATATCTTCCCGCGCTGGGTCCGCGTACTCGACCAACACGTTGTCGACCTGATGACTGGCGTTGAAGCCTCCCGTGCGGCCCGCCAGGACGGCGCGGCTTTCGTAGGCTCGTACACCGGGAACGAGATAGTCGGCGAATGCCGTTAGCGGCGTCGCGCCGTTCGTCGTCAGCTCGCCCGTGATCGAAGCGCCCTCGGATAGGAACTCGAACCGCAAACGCGCGCGATGAAATTGCCCATCGTCGAGATTCAGAATGTCCTTGGAGAAATCGAACCTCGCTTGGAGAACGCCGTCGTAATGTACGGAAAGGTGATTGTCGCCCTCCGAGCCGTTATCGAAGATGTCGAAGCCGATCCCCAGCGACCCGAGTACGTTTGGCTCCTCGGCGTTGAACCACGGCGAGGGACCGGTCGCGCCGAATTCCCGCGTGTTGAGCAGGACGAATCCCATGCCGTCCGCCGTCTCGCCTCCACCGCGCTGAATGCGGAAGTCAAATTCCGCGGTCACGGTGCGATAGGCGCCCTCGGCCGTCCGGTCGAATGCGATCGCATTCAATTGGCCGTTTACCAACTCGGTAAGCACCATCACGCGCGTCGCCGCGCCGGGGACGTTTGCCACGTACGGCCCGGGCAATGCGACGAAGCGAGTCGCCGTGTACGGCGTGCCCGGCGAATCGAAATCCGCCTGCGTCGCGCCGCGAATTGCGTGAGCGCCGGAAACGGCGGCGACCAGCGTCATATCCTGCCGGACCGCGTAGACTTCGTCCTGCGCAACCGGTGCATCCGCAACCGGTCGGACGAGAATCGTCGCCGTTGCGACGTTGGAAACCCCGCTCGCGTCGACGGCCCGGTAGGTGAAGGTGTCCGCTCCATGAAAATTCGCGCGTCCGGCGTAGGTGAACGCACCGTTCGGCGCCAACGTCAGTTCTCCGTATCGGGGCTGCGACACGAGCATGGCGGTAAGCGAATGCGCCTGGGTATCGACGTCATTGGCGAGCACGCCGCCGCCGCCTCCAACAACCAACGCCGAGTCCTCGTCGGTCTCGAAGTGATCGTCCGCCGCCAGCGGAAAGGCGTGCCGTACGTCGATCGAAACGACGGCCGGTGCGGATAGGTCGGCGCCGTCGCTCACCGCGTACTCGAACGTGTCGTCGCCGACGAAACCCGGATTGGGTTGGTATGCGAAAGTGCCGCTTGGCTGCAACTGCAGTGTCCCGTTTGTCGGGGCGGTTATCAGCACGGCCGTGAGGGCATCACCTTCGATATCGACGTCGTTCGCAAGCGGCGAGGGCCAAGCGGAGCGCATGCCGTCGAGGCGTAGATCAAAGCTAAGGTCGCTGCTCGCGCCGCTGGCCTGATGGATTTCGACGGCCAGCACGTTCAGCCCGATTCGCAATAAGCCCGGATCAATGCCGCCGTAAACTTGCCACAGTTGGCCGTCGTCGTCGGCATCGTCGGCCAACGTGGCATAACCGCTGCCAACCGCCAGCCGGTCGCGAGCGATGTCAACGCCGTTGAGGTAAACCGCAATTCCATCATCGCGTTTCGCGGCGACGACGAGCGTAGCGAATCGGCTCAGATCGTCGACGACGAAGGAATGCCGAAAATACGTCGTGACGTGCTTCGCCGCCGGATTCGAGCCGAACCGCACGGTCGTCGCCTCGTCGCCTTCGCCGTATCCGAATTGGGCCGATCCGGATCGCCACCACGTATCGTCGAATGAAGTCGCTTGCCAGGCAACGCCCTGGTCCGATCCGTCGTCGAGATACCGCCACGCAGCGCCGGGCGCGATAAGGCTCGAGTAGGCGATCGCATCGGCGAGCGGATATTCGATCACGTAGCCCGCGGGATTGCCGGATGCATGGGGCAAGTCGTTCCACGAATTGGCGCCGAGCGAAGGAGTCGCGACGGCGTGATGTTCGATGCCGCCGGCATTGTCGGGCATGCCCGCGCGCCAAGCGGAATACTCCCACGCTTCTCCCGTGACCCATCGCCAAGCTCCGCCCGGCTCGACGAAATCCGCAGCGCCGCGATTCTGATACGCGCCGATCCAGAATGTGCCGGCCGCGGCGAACCGCGTCGCCAGAAAGGCGTTTTCGGCCGCCGACGTAATGGATACCAAGTGACCGTTCGTGCCGACCAGACTAGCGCTCTGGGCCGCGAGCGCAGCGTCCGACCAGGAAAGGGCCTGCGGCACGAACTCGTACACGTGACCGTTCCCGCCGTTGGAAACGTTCCATAGGTATTGATTGGATCCCAAAGCAACGCCGCTTCCCGTGCCGGCAACCGTGAGGGTCTCGTTCTCGCCGACCGAATAGGCATCGCCGGCGGCGACGGGCGCGTCGTTCACGGCCACGATCGCGATTGTCACTGTCGCCACGCCGGACGAATCCGTCCCGTCGTCGGTTCGATAGGAGAAACTATCTTCGCCAAAGAAATCCGCCGCCGGAACGTACGTAAACGACCCGTCCGAGGAAAACGTCAACGTACCGTGCTGGACGCCGCTAACGAGGGTTGCCGTCAGCGGATGATGCTGAGGATCCGTATCGTTGGCCAGCACGCCTTGCGCGGCGGACGCCGACAGCGAGCCGTCCTCGGCGACCTCATACTCGTCGGCGTTCGCCATGGGCGGGGTATTCGGAATCTGTATCGAAACCCGCGCGGGTGCAGAACGCTGCGCGCCGTCGAACGCCCGGTACGTGAACGTATCGATGCCGCTGAAATCGGGGCGGCGGATATAGGCGAACGAGCCGTCGCTGCGAAGATCGAGTAGTCCGCCCTTGGCCGTGGTCAGCAACTCAGCAACGAGCGGATCGCCTTCGGGATCGGAGTCGTTCGCCAGCACGCCCGGAGCAGATACCGTGAGGACGTCGGATCCGACCACGGCATACGAGTCGTCGAGCGCTAACGGCGCGCCTTCGCGGCTCTCGCCGACGAGCGTGAACTTCAACAGCGCGTCGTCGCCCGTCGGGCTGTCGTTCAACAGGCGAATCGCGATCACATTCTCCCCATCCTGCAATACTGCCGTGTGCTCCGAAATGTCGACTTCGACAGGCGCGAGCGGCGCTTCGTATTCGGCGAGCGCGCGCGCATCCCAAGCCGGATAGACACCCGTTGTGTTCGCCCGCGCGACTTCCTGGCCGTTGATCCACGCGATGAAGGCGTCGTCGTACCGTAGATGCAACTTCATGACCCCAACCGCGCTCGCATCCGGCACGTCGAATGTCGCCCGCGCGAAGAGCGTCGTCGATCGCTCGTACATCGACGCTTCGACATCGAGTCCGATGGCCGAGTCGTAGGCGCCGCTGCCGCGATCGTAGCCGACGCCGTTCGGGTCGCCGGAAACCTCCGTCCAGGCCGAATCGTCGAACGGTTCCGCGACGCCCGTCCAATCGAAGCCGAGATCGCTGTATTCGGTTTGCGTGGGCGTCAGCACGCGCACGGCATCGCTCGCGCCGTGTTCGAACAACGCGGCAAGCAGCCAACGGTCTTCGAGCCGCTCCGCGCTGAGCCGCCGCCCTGCCGCGAACCGATGAGAATCACTTCCCGCGTTCCGAGCGATTTTGTTCCGCGACCGATTTCTTAAGCTCATTCTCACGGCCTTCTGAACGTTCCCGCAAATCTGTGATACGACAGGTAATCGACCAACCTAGCGTAGTCCGGCAGGCCTGCGTGGGTCAAACGGTGCCGCGCGAACCTCAGGGACGAAACCGCACCCCGTGACGAGACATCGGGCGAGCATTTATCGCCGAAAATCGCGCAGATCCTCACGAACAGTGTCATTGCCATCGCCCCGAAAGCCCAACGTCGGCAGCGACGAAGAAAATGCGAAAAAGCCGTCGTCGCCGAAGGAACTGCCGCCGCCCAAGCGCACCACAGCTACCGCGATCGCGCCCACGGTTGACCCAGTCATCCTCGATACTTATAACCCGAAGCCGACGACGACGTCGCCCAACCCCGTCGCCAGCCGAATCGCCGCACGCGGAGCCAGCGCCATGAAAATCCAAGTCGTCTTCTACAGCATGTACGGCCACATCTACACGATGGCCGAAGCGGTCGCCGCCGGCGCGAGGCAAGTTGCGGGCGCGGACGTCGCGTTGTTTCAAGTCGCGGAACTCGTGCCCGACGCCGCCCTCCAAAAGTCCGGCGCGGCGGCCGCGCGGCAGAAGTTCGCCGACGTCCCCTTTGCAACCCCAAGCCAACTCGCCGACGCCGATGCGATCATCTTCGGCACGCCGACCCGATTCGGCAACATGGCCGCCCAGATGCGCAACTTCCTCGATCAAACCGGCGGCCTGTGGGCGAAAGGCGCGCTCGTCGGCAAAGTCGGCAGCGTGTTCACCAGCACCGGCACGCAGCACGGCGGCCAGGAAACCACGATCACCAGTTTCCACACCACGCTGTTGCACCTCGGCATGGTCATCGTCGGCGTGCCGTATTCCTGCCCGGGCCTGACCAACATGAACGAGATCACCGGCGGCACACCCTACGGCGCCTCGACGCTCGCGGGCGCCGACGGCTCGCGCCAACCGAGCGAAAACGAACTCGAAATTGCCCGCTTCCAAGGCCGCCACGTCGCCGAGATCACGCGGAAACTTGTCGGCGGGTAGGCGAAGGTCTCGCGGAGCCGTGACTGATTGAACGCGCCGCCGACCGCGAAGCGCAAGACGACGAACGTTTACCGAGCCGCGTTCAACTGCCGCTCCACGTACTTTGCCAGCAAGTCGGTCTCGATATTCACGCGCTCGCCCACTGCTCGCCTGCCGAGCGTGGTGACGGCGAGCGTGTGCGGGATCAAGGCGACGCTGAACCGCTCGCGTTCCACGTCGACCAGCGTCAAGCTCACGCCGTCGACCGCTACCGAACCTTTCGACGCCATCTGTCGTGTCAGTTCGGCCGCCACTCGAAACCAGAACTTCGACCAGTCGCCTTCATCGCGGCGCTCGTCGACCGTCCCCACCGCGTCGACGTGGCCCGTGACGAGATGCCCGCCCAATCGGTCGCCCAGTTGCAGCGAGCGTTCGAGATTGACGCGGCTCCCCGGCTTCAGCTCGCCCAAGTTCGTGCGGCTGAGCGTTTCGCTGCCCGCTTGAAACGCGAACGTGTCGCCGGCCATTTCGATGACCGTCAAGCAACAACCGTTGACGGCGACGCTGTCGCCGAGCGCGAGCCCCGTCGACACGAGCGCGTCGCGAACGTACAACCGCACGCCCGGGCCCTCCGGCACGAGGGCGGCAACTTCAGCCAGCGATTCGACGAGGCCGGTGAACAAGGCGGGGGTCGGGGTCAAGGGTCGGGGGTCAGGGAGTGGACGGTGGGCAGGGCGCAGTTCTGTCCACTGCCCACTTTCCACTCTCTACTGCCGCAACGAGTACAACAAGATATTGAGCGCGATCTTGGCCGCGTCTTCGCGGGCGTAGCCGGGAAATTGGAGCGACTCGAACGATTCGAGCGCGCAACTCAAGTCGTACGGCGAGAACACGACGCCGTAGCGGTCGTCGAACTTGATGCCTTCTAGCCGCGGTGGGATGCGGCTGGTCTTCACCGTCCGCTGCTCCCCCGCTGCGGGCGCAACCGGCTCGCGAAACGTCACTTCCGCGACGTCGAACGCCTCGAACCGGTTCGTCGCGTCCGGTTTGATCATCGGGTGCGTCGCCTCGATCGGCTCGAGCGGTTTCGCCGGAAAGATTTTGCTCATCTCGATGCGAAACGCCTTGCCGAACTCCGGACTGCTCGAAAGCGCGTCGACCATCAGCGTCCCGCCGTTCTCGACGAAGTGCTTGAGCCGCTGCCGCTCTTCGGCCGAGAACGAAAAGTCGCGCTTGCCGTGCATGAACACGAGGTGATACTCGAACAACCGCGGATCGCCCAGATCGACCAGCTCCTTTTCGGCCCGAATGTCCATCTTCAAGTGCTCGCTGGCGAGCGCGGCAAGGCGTTCGAGCGCGTGGGGCGCGTCGTTGCAGCCGCCTTCGTGCCGCAGCTTGGCGATCGCAATCGCGCCCCGCGACGTGTTCGCCACCGCGGTCGTCGTCGGGCGCCGGTAGTTTTCGTACTTGAACTTCACCTTGCGATTCGTCGCATAAGCGAGCACATTCGCGCCCAAACCCAAACAGAAGTCGATTTCCGCTTGTACGTTGTCGGGATACTTCACGTCGCGTCCTGCCTTCGACAACTCCCACCACGCCGACAGCGGTCGCGGGCAATACACCACGCCCAATCGGCAGCCCGCGTTCAAGCCGAACAGCGGATGGCGCGGCAGGAACTCCGGCTTGAGCACTTCATCGGCATTCCAGATCGGGTGCGACGGATCGTCGAGCGGTTCGAGCGTCATGCCCGGAAACATCTCGGCGAGCGCCGCGCGAAACGCCTCGTCGAACTGCGCCCCGCCGCAGGTGTTTTCCGCAAAGATGAAGCCGCCCTGATCGACGTAAGCCCGCAGCCGCTTCTTCATGTCGGCGTCGAGTTCGATCGGGTTCTTGCCGCCGATGAACAGCACCGGCGTCTGCTGCAAGTCGGCGAGCGTCGAGTTCTCCGACCGCATCACCTGCCACGTGAGGTTCAAGTCCGGCTGTAACTTCCGCCATCGCGCTTCGACAAATTCGGTCAGGTTGCCGACGTCGTGCCGATGCTGATTCCAGTCGTCCCCTTTGCCGTGCTGCAATTCGGCCATCAGCACCGGCCGCTGCCCCTTCGAGAGGAACAACAGGGCAAAGCTCGTCGCCACGTTCTCGTCGTGCTCGCCGAGTCCTTCGCCGATCCACTTGCCGGTCAGCGCGTCGGGCCGATTCGTTCCCTGGGCGAGCAGATACGTCCCTTCGCGATACCAGTCGTGATCGCCGATCCAGCGCTCGGACGTAAGCCGGCCCACTCGCTCAAGAGCATACAAGTAATACAGATGCGACCGGCGCGAACCGGCGTCGCCGTGTCCGCGGCCCGGATTGCCCGACACCGTGAAGTTCCGCTTCAGCCACGCCATGCCCTTGGCGACGGGATCGTTCGGATCGTTGGGCGTGCGGCCGCAGCAGGCGACCTGATTGTTCTCGACTCGGGCGTCGGCCTCGTAAAGCCGCCCCTGGCACATGATGACCGACGCGATTCCGGCGCAGGTCATGCTTCCGGTGCCGGGCTGATAGTTGCCGCGTTTGCCGTCGCCCGCTTCGTCGCGGACGTCGCCGTTGAGATAGCCCCACGAGCCGTCGTTGTTCTGTGCCCGCTTCCAGTAGTCGAGGGCCAGCTCCCACGTGCGGCGATTGACTTTCACGCCCGCCCGTTCAGCTTCGTACAGCGCGAGGACGGCAAACTGGGCGTTCGAGTTGTCGCCGGAGCCGGTCGTTGGATAATTCCAGCAACCGCGATTACGGCCCGCCTTGAGCTGGACCTTTTCGAGCCAGTCGACGTCCTTGCCAATTTGCAGCAAGTGCTTCTTGGGATCGGCCTGGCACAACACCATCGCGTGCAGCGATACGGTATAGACCGAGCCGAGATCGTCCGGGCTGAGCTGCCGCAGCTTGCGGAGCGACGCCGCGATGACCGGATCGTCCGCCGGCACGCCGCAGTTGAGCATCGACAGCGTACACAGCGCCGTGACGCCGTAAGGATGTCCGGGATGATCCGGCCAGATGCCGTCCTTCTGGCTCCGCTTGAGATACGCCACGCCGCCGTCGATGGCCTTCTTGACGGCGGCCGGATCGAGGTCGTTCGCCCACGATTGCGGCACGACCGCGAAAATCGCCAAGATCGCAACGAGCGAAATCATCCAGCGTGGCATAACCTGGTTCCCCCCGACGAGCGACCTCGCAATCGACACAAATATCTTAGGATTCAGAGGTTATGGCGGCAACCGCGAAGCCGTCGCGTTGCTGGGGCCAGGACGCGGCTCTAGAATGACGGCGAGAGGTGTTAACGTTCAAGTTTTAAGTTTCAAGGCTCAAATAAGGTCGAAGGCCGAAGGTTTAAGGCGTCAAGCGCCAACTTCAGTTAACGCGCGGGGCGCCGTCACTTGAACCTTGGACCTTAAGCCTTATTTGAGCCTTGAAACTTGAGCCTTGAAACTTAGACCGTTAGCCTTTTCTTCGCCGTTGCCACCCTCGCCCCCCTCAAGCACTGCCGCCGATGTCCACCTCCGTCCCGCCGACGCCGCCGCCTCCCGTGAAGCCGAAAAACCTGGGCGACGTCCTGGCCGAGTTCGCCCAGCATCGGCAGCTCATGCAGCAGGAACTGCAAAAGGTCATCATCGGCCAGGACGCCGTGATCGAGCAGATTTTCGCCGCCATCTTCACCCGCGGGCATTGCCTGCTCGAAGGCGTACCCGGCCTGGCCAAGACGCTCATGGTCAGTACGCTCGCCCGAATTCTGGATATCGGTTTCAAGCGCATCCAATTCACGCCGGACCTGATGCCGTCGGACATCACGGGCACGAACGTCTTAGATGAAGACGAGCACGGCCGGCGGAGCTTTCGGTTCGTCGAAGGCCCGGTGTTCACGAACATTCTGCTGGCGGACGAGATCAACCGCACGCCGCCGAAAACGCAGGCCGCCCTCTTACAGGCGATGCAGGAGCGCGAAATTTCGGTCGGCCAGACGACGTACCAGTTGCCCGACCCGTTCTTCACGATCGCCACGCAAAATCCGATCGAGCAGGAAGGCACGTACCCGCTGCCCGAGGCCCAACTCGACCGGTTCATGTTCAACATCAAGGTCGACTACCCGACGGCGTCGGAAGAAGAAAAAATCCTGGCCACGACGACGCGGCAGGAGCGCCCGGAAGTGCAAAAGGTCATGTCGGCCAAGTCGATCATCAACGTGCAGAAGCTTGTGTGGTCGGTGGCGGTGAGCGAGTACATCGTCAAATACGTCGCCCGGCTGGTGCGAGCGACGCGGCCGAGAGACGAAACCGCGCCGGCATTCGTCAAAGAGCTAGTCGACTGGGGCGCGGGTCCAAGAGCGGGCCAGTTTCTGATCCTCGGCGGCAAAGCGCTCGCGGCGATGGAAGGGCGGTTCTCGGTGTCGGTCGACGACATTCGCAAGATTGCCATCCCGGTTCTGCGGCATCGGATCAGCACGAACTTTCAAGCCCAGGCGGAAGGGATGACGAACGAGGACGTCATCAACCGGCTAGTGAAGGAAATCCCGCCGCCGGAGATACCGAAATTTGCTGGATAAGGCATGTCGGCAAATAGACATTTAAGAACTCGTTTGCTTTCCGCTCCTTGAACAAGCGGATTGCGTCGATCTCTCATTTTCCTGTGGAGACCAATCAAATGAGCACAGTTATGGACGACGTGTCGACATCGCCCGAAAGCGAGTCTCCTGGCAACTGGCAAGCCATCGTCGGCCGATGGACCAACGGCGACCAATGTGCGTATGAGGGACCGATTCTCGATCAGGACGGAATCGGGCTATTCCTCAACGCCAAGCGCGTCAAAGACGGCGCAATTACGTCGAACGTGAAGCTTTCCGAAGCCAGTGAAACCTCTGGAGGCGTTTTCTTTGGCTTCAGCTCGCGAAATAAACCTTACGTCGGCGCGGCCTTGGGCGCATTCGAACGAGCGTTTTCCATATTCCAATTCGTTCCTGGGCTAGGTTTCGTGTCGCTGGCCGACGGCGGTCATATTTCCAACCTTCGGCCGGATGTCGAACACGAATTGCGAGTCTCTTTCGTAGGCCAACGAGTGCAATTGCAGATTGACCAAGTCGATGTACTTGAGACGGTCGTTCCGACTCCGATGGAAGGTTCCGGGTGGGGACTTTATGCCTATGGCCGCAAGCCGATTTCTTATTCGGACATGACGATTACGCGACATGCGCCTCGACTATTTGTAGTGATGCCCTTCGAGGAACCGTTCAATACGCTTTACCAGGATGTAATTCAGACTGTCGCGAAGGACCTCGAATTCAAAGTCATTCGAGTAGATGAGATCTATGCTCCGGGAATCATTCTCGAAGATATTCGTCGCCAGATCGATGAAGCTCACGTAATTGTCGCCGAGATCAGCACGAACAACCCTAACGTATTCTACGAGTTGGGGTATGCACACGCTCTGCGAAAGCCGGTTGTTCTGCTTGCGCGGCGTTCTCCCGAGAAGAAGCTGCCATTCGATATTAGCGCGTATCGAGTGATCTTCTATGACGATTCGATCGGTGGCAAGAAATTCGTGGAAGAGCATTTGCGTCGCCACCTCGAAGCGGTGCTTCGCGACCGTTAGCAACAGCCGGCGCTCATGCCCACCGTCGAAAAGTACCTCAAACCCGACGTTATCCGCCAGATCGCCCGGCTTGACTTGCGCGCTCAGTTCATCGTCAAGGGCTTCTTTCAAGGTCTGCACGCCAGTCCCTATCACGGCTTTTCCGTCGAGTTCAGCGAGCATCGCAAATACACGCAGGGCGACAACCCGCAGGACATCGACTGGCTCGTCTACGCCAAGACCGACAAGTATTACATCAAGAAGTTCGAGGCCGAAACGAACATCACCGGATACCTCGTGATGGACCTGAGCCAGTCGATGGGCTACACGTATCGCCAGGACGTCACGAAGTTCGACTACGCGATCTGCCTTGCCGCGGCCCTCTGCTATCTGATGGTCCACCAGCAAGACCCCGTCGGCCTCGTTACGTTCGACCAGAAAATCCGCGCCAGCGTCCCGCCGAAATC
Source organism: Planctomycetota bacterium (assembly GCA_003576845.1). Taxonomy (GTDB): domain Bacteria; phylum Planctomycetota; class Planctomycetia; order Pirellulales; family PLA5; genus PLA5. The sequence continues at coordinate 121,301 of QEVJ01000002.1, forward strand.
GAAACGCACGCACATCGGCACCGTCCTTTCGACGCTCGCCAACTTGCGGCCCACCGGCGAGACCGACATCGCCGCCAGTCTCACGCAGCTCGACGCGATGCTCAAGCACCGCTCGCTCGTGATGCTGTTTTCCGACCTGCTCGCCGAGCCGCAGCCCGCCATCCAATCGCTCCGCCGCCTGCGCCACGCGGGGCACGACGTGATCCTGTTCCACATTCTCGACGAAGCCGAAGTCCGCTTCCCCTTCGAGGGCGTCGCCGAGTTCGAAGACCCCGAAACGCACGAAGCCCTCGATCCCGTCGACGCGACCGGGATCCGGGCGGACTACCTGGCCGAAGTCAACGACTTCCGCGAAATGTTCCGCCGCGAATGCTTCCAAAGCGGTATCGACTACGTTCCGCTCGATACGAGCATGCAGTTCGACCGGGCCCTGGTGGAGTACCTGGTGATGCGGCGGGCGAGAGCGTGAGGGTCGAGGACGAAATAACCTCCCGAACCCGCCGGTGCTAGCACGACCTGTGCAGCAAATACGGCATCTCAATTTGGGATGTTATTTAATCCTCGATC